>CAZIWL010000138.1:0-11659 GCA_964542755.1 uncultured Anaerolineales bacterium
AAGAGAAGGCCATGGGCCAACCATAATACGGAGACGTCGGGTCGGTGACCCTGGCGTACGTCCCTTGCAGGTCGGGGTGGGCAAAGTCGATCCCGTCATCGAGTACACCGACGATGACGCCCTCTCCTGTAAAGCCCTTATCCCAGGCCTCGCCGGACTTATGCCCGTCCAAGACGTCATACCAACCCTGAGGTCCCACATCTGCGGCTTCCATTTGCGCCTCGGCGTGGTTCACCTCGTTGGCCCGTAGTTCCCGAATCCGTGCCTGCAGGTCCGCTCGATGTGTGCTATCCTGGGTCTCCGGGTCGAAGGGTTTGTCCTCCATCTCCGGACCGATCTTGACCAGGGCGACAACATCGGGCAGCTGGGCTATCTTGATCAGTTTGCCCGCGGCTGTCTTTCCGTAGATGTGCTGAACTCCGCCAAAAACCGGTGGGCGGACGATGGCCTCGGATATATGAGCGCCGAGGTCCGTGCCTTCTTGCACCGCCACGTAGAGATCGATCATCTCCTTCCCACCTGTCTCGGCGGCGTCGCGCAGGAGCGGGTCGATCTTGCTCATTGCGAGCTCGTGCGACAGCTCGCTCACTTGTTCCGCTCCTCCATCTCGGGCCCACCCTGGGGGGCTGGGCCGATCCTGTTCAACCAGATCCGGTGGGGCCGGGCCCTCGCCTTCCACGGGTGCTGCTTGCACGAAGGGGACAGCCATCGTGAGAACGATCAGAACCGTCAGTACCTTCCATAAGACCCTGCTTGCCATCTGTCTTACCTCCTTGAGATACGAAAAGTGGCCAAATAGAGTGTGTGCTCGCAGCTCTCCGGGGATTCTTGGCGGAAGATCACCTCCTCTATCACTGGTAGGCCTGGAGTGGGCTCCTTGAAAATGCTTCCTTCCACGGCGTCGCGATTCCCCACTCGGGCGGGAGAAGGTCAGCAACCCTTGCACCTGGGTTGCGGTTGAAGAATGAGTCTACGGAGACGGCCCATTGGCCCGCCACTGCGGCGGAGCTGCATTCGGGCCAATCGGTGAAGTGTTCCGAGTCTATAACAGGTCTGCTCGTGTGTCAAGGCGTGCCCCGCGCCACCTGTGGCCCGTTTCTGCTTCTGGGCCCGGCCCTCGATTCGCCGTTAGGGGGTCCCCGCTTGGTGCTGATACTGCCTCATACCTCGTCCACAATCGTGTACTCGTACGTAATCTCCGCCTTCCCCCGCACCGTCGCCGCCACCGAGCAGTACTTCTCCTCCGACAGCTCAATCGCATCGCGTACCGCCTTCTCGCTCAACCCGTCGCCCGTCAACACGTACTCAATGTGCACTCTCCGATACGTCCACGGCGGATCCTCGTCCTGGTGACCGGTAACGTGCACCTCCAACCCCGATAGGGGCTGCCTCTTCTTCTCCAGAATGCTCACCACGTCGTAGGCCGTACAACCGCCGAGGGCGACCAGGAGCAGTGACGACGGGCTCATCCCCACACCGTTTGCCTCGTCCTGGGAGGACATAACGACCGAATGCCTCGTCCCGTCCGTGCCCACGAACTGCCGTTTCTTCACCCAAGTGATGCTCGCCTGCTTCGCCACACACACCTCCCATTGGTCTGATTCCTTGAACTGCCCCCTCATCGAGCGTCCAACGCGCCCGGGGGCGACCCGAGTTGGAGAAACACGATACTCGAGGCCCTCCGGTAAGGCCCCCGGGCGTCCTCCGGTCCACAGCTCAACTGCCACATGCACCACCTCGTCACAGGCCTGGTGCCGGCCCGACCGCGTGCCCGGAATGGCCTAGTCTACCACCGGCCAATCATCCAAACAAACCCTGGTTTCGGCCATTGGGAGGTGGAATCAGGGCGCCGCGCCGGACTTGGTCACCGACCGCGACTTCTGGTATAATACCCTCGGATGGCACCACGAAACACCCACCCGCGGAAGCAGAAGCCACCAGTCCGCACATCACCGCCGCCCATCCTGTGCCGCCCGTCGCAAGCATCCATTCGACCGCTGCGCCGCCGGCACCAGTGTAGAAAGGCCCGTCACCCATGACCATACGGATCGGCACGAGCGGCTTCAGCTTCGATGACTGGGTAGGCCCTGTCTACCCGCAGGACCTAGCGAAGCGTCAGTGGCTGACCTACTACGCCCGCGAGTTCTCCGCCTGCGAGCTCAACTTCAGCTACTACCGCATACCGGGTGAGCGGACGCTGAGCCAGATCGCCGCTAAGGTCCCTGACGACTTCGTCTTCTCCATCAAGGCCTACCGGGGCATTACCCACGAGAGAAAGGAACCCGAGGCGCAGATGGAGGCGTTCACCCGAGCTCTGGGTCCCCTCATTGAGCAAGAGAAGCTCGCTTGCGTGCTGGCCCAGTTCCCTCACTCGTTCCACGCCACCCCGGCGAATCGCAAGTACCTCGAGCGGGTCCGGCAGGGGTTTGCGGACCTACCGGTGGTCGTGGAGTTCCGCTCCCGGGAGTGGATCAGTATGCAGACCTTCGACGAGCTGAAGGCCCTCGACCTGGGATTCTGCTGCGTGGACCAGCCCCGCTTCCGGAATCTGATCCCTCCCGTGGCGGTCGCTACAGGCCCCGTGGCCTACGTGCGTTTTCACGGCAGAAACCGGGAGAAGTGGTGGAAGCACGACGAGGCCTGGGAGCGATATGACTATACCTACACCACTGAGGAGCTGGAGGAGTGGGTGCCCAAGATTCAGGGACTCGATCAAGAGGCTCCGATAACTCTGGTCTACATGAACAATCACTGGCAGGGACAAGCAGTGAACTCGGCTCGCCAGCTACGGGCTCTCTTAGAACAGGGGGTTGATTGATTCGAATCCTTGCGGCAGGCGCCAGGGCGTTAACGCTGTCGGCCGGTAATCGCACGGGACCCCCCTGGCTTGTTCCAGTATTCTCAACTAAGCTTCGCAACGGTAACCGCCGGTCACCGAGGGAATGGCAAGACCGGCCGTGCGCAAGGATGTACTAACGAGTTGTCATACGCACACGCCCATCAGGTCCAACGCACCGGGAAGGTGCATTGCACCGAGGGGCACGCTCGACAACACGTTAGCGCACTCACGCGCAAGCGCAACTGGCCCTTGACAACCAGAGGCAGATGTAGTATACTCCTGATATATCACGGATATACTCCACACCCTTTCGCGCCACTCGCCTGAGACCGTCCGCGTGTGGCGTTGCCTAGTTGGCATTCGTCCAGCCAGAAAAGGACAAGGCCCCCCGCGCATGCGGCTTAGTGAGAAGGCGTACCGGCTCATCAAGGAGAAGGTCGTTACTCTCGAACTCCCGCCATCCGCGGTCATTGACGAGCACGTGCTCATGCGGCAGTTGGGCTTGGGGCGTACGCCCATTCGGGAGGCCCTCCAGAGGCTGGACTCCGAAGGTCTGGTGAACATCGTTCCTCGTCGAGGGACGTTTGTCAACGACATCAGCGTTACGGACTTGCAGAAGATCTTCGAGCTTCGCATTGTGCTTGAGGGATTCTGTGCGCGCCTTGCCGCGAAACGCGTCTCGATGGAGCAACTCCAGAGGATGGAAGAAATCCTCCAGGAGCTCGACGCTCTTGAGGAAGGTGATCACCAAACCTTGATGAGCATCGACAAGCGTTTCCACCGATTGCTCTACATGGCCTCGGACAACGAGTTCATGACGGATGTCCTGGACCGCCTCTACGATCTGAGCCTCCGACTCTGGTATCTGGTCCTCAACCGGCTGCGAGAGGTGAAACACGCCATCGAGCAACATGACGACCTTCTCAGTGCGCTCCAGGAAGGTGACCCGGACAAGGCTGAGACTGTGATTCAGAAACACATCGTGGAGTTTCAGCAGAGCATCAAATCTGCCCTATAGGTTGCCATCAATGCTTGGCCCCGGCCAGGCATTGATGCTTTCTGTACTTGAACAATCTGTGTGGCGAAGGTGTCCCTCACAGGACACGAGGGGAAGTCCGGTTCCAGGCCGGCGCTGTCCCGCAACTGTGAGCCCTCCCGCTGGTCAACCGACGGTCTGGTAGACTGGGAGCGCAAGCCAGAGTACCTCCCTTCGCCCACGTGATCGACGTCCTCCGAGGAGAGGGAGACGATCGTACTGGGAACGCAAGATGCCTTTGTCCCAAAGGACCGCGCGTTCACGTTGCGATCACTCCCTCTTTTCACATTTAGAGGGCTGCCGTTATGCGCGGCAAACGTCCCGCTTCACTGCTGCGGGCCAGGCCGGATGGAACACCAGGGTGGTGTCGAAAACACCATCATTGAGGCTTTCGAGGCATGTCGAGTCGTCCTACGATTGTTTATGGGGAAGGTCCTGAAGTACCCACTTGCGTACTCAAACGAAAAGGAGGTGATGGCTTAATAGAGAAACTGGACGCTGAGTTGTATCAAACGTTCAAGCCAAGACGATAGACGTTACGGTTAGTGCAAGAGAAAGGGAGAAGAAGCGAAGATGAAAGCTCTTCAAAAGATGATGAAGTGGCTGCTGCCTCTCATAGTGATCGCAGGGCTGGTGTTCGCATTTGCCGGCTGTGCGCAGCCAACCCCGGCGCCGACTGAGGCGCCCGCGGAAGAGGAAGAGGAAGCCCCCGCAGAGGAAGAGGAACCCGCACAGGAAGAAGAGGTCTTCAAGCTCGGCGTCTTGGGCCCCTTCAGCGGGCCGAGCGCCCGCACCGGTGAGGAATTCAAGGGCGCCGTGGAGATGGCGTTCGAGAACGTCGACTACAAGATCGGGCATTACAACGTCGAGCTTGTCTGGGTGGACTCGCAGTCCGATCCGGCCAAGGCCTCTCAGGCCTACGAGCAGGCCATCGTTCAGGACGGCATCCATGCCGGCCTGGCCAACTGGCACAGCTCCGTAGCCGTCTCCTGCATGGAGGTCGCCGCCAAGCACCAGATCCCCCACTTCTGCCCCTATGGCGCGACGGAAGTGGTCAACGAGACCTGGCAGTCCGATCCCGACAAGTACTTCTACTGGGTCAACAAGTGGTGGCCCACGCCCAAGAACCTGAGCAAGAGCTACGTGCAGACGCTCGAGAACGCGATTGCGGAGGGCACGTGGCAGCCCGAGGCCAAGACTGTCGCCATCTACGGCGAGGACACGGACTGGGGCCGCAGCTTCGGCACAGGTATCTCGGAGCAGTTCGAGGACGCTGGTTGGGAGATCGTCGGTACGGAGTACTTCAACATCGACCAGACCGAGTTCTACCCACTGCTCAACAAGTTTAAGGATCAGAACCCGGCCGTCCTGGCGGGCACGAGCACCGCAGCCCCCTCCATCTCCGCTTTCATCAAGCAGGCGGACGAGGTCGGGCTCGAGAGCCTGATCATCGCCGATGGCCTCGGCTGGGTTGGCGAGTGGTACGACCTGACCGGCGACTCCTCCAACTACGTCATCGATCAGATCCCCGGTTTCACCACCGAGGAAGGCAAGCAGTTCGCGGAAGCGTTCAAGGCGGAGTACGACCTGGAGCCCAGCCCCTCGGCAGCCGGCCTGGCCTACGACGCCGGTGGGTTCTTCATCGGCGCCGCGCAGCAGACGTACGAGAACCAGGGCGAGCTCAGTTCGCAGACGCTGGCCGATTTCGCGAAGAACGAGGTTCAGACCGGTGACTGGTCCTACACCGGCGGCATCGTGATGGAGGAGTACAAGTACACGCCGGACGTCGCTCCGGACCCCGTCACGGGTGAGGGCTTCTACACCTTCCCCGTCCTCCAGTACTTCGAGGGCGAGGGACACGTTATCTTCCCGGCTGAGCAGGCCGAAATGTCGCTGACCCCCAAGGGCGAGACCCCGGAGATCAGCGAGGCGCCAGCGGAGGAAGAGAGCGAAGAGCCTAAGGAAGCCACCGAGACCTTCAAGCTGGGCGTGTTGGGCCCCTTCAGCGGCCCGAGCGCGCGCACCGGCGAGGAGTTCAAGGCTTCTGCTACCATGGCCCTCGAGGAAATCAACTCCCAGATCGGCCACTACACCATCGAACCCGTATGGATCGACTCCCAGTCGGACCCGGCCAAGGCCTCCCAGGCCTACGAGCAGGCCGTCGTCCAGGATGAGATCGAGGCTGGCGTCTTGAACTGGCACAGCTCGGTCGCCGTGTCCTGTATGGAGATCACCGCGAAGCACCAGGTGCCGCACTTCTTCGGCTTCGGTGCCACCGAGGTCGTCAACGAGACGTTCAACTCCGACCCCGACAAGTACGGCTACTGGATGTTCAAGGGTTGGCCGACGCCGAAGAAGCTGAGCGTCTCCTACGTCGAGGCGGTGGAAAGCGCCGTCGAAGAGGGAACCTGGGATCCGGGGGAGAAGACGGTTGCCATCTACGGTGAGGACACGGACTGGGGCCGCAGCTTCGGCGCTGCCATCAAGGAGCAGCTGGAGGCGGCAGGTTGGGAGACCGTGGATGAGCAGTACTTCAACATCGACCAGACCGAGTTCTATCCACTGCTCAACAGGTTTGCGGATCTGGATCCGGCCCTGATCGCCGGCACGAGCACGGCCGCGCCGTCCATCTCGGCCTTCATCAAGCAGGCGGACGAGGTTGGGCTGGAGAGCCTGATTATCGCTGACGGCCTGGGCTGGGTTGGTGAGTGGTACGATCTAACCGGTGAGTCGTCCAACTACGTGTTGGACCAGATCCCCGGCTGGGCTACAGAAGAGGGTAGGGCCTACGCGCAGGAGTTCGAGGAGCGCTTCGGCATTACCCCGAGCCCGTCGTCCGGCGGTCTCTCCTACGACGGCACCAAGTTCTTCCTGGCCGTGGCGCAGGACGCCTACGACGAGTATGGCGAGCTCAGCAGCGAGGTCATCTACAATTTCGTCCAGGACAACGTCTGGACGGGTGACTGGACCTTCACGGACGGCATCGTGATGGACGAGTACGCGACGAACATGGACGTGGTCCCTGACCCCGTGGTGGGTAAGGGCTACTACATCTTCCCCGTCCTGCAGTACTTCGACGGCGAAGGCAAGGTGGTCTTCCCGCCTGAGTGGGCCGAGCAGCAGATGGAGCCCAAGCCGGCGGAGTAGGGGCCCTAGCCCGTACCCGTTAGGGTGAGGCAACGCGGGGGTAGCGTGCGGCAGCTATTTGCCGGCGCTACCCCCGGCTACCGTGCAACAAGCATACCTTGTGTGCGCCTGTCGCTTTGCTTAAAGGAGAGCGTGGTATGACGACAGACAACAGAGTACTGCACACCGAGAAGGTGACCAAGAACTTCGGCGGGCTCACAGCCGTCAATCGGGTCTCGATGAACGTCGAGAGAGGACAGATCTATGGGCTGATCGGGCCCAACGGCGCCGGCAAGACGACGTTCCTCAACTGCATCGCGGGTGCCCTGAACCCCAGCTCGGGCAAGGTCTACTTTCTTGGTGAGGAGACCACGGGTTCCTCGGCCGACGTGATGTGCCGCAGAGGCATGTCCCGCACATTCCAGATTCCGCTGCCCTTCCCCAAACTGACGGTGCTCGAGAACACCTTGGTGGGTGCGGTCTTTGGGGCTGGCGACGGTGCCGCCAAGCCTCCCAAGGAACGAGCGCGGAAGGCACTGGACTTCGTCGACTTCCCTATGCCCCCCAACACCCCGGCCGAGCAATTGAACGCCGTCCAGCTCAAACGCCTCGACTTGGCGAGAGCGCTGGCGTGCGAACCCAAGCTCCTCCTCCTGGACGAGTTGGCCTCAGGCCTGACGCCGGGCGAACTGGACGACCTTCTGGACATTATCCGCTCGATCAGGGATCAGGGGGTCACCATCATCGTCGTCGAGCACATTATGCGGGTGATCAAAGGTATATGTGACCGTGTAAAGGTCATTGAGTATGGGACCGAAATCTCGGAGGGGACCCCCGACGAGGTCCTGAACGACCCACGGGTCATCAAGGCCTACTTGGGAGAGGGGCACTGAACGCCGGGTTGAAGACCTGGTGGGAGCACGCGAAGTAAAGGAGGAAGGTCCGTTGCTTCAGCTAAAGAATGTCGATGCCAGTTATGGTTTTCTCCAGATCCTGTGGAGCGTCAACCTCGAGGTCGACGAGGGAGAGTTCGTTGGATTGGTGGGACCCAACGGCGCCGGAAAGACGACGACACTGAGAACGATTGCGGGGCTCCTGAAGCCGGCCGGAGGCGAGGTGCTGTTCAAAGGCAAGAGGATGAACGGCGTTCCGGCGTACCAGGCCACGCGGACGGGAATCAGCTACATCTCTGAGGATCTGAATCTCTTCGTTGAGATGTCCGTGCGGGATAACCTGCTCATGGGTGCCTATACGATACAGGACCGAGACGTGCAGCTCGAGACCCTCGATTTCGTTTTCGAGCTCTTCCCCCGTCTCAAGGAGCGGGAGTCCCAGCTTGCGGGCACGATGAGCGGCGGTGAGCGGAAGATGCTCGCCATTGCACGCGGACTCATGTCGAACCCAGAGCTTCTGCTGGTCGATGAGCCGTCCCTCGGTCTCGCTCCCCACCTGGTCACTGACGTCTTCAATTCGCTTCAAAGGCTGCAGCAGGAGGGTGTCACGATTCTACTCGTGGAGCAGCGTGTGAACTCGACGCTGGAGATCACCGACAGAGCCTACGTATTGGAGCAAGGCAAGATTGCTATGGAGGGCCCTAGCAGCGAGTTGATCACGAATCAGCACGTCAAGAATGCCTACCTGGGCATCTAGTGTGGTCACCTTGCGACGCGAGGATATCTTTCGCGGGCGTCCGTGCCCAGGTATGGATGTCTTAGAAACCCGGCGTCCGAAGTGGTCCCTGCAATGGGGGAGCGCTTAGCGCTCGATGAGGACAGGGTGGACAGATTAAGCAATGTCCGCGGCGCATGAGTCGACGCAGTCACCGTGTTGACTGAGTCACCGGTTGCACCAGGTCACCCACACACATGATGTAAGGAGAGGGAAGCTATGGTAGAAAAGAGCTCATTCGGCACTTCACTGATGGAGACGATCAGCGAGAATCTGCCTGCGTCAATCGTGATCGCCGGCACAATCGTCCTAACCATCGTCATAGGCACGGTTGCCGGCCCATCCCAGATTCTAAATAGCATAATCACTGGGGGTATGTGGGCGCTCCTGGCCGTGGGACTGGCGCTCGTCTTCGGTGTGATGAACGTTCCGCACTTCGCCCACGGTGAGTCCTTCATGGTGGGAGCCTACGTATCGTATTTCGTCTTCAGCCCGATCAATCGGTCGCTGGGAGAGAGCCCTAACCCGGTGCTGGGAGCGGTGGCGCCGTTCCTCGGCATCCTGGCAGCCGGTGTCGCCGGCTTGATCCTGGGCGTCATCCTCGAGCGTCTGCTGTTTTATCCCCTGCGGGTGCGCACCAAGCAGGGATGGGTGATGAACGCCTTCTTGCTCACGGTGGGCATCTCCTTCATTCTGACGAATGGCACCACGCTGGTGTTGGGCCCGAACTTCCGCGGCATCCCTCGCTACTGGGAC
The DNA here is from genome assembly GCA_964542755.1 of uncultured Anaerolineales bacterium. Taxonomy (GTDB): domain Bacteria; phylum Chloroflexota; class Anaerolineae; order B4-G1; family B4-G1; genus SKLM01. Next base: position 9,426 of record CAZIWL010000138.1, read on the forward strand.
GTCCCGCCGTTGAATGTCTTTGGGGTGACCATGGCGGTGGACCGCGTGGTGGCATTCTTCGTCGCCCTCGTTTCGATTGCTGCTCTCTGGTTCTTCTTGCGGCGGACCCGGACAGGTCGGGCGATCCGGGCCGTATCTCAGGACGAACTGGGGGCGCAGATGATGGGCATCAACCTCAACTTCATCTTCCCGCTGACCTTTGCCCTGGCGACCGCGATGGCTGCCATATCCGGAGCCAGCCTCCTGTTCATGTTCCAAGCTTACCCAACCGTGGGACTCCAGCCTCTCTACATGGCCTGGTACGTCGTCATGATGGCGGGACTGGGAAACGTGGTTGGAGCCATCGTCGGTGGGTTCATCGTTGCTATCTTGCAGACAGCGACGCAGCAGTTTTTTGGCATCTCGTGGGCGGACGTCATTCCCACGGTAGTGATGATCGTGGTGCTGCTCGTCGTTCCCCAGGGCATCTTCGGGTCTAAGATCAGGAGCAGCTAGGAGACCAGCGAGAGCGGCCCAGGGCGCTGTTGCTTCCTCGGCCCTATGCGAGGCTAGGTTCGACAGGTGTTCTTGGCTTAAGGATAGAGGAGTGAAACTATGGCATCAATGGAGATGGAACAGAGACGAGGCAATGGCTCGACGGGCTCGATAATCAGCTTCCTGCACGGCGTCGGCTTCACGCCGCTGGGTCTGGTGCTGTTGGTCATCGTGGCTCTCTTGCCTCTCGTACCCCCGTTCAATCAAGAGCACATGATCCGTTGGCTCATCATGGGGGCCTTTCTAGCTGCCCAGGCTGCCGCCTTTGACTTCACGGCTGGCTACATCCAGGTCGTGAATTTCGGGTTCGCTGCCATCCTCGGCCTCGGGGCCTACACCTCGGGCATCCTGGCGAACACCTCACCGGTTCTGGCGGTGCAGCCGGGCGTCAGCCCGTGGATCGGCATCTTCCTCGGCGCTGTCTTGGCCGGTGTGGTTGGGCTCGGTTTGGGCTGGCTGACCCTCCGTCTGGAGGGTATTTTCGCAGCCGTGATGGCCTGGTTTGTGGGCATCGCGCTTATGGGACTAGTCCGCAACCTGACCGAGTTGACCAGGGGCCCGCTGGGGATGAACCCCCGCAGTCTGTTGGAGACGACCTCAAACTTGCCCTACTACTACATCATCCTGGCGATGATGTTGGTCGTCTACGTTCTGCTGCGGCTGGTGACGCGGTCCAACTACGGGCTTGCGTTCAAGGCTATCGGGCAGAACATCGCCGCTGCGAAGGCTTCAGGCATCGACCCTACCAAGTACCGTGTCCTGAACTTCGCGATGTCCTCGTTCTTCGCCGGCTGGCTTGGTGGGTTCTATGCCCACTACTTCGGTTCGCTAACCCCGCAGACGATCATGCATACCTCTAAGACCGTAGAGGTCTTGGCGCTGGCCTACATCGGGGGACGCGGGAGCCTCTGGGGCGGGATGGTGGTGGCGTTCCCATTCGTCTTCGGGATCGAGCAGCTCAGGTCCAATTTGACCCAGTTGCCGGGCCTTCACCTGGTGATCTACGGTGTGTTGATGATCGTCGTGATGATCTTCTATCCCGACGGCGTAGCGGGCCTAATCAAGTGGGCCAAGTCGAAGATCGCGGGCGAGTAGTCCCTATGGGCAGGGTCTATACCCCTTCCGAAGAGCAATTTCCTGAGACGGCCGATGCCGTCGTCATCGGTGGCGGCATCGTCGGGGTGGCGACGGGTTTCTGGCTGTCCCATGCCGGGTTGGATACCGTCGTCGTGGAGATGCGGGACGGCCTGTCGACCTTGACCACACCGGAGTCGATCGAGAGCTTCCGCGCCCAGTTCACCGAACCGGCGATGTCCGAGCTGGTGCAGGAGAGCATCGAGGTCTTCGAGAACTTCGCTGACGTCATCTCCATCCCGGGCTACGACATCGATCTCCACCACAAGGGGTACCTCTTCGTCACCGACGATGAGCAGATGATCGACGAGGTGAAGGCCGCTGTGGAGACTCATCACGAGCTCGGCGTCAACGACTCTGAGTTCTTGACTGGGGAGGAGGCGCGAAGCCGCTTCCCTTTCCTCTCGGAAACCATCGTGGCGGGGACCTTCCGGCAGAAGGACGGCTGGCTGTCGACACACGAGGCCACCCAGGGGTTCGCCAAGGGGTGTGATGCGCAGTTTGTCCTCAGTACCAAGGCGACCGATATCCTCCAGGATGCCGACGGGGTCTGCGGAGTTGAAACC
>CAZIWL010000139.1:0-11454 GCA_964542755.1 uncultured Anaerolineales bacterium
GGTGCGTTGCACCTCACGAGCGTATGCTTGCCACGTGTCCCGCTCATGCACCCTGGTCGCTCCCAGGACCCCGGTCCACTCGTCCCTCTCATCCATCTGGACCTCGAATGCCGACCAGACCGCACCAGCAGCGAGCGACGGCAGGTCGTGCGCACAGTCATGGACACAGTGGTTGGACGGCACCCGACCGGGTAAAGCAGAACGGCGAGCCTCGTGAGACCCGCCGTCCCTTGCGCCCCGCCTGATCCTTTGGAAGAGCCTATCCTCTAGAGGACCTTATCCTCTGGAGGACCTTATCCTCTAGAAGAACTCATCCTCTAGAGGAGCTTAGGCCGTCTCTAGATACCGCTCAATCTCCCAGTCGGTGACCTGAATCCGATAGGCGCCCCACTCCGCGCGCTTTGCCCTCATGAAGACGTCTGTAATGTCGGGACCAAGGGCATCCTGGATCACCTCGTCTTCCTCCAGGGCATCCAGCGCCTCCGCAAGTGTCCCCGGCAGCGTGCCGATCGCCCGTTCATCCAGATCGCGCTGGTCGAAATGGTAGACGTCCTCGTTGACTGGCGGGGGCGGCGTCAGATCCCTCTCGATCCCGTCAAGCCCGGCCGCCAGCATCGCCGCGAAGGCCAGATACGGATTTGTGCTGGGATCCGGACAGCGCAACTCGATCCGCGTCGCCACCGCCCCTCCCCCTGGTGCCGGCACGCGGATCAACGACGACCGATTAAGCTGTGCCCAGCAGACGTAGACCGGCGCCTCGTACCCCGGGGTCAACCGCTTATAACTGTTCACCGTCGGCGCCACCACCGCCGATAGCGCGCGGGCGTGCTCCATCTGCCCGGCAATGAAGTTCCGCGCCAGCCGCGACAGACGGTACTCGTCCTCAGGATCATAGAACCGGTTGTTCCCCTCCGCATCAAACAGGCTCTGATGCATGTGCATACCCGATCCATTGATACCAAAGATAGGCTTCGGCATGAAGCTCGCGTAAAGCCCCTGGCTGGCCGCCACACCCCGCACAGTGTACTTGAACGTCACAGCGTTGTCCGCGCTGGTCAGTGCATCCGCATACCGGAAGTCGATCTCGTGCTGCCCTGTGGCGACCTCATGGTGGCTCGACTCCACCTGCATCCCCAACGCCTCCAGCGCCAGAATGATCTCGCTCCGCACCTGCTGTGCCTCGTCTTGCGGGGAAAAGTCAAAATAGCTTCCTATGTCGTGAGGCACTGGTCGGGCCGCGTGGCCCTGGTTCGGCTCCCCGTTCCGGCGGAAGAGGAAGAACTCCAACTCGGGTCCCACGTTGTACGTGAACCCCATCTCCTCCGCCCGCCCCAACATATGCTTGAGCCTCTGCCGTGGAACCCGCGGCGAGGGTTCCCCTCGCGCCCCGTACACGTCGCAGATGATGCGCGCCCTCCGTCGGCCCGGCGCACTCCAAGGGAGCACCCGGTACGTGCCCACGTCGGGGATCAGCACCAGGTCGCTCTCATAGATCCGCGCGAAGCCCTCGATCGACGAACCGTCGAACCATACCCCATCCTCCAACGCACCCGGCAGCCTCCCCACGGGAATCGTGACGCTCTTGATCGTACCCATCACGTCCGTGAACTGGAGGCTTACAAAACGTACCCCATCATCCTCCACCTGCTTCAAGAAACCTTCCATCACTTCCATCATAGGCCCTCCCTCTCCTCCAGGCTTATCCGAGCGCGACGGCTCGGTCCCACGAACGATGCCTACTCGACGATACGCAAGTGGAGCTCCTCCAGCTGCTCCTCCTCCACGCGAGAAGGCGCTCCCGCCATCAGGTCCTTCGCCTGCTGCGTCTTCGGGAATGCAATCACCTCGCGTATGTTCGGCTCCCCGGCCAGGATCATCACCAGCCTGTCGATCCCCGGAGCGATCCCCCCGTGCGGGGGCGTGCCGAACTCAAACGCCTCCAACATATGACCAAAGCGCTCCTTCGCCTCCTCGAGATCGAGCCCAATCAGGTCGAAAATCTTCTCTTGAACACCCCGCCGGAAGATACGGATGCTCCCCCCCGCTACCTCCTCACCATTAAGCACCAGGTCATACTGCTGACCCCGTGCTGCACCCGGATCGCTATCCAGCAGACCCAGATCCTCGGGCATCGGCGACGTGAAGAGGTGATGGCTCGGATCCCACCGCTGACCCTCCTCGTCCCACTCGAACAGCGGGAAATCGATCACCCAGCAGAAAGCCATCCTGCGGTCCGTGTGCTCTCTCAATCCCAGCCGCTCCGCCATCTCGAGCCGCAGTTTGCCCAGTATCCGATTCACGATCTCGCCCTTGTCGGCCACGATCAGCACGAGATCCCCGGCCTGCGCATCGAAACGCGCTAAGACCCCTTCGACTTCCTCTTGGCTCAGGTACTTCGTAAAGGAAGACCGGACGCCATCCTTGCGATCCCTGCCGTCTTCGGTCTCCGGTAGCCCAAGCCAGGCCAGCCCCTTCGCTCCTTCGTCCTGCGCCATCTCCGTCAGCTCATCGATCTGGCTCCGACTGTAATCCGCACACCCCGGGGCGCAGATCCCCTTGACCTTGCCTCCCCCTTCCACTACGGAGCGGAACACGCGGAACTCGCTCTCGGCCACGACATCGGAGATGTCCTTCAACTCCATCCCGAACCGGATGTCTGGCCGGTCCGTCCCGAATCGCTCCATCGCCTCCTCGTACCTGAGGCGCGGGAAGGGCTGCGCCAGGAGCTCGCACTCAGTGCACCTCTCCACCACGGTGACCATGAGCTCCTCCGTCAGCGCCATCACGTCCTCACGCTCCACGAAACTCATCTCCAGGTCAAGTTGCGTGAACTCAGGCTGCCGGTCTCCTCGCTGATCCTCGTCCCGGAAGCACCGGGCAATCTGGAAGTACTTCTCGTAGCCAGCCACCATCAACAACTGCTTCAGCTGCTGAGGGGACTGTGGGAGCGCGTAGAACTGGCCTGCATGGATGCGACTCGGGACCAGATAGTCCCGTGCTCCCTCCGGCGTACTTTTGAACAGTATCGGCGTCTCGACCTCCACGAAACCTCGCTCGGACAGGAAATCGCGTATCGTCTTCACCACGTCGTGCCGCAGCATGATGTTTCGCTGCATGCGCTGGCGGCGCAGGTCCAGGTATCGATACTGGAGCCGCAGCGACTCATCCACCGCCTGGTCATCATAGATGTAGAACGGTGGCGTGTTAGCCGGATTGAGGATCCTCATCTCATCGGCGACAACCTCGATTCCACCGGTGGGAAGGTCGGTATTGATCAACCCCTGGGGCCGTTCACGGACGTAGCCTCGGACCTGCACCACGTATTCCTGCCGCACCTCGTGCGCAGCCTCGTGCGACGCCGGGTCGATGTCCGGGTTCGCGACAATCTGTACGATCCCTGAGCGGTCCCGGAGGTCGATGAAGACAACGCCGCCATGATCCCGCCGGCGATTGACCCATCCCGCCAGGGTGACCCCCAGGCCAGCGTCCTTTTCACGCAGTTCTCCGCAGTTTCGTGTTTTCAGCATTGGACGACTCCTTCAAGACTAATGGCAGACCGCCAGGACCGACGAAGCATCGACCTAATCCAAGTCTGCCCTGCCGGTACCCCTCCGCGATGCGTCCCGTGGCCGGACGTGGCCCATGACAAAAAAAAGCCGCCCCATCATCGGGCGGCTAACCTTAACCAACGTCGGTGTCAGATGAAGTCGACCATCCGCCGCCCCCGGGCACGCGGGATGCGCTGATTAGCGTCGGGATTCCAATTCTGTACCAGATCGGTCGTCGGTCGTATCATCGTCACTCCTCGCGCAAGTATAGCATACTTGAAAGGCCTGTCAAGCAACGTACCGACCTATCCCAAGAACACGTGTCTTGGACGCTGCCTTCACAATGTCTAGTTCACAACATGAGTCGCTCGCGGTTATGCTGCCAGGCGCTACCATTCGACAGCGCGATCTCCGTTAGCTCGCCGGGGAGCGAGAGGGCAGAATGTGACCCAACGCAGCGAGCTAGCTCCCATTCCGGAAGGGGGGATAGCCCGTGCTCCTGAGTGCGGGGTCTTGGGTCCATCGGCGTCTTCCATCTCTAGGAGGTGCAGGCCCAGAAGGGTGAAGCCAAGCCGGGCAGGATCCACCATAGCCAAGGCTAAGCCAGATCGAGAAGGTGGTGCCTCCATAGAGTCCCGATCCAAAACGATCGCCATATAGACCTCCTCCAACGTCCAGCCCGGTCTGTTGTCTTTCAGGATTTCAGTGACCAGGTCTTGGAGGCCGTAGTCACCAGACCCCACTAGATCGTCTTGTTGGCATAGACTTCGCGAATCAGGCATCCCGAGGGCGGCGCGTCACACGTTCTCCACTCCTCCTACAGACCACCCGAGCCCATCACCCCTCCTCCGGCAACCGCCCCCTCAGGGGTTCTTCGGGGCGCTACTGGTGTCGATTCACCATCAAGAAGGCGGCTAGGATTCTCCACCTCTTCCAGGCCCACGATAAACCCCTTGACGCCGGGAATGGCACGCGTTCCCCGCCCGCGGAGCTTGATGATCCTGGCTCCATCCAGGCATCCGCCATCGTCCAAGGGGTGACGGATGGCTTCTCTCCCCAATACCCCTTCGGCAGCCCCAAAGCCGTTCTTGCCAACTTCCCTCGCGTTGACCGACTGGGGCACGGAGGTGCACGAAACGGGCCAAACGGCTCCAGCTGGCCAGACGTCCAGCACACAGACTTTGACGTCGTGGAGATCTCTGTGTGCCCTACTGCGCACGTGACCGAGAATGCCTCGATCTGTTCGATTTCGGACGAGTGCTCCCTAGCTTTGGACACGCGTGCTTGACACGTGTCTCGTCCGAAGTATAGTCCCACGAGCAACGGATGGCTCTTCAGAGCTAGACGATTGCGTCGCGCAGAAAGGTTCGCGCTGCCAAGGAGGCCAACACACCGAGCCAGCTATCAGCATTGATGAAGACCGGTGCACCCGCTGCGGTGCCTGCACCGCGGTATGCACTCTGTGGGAGGTGTTCGAGCTGCGAGAGAGGGTGGCGCCACCGGTTCGAGTGGAGGACTGCTGGTCTTGCGGACACTGGGTGGCAGTCTGCCCAGCCGACACCGTTCAGCACTCGAACTACGCACTGGATGCCTGTCCGTCCATAGACTCGCTCCCCTCGTAGGACAAGCTGGTCATACCGCTTCGCGCTCAGCTCTCGACGAGGGTCTACCGAGACAAGTCTGTCCCACGTCATACGGTGCGTCAACTGATCGATGGTTCCCGCTGGGCCCCTAGCGCAACAAACGCCCAGGAGGTCGATTGGGTCGCCCTGGATGACCCTGTCCGGATTGAGCGGCTGAGCGTCGAGATGGTGTCAACTCTCGGCAGGATGACCGGCTTGCTCCAGAACCCTCTGTTGCGTCCCATCCTCTCCCTGGCACTGAGCAAGGATAGGGTGGAAGAGGCAGCAAGGAGCGCCGAGGACTTCGCGAGGCTGGTTGAGCATCAGCGGCACGCCGAGGATCCGATCTTTCATCACGCCCCGGCCGTGCTCATTGCCCACGTGCCCAGAGGGGCCTACTTTGGGAGGAGCCGCGCGATCTACGCTTGCTACAATCTGCTGTTGGCGGCTGAGCGCCTCGAGTTGGGCACAGGCCACATAGGGTTCTTCAACCCCGCTCAGGAACGGAATCGGGGGCTGTGGGACACCGCTGGTCGCCCTCCGAAACCACAGATCGACCGGGCATTGACGGTAGGAAAGACACGCTTCCCATGCAAGCGCGCTCTGTCGCGACGGCCGAGAGCTGAGGTGGAACTCCGAGGCTTGAAGGCGCCCGAAATTGGTTACTGCCCGAGGAGGGAGGAGATGGCTCTTACGATGAGGCACTACGATCATACCGTCGACTATGAGAGAGTCGGTCGGTTTCTGGAGAGGACATACCGCACGTCGGGCGGGCACATTAACTGGACTCAGCCCCGCTGGGAGTACATGCACTACCACCCGTACATTCGGAACGTCGAGCTGAAGACGATCGGCATCTGGGAGGTGGACGGCGAGATCGTCGGCGTCGTCCATCCCGAGCACACTATGGGAACTGCCTATTTCGAGATCCACCCAGCGTACGAAATGCTCAAGGAGAAGATGCTCCACTACGCGCAGGAGCACATCAGCGTATCGGACGATGGCGCCAAGCGGCTGCGCATCTACGTCAACGACCGGGATCCCGAGTTCCAGGAGATCGTGCTAGCGAACGGGTACACGCGCAGCGCTAGAAGCGAGCCGATGTCGCACCTGTCGATCCCGGATCCCTTCCCGCCGATCCCGGTGCCCGACGGGTTTCGCCTGAAGAGTCTGGCGGAGGACAACGACTTGCGCAAGCTAGATCGGCTCCTGTGGCGCGGTTTTGGCCACGGCGATGAGCCGCCGGCAGGCGGGATCGAGGACCGGGAGTTCATGCAGTCGGCCCCCAACTACCGGAGGGACTTGAATGTCGTGGTGGAGGCGCCCGATGGGCCGTTCGCCTCCTACTGCGGGATGTGGTACGAGCCAGTGAACGACCTCGCCTACGTGGAGCCCGTGGCAACGGACCCGGATTATCGGCGGATGGGCCTGGGGCGGGCGGTGGTGTTGGAGGGCGTGCGGCGCTGTGGCGCCCTGGGAGCGCGGGTGGCCTGCGTCGGGGCGGCCATGCCCTTCTACCTGGCGATTGGTTTCCGGCAGGTCTACAACCGCTCCGCGTACGAGCGAACCTGGAGAGCGAGACCACCCAGCAGACGGTCTAGGCGAGCGGAGGCTCCATCTCGCTCTGCGGTTTGACCGGACAGGGAGGACTGGTCTGTGGGATTAGCTGGCGATTTCGGCCGCCAGCAGCCGTAGAACCTATGCTCCTGCTCACCAGCCGGGCGCGTTTCACGCCCCCCGCGTGACGCCCCTTACTGGTCGCAGGCCGTGCTCAACGCACCAGTCCCTCTCATCCCGTAGAGCTTTCAGGCTGACTAGACTCCTGCGGGACGGACTTGCACACCGCCTCGGCGCACCCTGGAGGGTCACTGATCCGAGGCTTCGACCACGATCTTGCCAAGCGTCACGGCGTCGCCCACTAGCTCGCCGTCCCGACGGACCGGCAGCCTATCGCCCGTCGCTGCATGGTAGACGGCCACCAGAACGGTAGCCTGCCTCTCCCCCCCACCGTCCGGGACGCGCACACCGTACCGATCGATGATCCTGCTGCCAGGTTCCCACGTCGTCGTAGGCCTCAGACCGTCGCAAGGTACCGAGTCCTTCTGGCCAAGAAGCCCGCCCTCCGCGTCGAGGAGCTGCACCGTGACCTTGTACATCTCGTCGATGGGGTCCCCGGCCTCCCAGAACAGTGTCACCGGAAGAATGTCCCCAGGGCCAATCTGCACCTCGCCCAGCGAGAACCCCCGCAGGAGGATAGACTCGCCGAACCACACCTCCAGATGGTCCTCCGGCGCCTCCGGAAGGCCCGCGATGCCGTACGTCGACAGGCGCACGTTTCCGTACCACGTGTCCTGGGCCCTGTACGCGTGCCCCGCCAGCCAGGACTCGATCCACCTTCTCGGGTCGGACTCCGCATGTCCCCAGAAGACGACGAAAAGCCGGTCGTATTCCTCGCGCAGGGGCTCCAGAAAGGACGCCGCACCCTGTGGACCGGGCCGGTACGGCGCCGGGTAGACGTGCCGGTCCGGGTAGTAGTAGGTGAACACCTCCCACTGATTCGGAGCGTTCAGTACCACAGCGTCGCCCGGCCGCCACTGCGCGGCCATGTCCGCTGCAAGCTGGCGGTAGTCGTCGCGGGCATATGCCTCATCGAAGTACAGGTTCCGCAGCGAAGGGTAGCTGAGCGCCGCCGTGGCCCCCGCGAGAACCACCAACGCCCCGGTCCCCACCTTCCCACGTGCTGCTCTGGAAACCCCACCGAGCTTGGCCGCCAGCCTGCCTATCCCCTCAGCGCCGCGGGCTGCAAGCAGGTGAAACGGAGGTAGGAGCACGATGAGGAATTTCATCCACGCCGGCTTGTAGAGATCGAAGCCAAAGAAGAGAACGAGCGGAACCAACAAATAGGCCGCCAAGGCACCGACGGCCCAGCCCTGCGATAGACCGCGCCCATCCTCTCTTTCCTCCCCATAAACCCAGGGTGCTGCCAGCGCCAGCCCACAGCTCAACACCATAGCTGCCCGACCCTCCTGCGCCGACGCCGTCACCCCCACGGTCAGGACACGCACCACGCCCCAAACCGCGGAAGGAAAACTCTCCGACATCCCCGCCGACGACCACCCCATCGCGCCCAGCGCCGTCGGGACCCAGGGCAAGTACAGCAGGCCTGCTCCAACCTGGCCTGCCGACCAAAGGGCCGCGGCCCTCCAGCCCACGCGCCCACGCGCCGATTCCACCAACCAGCGCAAGCCAAAGAACACGTTGTGGGAGACAACCACGAAGGCGAAGGCATAGTGCGTGTAGAGCCCAGCCGCGTTAACCAGCACGTATGCCCCCAACGCCGGCACGCTCTTGGCCCCGTCTCTATGCTCCTCACCCATGAGCGTCATCCACAGATGGACAGCAGCATACGTGGAGGCCGCCGAGAGGCCGCCCAGCAGCGCGTACATCCGCGCCTCCTGAGCGTAGTAGATTGCGAAGGGGGAGATGGCACTTAAGGCAGCGGCCCCCAACCCGACCGGGGGGCCAAAGAGGCGGCGTCCCAGCAGGCCAGTCAGCAGCACCATCACGAGTCCTGATACCGCCGAGAGGGATCGGAGCGCAAACTCACTCTGGCCGAACACGCTCCGCCAACCGGCCAGTAATAGGTAGTAGCCCGGGGGATGGATATCCCCCGCCGCCCCCTCGACGATCAGCCGAACCGATCTCTCAGCGATCCGTGCCGAGTTCCCCTCGTCATTCCAGAAGGACTGCGCATCGAGCCGATAGAAACGCAGGATCCCAGCCGCGCAAAGGACAGCAACGAGAATGAGGAGGAAAGCAGTCGAGGAGACATTCCAGCCGCCGTCCGGTCGTTCGCTGTCGGTCCCCCGTCCAGCCCTCATCGCCGGCGAATCACGCAGGCCGAGACCCACACGACGACGCCCGCTGCCGCGACCAGGGCCAGAACCGTTCCCTGGGACGGACGCCGCGGGCCGCGCACCACCAGCGCGTCCAGACTCAGACCACCCGACCCCGCTCTCAGCTCCACGTCATGTCGCCCGCCCCGCCATCCCGCCACCAGCTCCACCGGTTCACCCTCCACAGGGACCCGGAGCGGCGCCTGGTCGTCGATTCGCACCACCGCCTCGCCCACCCCGGGCCCCGGCATCAGGGTCAACCGTGCGCCCTCAAAGGCGAAACGGACCGACGCTCCGTCCTCCGCCGTCCGCCGAAACCCCTCGAGCGGTCCGGCACGCCCGCCGTCTTCCTCCCACGCACCTTCATAAGTCAGCGCCCAATGATCTTCCTGATGCGTGCCTGGATGGAGCGTCGGCGAGAGCTCCGCCGCGTACGCCTTCATCGCCCCGTAAACAGGAAGCGGCGTGAAACTCGGCTCCACCATCCGAAAGTAGTACATCGCCTGGTTCTTCTCACTCTCGTCCGGCCTCTTGAAGAACCAGTAATTCGCCACACCCACCCACGGCCACTCCTCCTGGATACGCTCATAGGCTAGCGGCGCATACCGCGCCTGCTCCTCCAGGGTCACCTGGCCGTACGCCCCAACGTCCGCGATGGCCGGGTCGTTCGGGACCGCGTTGCTGTTCATTTCCCCGATCCAGATCGGCTTGTCCGCGTCCCCGTTGGCAACCATGATGTCGCGGATGTACATCGGCCGGGAGAAGTTGATGTTCAACGGACGTAGCCGATGGTCCGTGGGCCCGGACCAGAGCATGTAGTCGTTCACCGACATGATGTCGAAACACGCACCTGCCCCGGCGTCATACATCTGCTGCAGGAAGACGAAGTCACTCATTCCCCGTGCCGGGCCGGGACCAGGGTCCAGCGACACTGTGGGAGCAAGGGCTCCGCTGATGATCACGGCATCTGGATCCGCCTCTTTCGCCCGCCGGTATCCCTCGCAGAGCAGTTCGGTGTAGCCCGAAGGGTCCACCGGTTGCTCCCCCCATTCGGGGTACACGTTCGGCTCGTTCCACAGCTGATAGTATCGAATCCGCCCCTTGTACCGCGACACTGTGGCAAACACGTAGTCACCCCAGTCGCCTCGGTCGTCTGGCGGTGCGTAGGGTCCGATGGTGTTCGTCAGTTCGCGTGTCCAGGCCGGGGGATTGCTCAGTCTGGCGATGACGTCCAACTCGTGTCCCTCCGCCAGAGTCACGATGTGGTCATACTTGGCCCACGCATCGATCGCATCCACCTCCCCGTCCCCGTCGAGATCGTTTCGCCGATCGACGAAATCGCCCTTCCCGTGGATCTCGATATCCTCCCACGGGAACTCCTGTCGGATCCACTGGAAGCCGGCCTCGGCGATCATCTCCAGCGATTGATCGCGCTTTCGCTCCTCGACCTCCTGATTGAGAAAGACGTTGATGCCCAGGGGATGAACGCCGGCGTGACCCATTGGCTCCAGGGGAGCCGTGTCCGGCTGCGGATGGAGAAAATCAGTGCCGCGCTGCAGGATGCCCCGAAGCTGCCCCGGGAGCGCCTCCTCCCCCGTGGACAAGAACAGAGCCTCCTCCACCGGCGCCCGGCAGGCGGCCAGAAATGCCAGGGCCAGCAGCGATGCTACTAGCCAGGACGTACGGCCCGGACGGTGCTCAGCACGCAGCATGGTCGAGAAGGTGGTGAGCTTGCGCCACCCTCGAGCGAGGAGTGTCGCTATCGTAATTCTCGCTGGGCCAGCTTGGCAATGGGCCTGGGGACCTCATCCGAATCGAGGTAGTCGCACACCTCCATGCGCTTGTCCTTGAACAGGATGATTAACTCGTGGTCATCCCCCTTGAAGCCCGACACCGAGCGCTGCGCACACGTGCAGCAGCCCAGGGTTGCCCGGTAGCTGTCCAGATCGCATGTCAGGCAGCTTGAGAGCCCCACCACCATCAGGGAGAAACCCAGGACGTCAATGTGACCATCTGGAAGAGACGCGATCCGGTCGACCAGTCCAGCCCAATCGGGGCCTCGGAGGTCACGAAGCTCAGGGATGCAGTGCGGAGCGAAGAGGATTTCGCTATCAGGGTACATGGCTTGATCCTGTCTACTATTGGCCGAAGCCGGGCTCACTGGCCGAAGCCTACACGCCGAAGCCCGTTGGACGAAGTCGGCGGGCCGAAGCCCGTTTGCAGATGCGCGACATGATAACACGAAAGGAAACCGCTATCAAGGAAACCGAATCTCCTGGGTGCACTAACGAGTTGTCCCGGACCGACCGCGGATTGGCCGGAGATGATTCGTCACAGCAGACAGCCTGTTGAGGCCCATTTTCATGTCGTTTCCGACTTCCGCCGCAA
>CAZIWL010000140.1:0-11440 GCA_964542755.1 uncultured Anaerolineales bacterium
CTGGCTCATTCTCGGGGCAACCCGGGACTGTCCGCCCCAAAGATGAAACGCACCCCCCAATCCTCTTTGCCCACTTGCCACCCTCCCCAGGGCGCGTACAATAGTCCTGGGTAACGCCGATCTCCGCCTGCCTGCGACCTAGGAGGACAGGATGGAAGACACCACACGAAAAGGCATCACGGCCCTCAAGCACGGCGACACCGTCCGTGCCCGGGAGCTGCTCCGTCAGGCCGTCGAGGAGAACCCCGACGACCTCAAGGCCTGGCTCTGGCTCTCCGGCGCCGTGGAGACGGACGAGGAGCGCATCGAGAGCCTCCAGCGCGTCCTCGAGCTGAACCCCGACCATGAGGCCGCCAAGTTGGGTCTGGCCAAACTCACCACATCCGCGGGACCGCCACCAGGGGAAGACCCGGAGCCCCCACCGGAGGGCGAGCCGGAGGAAGCCCAGGCCCACGACGTAAAGGTCCCGGTGCCAGGCGAGCCCGAGCCGACCCTCGGCGGCGAGGAGGAACCACGGGAGCCGGCAGCCGAGCCTGAGCCCGCAACTGAGGCAGAGGTAGAGCCCGAGCAAGAACGGAAGCGAGGGCCCGAGCGAACACCCGGGGTCATTCGCTTCAAGACCGCTCCCTCAGTCCTCCCCACCCTCGCCGTCGGCTTTCTCTGGGCCCTGCTCCTCGCCGCCCTGTACGTGGGCGCCCGCTTCGCCCTGCCGCCGAATCAACGGCTGCTCGCCACGGTCGGCCTGGCCTTCGTCGGGGTCGTCATCGCGGCCCAGCTCGGCGCCCGGATCCTCCACCTGATCTCCACCCGCTATGCCGTCACCTCCAGACACCTCATCGCCCAGCGGGGCGTCCTATCCCGGACAGGTACAAAGGTCCCCCTGGAGGCCATCCAGGATGCGACCGCCCGTCAGACCTTGATCGAGCGGCCCTTCGGCGTCGGGGACGTGCTGGTGGAGACCGCCGGCGAGCACGGAACCGTCGTCCTCGACGACCTGCCGCGGTACGAGCTCTACTCCGAGGCCATTCTCAAAGCCGCCGAGGAGGTCTGGTCCCGCCTACCGGGCGGGTAGCGAGGCTTACCGTCCCACGGCGGTACAGACGGAGCATTCCCATCAAGCCATCCGAATCAGAGCGAGAGAGGTGACACCGTGAGCGACGAGGTCCTCCGAGAGCAACTGCTGGAACTCCTCCAGGGCGGTCACGCCCACATGGATGTCGACGAAGCGGTCAGCGACTTCCCGCTGGAGGCGATGAACGAGACCGCGCCCAACGTCTCCTACACGCCCTGGGAGTTGTTAGAGCACATACGCATCGCCCAGTGGGACATCCTCGCCTTCATCCAGGATCCCGCCCACGTCTCTCCCGACTGGCCCGAGGGTTACTGGCCCGAAGAGGGCGAGAGGGCCACTGAGAAGGCGTGGGAGAAGACCGTGGCCCAAATCCGCTCGGACCGGGAAGCCCTGGTGGAGCTCGTCCGCGATCCCGAGACCAATCTGACGGCCCCCATCCCCCACGCGCCGGCTTACTCCGTGGTGCGCGAGGTCCTCATCGTCGCCGACCACGCAGCCTTCCACCTCGGCGAGTTCGCCCTGATGCGCGAGGTGATGGACACCTGGCCCGCGGATTGAACATGGCGGGGACTAGGCCAGCCAGCGAGAACGGACTATCACGAATGGCTCGAATGGACGAATTGCACGAATGGAGGAAGGCTAGTTGAGTGTCCTGCCGTGGTCGATAGGTTGCGTGCCGGAATTGATTGGAAGCCCCACTTCAGCATCGCGGCTCGTGAGCCCCTGGCACCAACTATCACCAATGACAGGAATGGACCAATGGCTCGAATGGGGCGCGGCTAGTTGACAATCCTATAGTAATTGACACGCGGCGTGCCGAAGTTGATGAGGATGCCCAGCTTCAGATTTGCAGCCTTGAGATAGGATAGCGTCTGCCTCTTGAAGACATCGGTGAGCTTCGACACCGCCTTCAGCTCCAGGATGATCTTCTGATCCACCAAAAAGATCGAGCCGATGCGTTCCGATGAGCGTCCCCTTGTAGCTCACCTCGACACACGCTTGCCGCTCAAACGAGATCTGGCTGCGCTCCAGCTCAATCGCCAGTGCCTCCTCATAGAGACACTCCGCAAACCCCGGTCCCTGCGTATTATGCACCTCAAAGACCGCCTGCATCACTCGATACGACAGCTTAGGATAGATCACCTGCGACCCCATAAGACCTCCCCACGTAACCATTCGTGCCATTCGTCCATTCGCGTCATTCGTGATGATCCGTTCCATGCGCCGGCAGGTAGATCCGGAACGTCGTCCCCTCCCCGGGGGCCGTGTCCACGCTGATGGCTCCGTCGTGCTGCCGGACGATGCCGTACACCTGCGCAAGACCCAGCCCCGTCCCCTCACCGACCTCCTTCGTGGTGAAGAACGGCTCGAACAGATGAGCTTGCGCCTCCTCCGTCATGCCCGTCCCCGTGTCGGACACCTCCAGACACACCCAGGCCCCCGGCTCCACCCCCGCCGTCGGCGGCGCGTCGTCTCGCGCAATCTCCAGTCGGGAGATCGAGAAGATCAGATGGCCGCCGTCCGGCATGGCGTCGCGCGCGTTCAAGGCCAGGTTGGTGAGGACCTGCCGGAGCCGAGCGGAGTCCGCCTCGACGACGAAGGGCGAGTCCACCCCGGGGCCGCGCCCCGCCCACGGCTCCACGTCCAGCGAGATCTCCGTGCTCTCCGGGATGGTCCTCCGGAGCACCTCGACCGCGTTGTCCGTGAGTTCCACCAGGTCCAAAGGCCGACGCTCGATCATGGCCCGACTGCTGAAATCGAGGATCTGCTGCACCAGATCTGCCGCCCGATAGGACTCCTCAACGATGACCTGGAGCCGATCTGTGACGCGCTCGGGCACGTCCGGCGCCTTGATGTCCATCTCCGCGTAGAGCAGAATCGTGGCGAGGATGTTCCGGAAATCGTGGGCGATCCCCGCGGCCAGCTGCCCCACTGCGGCCAGCCGCTCCTGGTGCTGCAGCTGCTCCTCCATTCTGTATTGTTCGGTCACATCTGTGGCGATGGAGGCGAACAAGGCCTCGTCCTCCCCAGCTCCCAGAGGGAAGAGGACGCTTTCATAGATCCGTTCCTCACCCTCCAGCGAGATCCTATCCTGGACCGTGATCGGTCTCTGGCCCCCAACCAGCCGGTCGATTCGCTGCTGAAACGCCGCTGCCGTTGACGGCGGGAGGACGTCAGCGAAGCGCCTGCCCACAATCTCTTCCTCAGACAGTCCGAGGACCTCGGTGGTGGCCGCGCTTACCAGCCGATAGCGGCCGTGCTCGTCGAAGACGTTCATCAAGACGGGGGACTGGTCCATGATCGCCCGCAGCTGGCGGCTCACCCGCCGGAACCCCTCCTCCGCTTCTTTCCGCTCGCTGACGTCCCGCACATTGACGAGAACGCCCGTGGCCCGCCCCTCCTCGACCATGGGCGTCGCCGTCACCTCCGCCGCCACCCTGTCGCCTGCGTGGTCCACAAAGGCAGTCCCGAACATCACCTGCTCATCCCCGGAACCGAGATCCTTCACCCGCTCCAGCAGCGGTTCGCGGAGTTCTGTCGGTATCCTGCGGGTCAGCAATCCCGTGTTGCCCTCCCCTCCAGCGGGTGCGAGGGTCTCCCACGCTCTGGCGTTGGCGTAGGTCACCCGACCCGCCAGATCGAGGGTGATAATCAGGTCGTGGGTGCTCTCGGCAAGGAGCTTGTACTTCCTCTCGCTGGCCCTCAGGTCCATCCGCTGCTCCTCGACGCGCTCCAGAGAGCGCTGGAGGGAGGTCTGCACAAAGCCAGCCGCCACCACGCTGGCGCCGGAGAGCATCAAGAACGTCACGCCCGCCGTCGCCCACGCGACTGGAGACGTCGAGGTCGTCCGCCGGAGCACATCCACCCGTACCCATCCAGCGCTCAGGGCACTCCCGGCGATGACGATGGCGACCAGGGACATCCCTATCCCATACAGGCCGGCGCGTCCCCCGGCCAACATCGTCGCGAGCACGCACATCGTCAACAGGATGTGGATACCCGCGCCAGTGAAGCCATAGGCCAGCAGGTTGGTCAGCGCCAAGATATACAAATTCCCGAGCAGGACCACCGAGCGGACGGAGAATGGGATCCGACGCGGCAACACGGCCCCGGCGAGGACAGGCAGGTACAGCCCCACGTAGAGCAGCCCCGTCAGCGGATGCCCCTGGCTCACAGCCTCGACACTGCCTGCCACTGCAGCGGGTAGGCCCAGCACGGCAAAGGCGATGGTCATACCGCGCAGCAGCCGCCGACGCACGCCTTCCAGCGACGAGGCCCCCATCCATGCTTCCAACTGAGACGACAGAATCCGTCCTACACGCATAGTGCCAGCTCCTCCTCCGCGATCCCAGGACCCGTCAAACGGAGCCCGGTCAGGCCCGCGGCGAACCGGCCTGCCGGGCCTGGAGCGAATCGCGGAGCGCTATCAGAGTCTACAGTTCGTGTTGATCGTGCCATTCATGCCATTCGTGATCGTCCGACCTGTCTCGCCCTGCCGATCTACGTTCCGATCAGTTTCCGGCGGAGCTCATCGGCCTCATCTCGCAGGGCGTCACCCTCTTCCCCATCCTCCCGCCGCGCCTCCAGCACCCTTCGGAGCCGACGATGGACTTTCGACGTGAGCGGATACCGGAGCGCGGCGGCGAGGCTCATTCCCACCAGGAGGATGGGCGCGAAGGCGAAGATCAAGCGGAGCGCAGTGACAAACGTCTGCGACTGTGGCTGCTCCACGAGCCTGGCGACGCCCCCCACCACCTCCTCCACGGGCAGGGCGTACCCCGCCAGAGCCAGCCCATTGGAGACAAGGAAGAGCGCCAGAGCCCCGCTCAGCTTCCGGGTGAAGGCGATCATGGAGGCATAGAGCCCCTCCCGGCGCTGTCCCGTCTTCAACTCATCCACGTCCGGGATGTCGGGGAAGATGGCGTAGATCATCACCACGATCCCCCCGATGCCCAGTCCCACCAGGGCGGCAAACGCATAGACGACAAAACCCGGCGCCGACGGCACGACGAGGAAGCTGAAGAGCATCGCCACCATCCATAGGGACGCCCCCACGATGAACCCCAGCCGCTTGTTCGTCCGCTGACTCAGCCAGCGGTAGAAGGGCAGCGCCGCGATCTCCGCCAGCAGCAGGGTGCCGGTCACGTAGTTCGCCTCGTCCCCCCGTCCCAGGAAGTACTTCATAAAATAGATGACGGTGCTCATCACCGTGTCGATGGCGACGAAGGCCAGCAGGTACATCAAGAGGGCGTAGACGAATGTCCGCACCCGAAACGGCTCGACGAAGACTTCGCGCCAGCGGAAGGGCTCCGCCTCACCCTGAAATGCCTCCCTCTCGCGCGTGCTGATCACCGTGGCGATGAACGGCAGTGCAAAGAAGGCACCGAAGGCCAGCCCCATCGTAATGTACCCCGACCGCACGTCCGGTGCGCGCTTGACGATCTCCAGCGGCAGCACGGCCGCCACCAGCGACGAGACGACGGAGAAGAAGATGCGGAAGGAGCTGAGCGACGTGCGCTCGTCGTAGTCCAGGGTCAGCTCCGCCGCCAGCGCGTTGTAGGAGAGCTTGATGATGCTCACCACCGTGGAGAAGAAGAGATAGGACATCACCACGAAGAGGAAGCGCTGCCGCTCGCTCGGGTAGTCGATGGGGTACCACAGGCCGAAGAAGGAGAGGAAGACGAGCACCACCCCGGCCAGCAGGTAGGGTCGACGCCGGCCGAGGGGCGTCCGCGTCCGATCCGCGATGATCCCCTCGAAGGGATCGGTGACGGCGTCGTAGACCTTGCTGATCAGGAAGACGGTCCCGGCCAGCGCCGGATTGATGCGCACGACATCCGTAAGGAAGTTGAGGTAGTAGACGCCGACGACGACGAACGATCCCCCGCCGTAGATGTCCCCGACGCCGAAACCCAGCTTCTGCCAGAACGTCAGCGCCTGGGCCGGCTGTCCAGGGTCCTTCCGGTTCTGCGGTGCTGCGTTGTTGTCCATAAGCTCCACCGGTACGGTGCCGCGTCACCAGCCGTCGGGTTCACGCGCAAGAAGAACGCATACTCACAGGCCGCCCGGATAGACGACTGAGACAAGCGGCCGTTGTCCGTGCTATTCGGCCACTCGTGCCATTCCTGCTAGGCTGCGAACCCGCTATCCCAGGACGCCCACGCTCTTCAGATCCTCGAAGGCCTCCGTCAACCGCGCCCGGAACGACGTCTCGCCCTCTCGCAGCCAGACCCGTGGGTCGTAGTACTTCTTATTGGGCAGATCCTCGCCGTCGGGGTTCCCGACCTGGCTCTGCAGGTACGGCTCATGCTTCTCCACGTACCGCCGCACGCCATCCCAGAAGGCCCACTGTGTGTCCGTGTCAATGTTGAACTTCACCACGCCGTAGGAGACCGCCTCGCGGATATCCTCCAGCGTTGACCCTGAACCACCGTGGAATACGAAGCTGACGGGCTTCTCCCCCGTGCCCAGCTTCTCCCGGATGTGCTCCTGGCAGTTCCGCAGGATCTTCGGCCGCAGCTTGACGTGCCCCGGCTTGTAGACCCCGTGGACGTTGCCAAAGGCGGCCGCGATGGTGAATCGATCGCTCACCTCCATCAGCTCCTCGTAGGCGTGGGCCACCTCCTCCGGCTGCGTGTACAGCCGGCTGCTGTCCGTGCCGCTGTGATCGACGCCGTCTTCCTCCCCGCCCGTGATCCCCAGTTCGATCTCCAGCGTCATGTCGATCCGGCTCATCCTCGCCAGGTACTCCTTGCAGATCTGGACGTTCTCCTCCATAGGCTCGGCCGAGAGATCGAGCATGTGGGAGCTGTACAGAGGCCGTCCATGGGCCTCATAGTGCGCCTCGCCGGCATCCAGCAGTCCGTCGATCCACGGCAGGAGCTTCTTGGCCGCGTGGTCCGTATGGAGTACCACCGGCACACCATAGAGCCCGGCCATTTCGTGCACGTGCTGTGCTGCGGAAACCGCCCCCGCAACGGCCGCCCGCTGACCCTCATTGTCCAGTCCCTTACCGGCGAAGAACTTCGCCCCACCGTTCGAGAACTGGATGATGATCGGGGCGTTCACGTCGCGCGCCGTTTCCAGGGCGGCGTTGACCGTGTTCGTCCCCACCACATTGACCGCGGGCAGCGCGAACCCATCCCCCTTCGCCCACGCGAAGAGCGCCTGTACGTCGTCACCCGTTACCACACCCGGCGCCATGTTCTTCCTCTTCTTGCTCATGTCGTTCCTCCTTGTCATGCAGAATCGTCTACCGGCCCTATTATAGCAGACAGATCGATGGTCTCCTAGATCAGTCTCGTGGCCTGGCTCGTCGACTCCATGCCCATCGCCATCGACCATCGATCCTCGCCCGCCGCCCTAGCTTTCTTAATAAACCTGTTACAACTTGTTTACGGCTCTTCTAGACTTGGCTGCTATACTACCTTGAAACCGCACGGAGCCCCATGGTCTTGCCCGCGTGCCCTCGCTGGCCAGGATAACCGGGGCGTCCCCCAAAGGCGACGATCGGAACGTGCCGACAGACGGCGGCCCGGGACGCGTAGACACTGCCGCACCCGACAGGAATCCTTCCCACTCTCGGTGCAGGCTCGTGTCCCATCCGACGACAACTGTGAAGTGCGTCCGGCACATGAAGGAGTCTATGGGTAAGAGCGTCAGAAGCGACGGTACGTTGATACGCTCATGGTCGGACCAAGAGCCTGAGGAGTACGGGCGCGTGCGTAGGATGCTGCTCCGGGAGCGCGGCGAGCTGGTCCGCGCCGTGGCGCAGCTCTCGGAGAAGTACGAGCTCACCAGAGTTGAAGGCGCCTATGAGGTCGTGCGCGACGGGGAGATCGTCCCCTCTGTTCGGGTCCGCCGATGCGACGACGGCGTCCGACTCTTCATCAAGCCTCGACCCCACGGGACCGGTGATTGAGAACCCCCTTCTCTTCGTCGTGCCCGATGCTCAACGTGCCCGCCGATCCATCCGACCGCTTCTCGGCGCCGCCTGGGACGCCCTCGTTGTCTCCGGCGTCGACCAGGCCGTACGACACCACCGCCCCATTCAGCCCCACGCCGTCGCCCTGAGTGAACCTCTGAGACTCGTACTCTTCGGCGAAATCCCTCCGCCAGTTGCCGCACAAGCACCGGTTGCGTAACAAGCGCCGGTTGAGTTACTCTGTGGCGCCCGCGGAAGAGTGTATCGAAACTAAGCGTCTTCTGCGCCAGAAAGCAGGGCCGCAAGCCGCTTGGCTTCGATACGTCGCTTCGCTCCTACTCAGCCGGCGCTCTCCTGTCATAGGCCACTTTCTAAGGTCGAACCAGGGCCGTGCTTCCCTGTTCGTCTCCCCATCCTCCAACTCAGCCTGAACACGGGCCGCACCGGCACGTCCCCGGCATCCTCGATCGAGCGGTTTCAGGCCAGCCGCCCCGACGACAGCCCCAATGCGCACCTGGAGATCCTGACGGACCTTCGCGACCCCACGCGACCCCACGCGACTCCGACGCCCCCCACTCTACCGGATCGATCCCGTGCCGCCGGGCGCCCCTGAACTTTGCGGCGGCCGCACTCCGAGAGGTGGTCATGCGCGCGGTGCCCTGTACGCGTCCCTCGTAGTACACGTAGGTCATTCTGCGCCACTTTCAAGGGCTGGATCTAGTGACAAAAGCCCCTTGATGTGGGTTGAAGGCGGGTGCCAGGCACTAGAACGGCGCCTTCGGCAAGTGCCAGGCACCGCGAGACTCCTCACTGCACCGCTCTCAACGGACCGACCCAATGGAAGTAGCTTGAAGGGACAAAGACGAAGGTGCATCGCGCGCGACACGTGCAGCGCACCAGGCAGGGGCGGCCGCGGGTGCAATGACTAGGGGTTTTCCCCTACCATGATTGAGGGAGGATACTACGGCCAAATGGGGGAGAATGGGTTGAAAGTGGGGGTATTCTCCTGCTATACTGCACTTATTAACACTCCCTTAACGTACCGGTGATCCACCAGGCCGCCATCACAATCCGTGAATCGGTCGGGATCACCCAAGACCACATCCCACATCAGCGCTGAAAGGGCCGTATGGGGCTACAGGAAGTGTCTCGGAATCGCCTCTTGCGCGTCGGCCGGAAGCGCTGACAGCGCAGAGAGTTGATCGACACGAAGGCTTCCTTCGTTCCACCACCGATGAATCGTTGGCGCTCGCTCACTGCCAGCCGCGCTGCCCGTTCGTTCATCGCCGATTGACGACTCGGCGGAGGAGGTGGCTTCCGCAGGCACACGACCCAAGCACACGCAGGCCATTCCCGATCCCTGGTCGCACCGACTGGGGTAAGCCCAATCAAACAAGGAGAGTCGAGATGTTCAAGAAGAAATCGCTGCTGGTCTTCCTAACCCTACTCATCGTCTCCGTCCTCGTGACGGCATGTGGCGGCGCCGCCGCCCCTGAATCCGGCCAGTCCGAAGAGGACACGCAGGACGAGGCCGCCCAGGAGCTGGCCGTCGGCATCGTTCTGCCCACCAAGGACGAACCGCGCTGGATCCAGGACGAGACCCGCTTCCGGGACGCGCTGGACGAGGCCGGCTACGACGTCGAGATCCTCTTCAGCCAGAGCTCGTCCGCCAAGGAGAAGGAGAATGTCGAGTCCTTGATCACCAAGGGCGTGCAGGTGCTCATCATCTGCCCGCACGACGGCACCGCCGCTGCCGCAGCCGCCACGGCTGCCGCCGAGGCCGGCGTCAGCGTCATCTCCTACGACCGCCTGATCCGCGACACCGAGGCCGTCGACTACTACGTCACCTTCGACAGCGTCCAGGTGGGCGCCAAGCAGGCCCAGTACCTGGTCGACCGCGCCGAGGGCACCGGCAACCCCCTCTACCTCTACGCCGGCGCAGCCTCGGACAACAACGCCTTCCTCTTCTTCCGCGGCGCCTGGCAGGTGCTCCAGCCCAAGGTCGCCGACGGCACCTTCGAGATCATCAACTCGGACGAGGCCGTCGCCCTCTCGGACAAGGCGGAGCTGACGCGCCAGGAAGAGGCCAACATCATCGGTCAGATCACCACCAACTGGGACTTCAACGTAGCGAAGAACCTGGCCGAGGCCAACCTCACGGTGGCCCCCGCCGATCAGAAGGGTGACGTCTTCATCCTCGCCCCCAACGACGGCACAGCCCGCGCCATCGCCGACGTGTTCTCGGCGGACAGCGACGTAAGCAGCTACGTGATCACCGGTCAGGACGCAGAGAAGGCCTCCGTCCAGTACATCATCGACGGCAAGCAGTCGATGACTGTCCTCAAGGACGTCCGCAACCTGGTGCAGGACGCCATCAACGCCGCCGTCGCCCTGCTCGAGGGCAACGAGCCCGAGGCTGAGGGCAGCTACGACAACGGCGCCAAGGACGTGCCGGCCATCCCCTCTGAGGTGATCGCCGTCGACGCGGACAACGTCCAGGCGGCGTTGATCGACTCCGGCTACTACTCCGCCGATGATTTCACCGGCCTGGAAGAGGGCGCTGGAGGCGGCGCGGGCGTCGAGGGCGATCTGGCCGTCGGCATCGTGCTGCCGACGAAGGATGAGCCCCGCTGGATCCAGGACGAGACCCGCTTCCGCGAGGCGCTGGATGAGGCTGGATACGACGTCGAGATCCTCTTCAGCCAGGGCTCCTCGGCCAAGGAGAAGGAGAACGTCGAGGCGCTGATCACCAAGGGCGTGCAGGTGCTCATCATCTGCCCGCACGACGGCACGGCCGCTGCCGCAGCCGCTACGGCTGCCGCCGAGGCCGGCGTCAGCGTCATCTCCTACGACCGCCTGATCCGCGACACCGAGGCCGTCGACTACTACGTCACCTTCGACAGCGTCCAGGTGGGCGCCAAGCAGGCCCAGTACCTGGTCGACCGCGCCGAGGGCACCGGCAACCCCCTCTACCTCTACGCCGGCGCAGCCTCGGACAACAACGCCTTCCTCTTCTTCCGCGGCGCCTGGCAGGTGCTCCAGCCCAAGGTCGCCGACGGCACCTTCGAGATCATCAACTCCGATGAGGCCGTCGCCCTCTCGGACAAGGCAGAGCTGACGCGTCAGGAAGAGGCCAACATCATCGGTCAGGTCACCACCAACTGGGACTTCAACGTGGCGAAGAACCTGGCCGAGGCCAACCTCACGGTGGCCCCCGCCGATCAGAAGGGCGACGTCTACATCCTCGCCCCCAACGACGGCACAGCCCGCGCCATCGCCGACGCGTTCGCGGCGGACAACGACGTTACCAGCTATGTCATCACCGGTCAGGACGCAGAGAAGGCGTCCGTCCAGTACATCATCGACGACAAGCAGTCGATGACCGTCCTCAAGGACGTCCGCAACCTGGTGCAGGACGCCATCAACGCCGCCGTCGCCCTGCT
>CAZIWL010000141.1:0-11407 GCA_964542755.1 uncultured Anaerolineales bacterium
GAGAAAATCCAGGAGATGCTGACCACGCTGAGCCCCCGGGAGGCCAAGATCCTCCGGCTGCGCTTTGGGTTGACGGATGGTTGTAGTCACACGTTGGAGGAGGTCGGGCAGAGATTTGGCCTGACCCGCGAGCGGATTCGTCAGATTGAGGGGAAGGCTCTCCGGCGGCTCCGTCATCCGCGCCGCAGTCGAGAGCTCCAGGACTATCTATAAACCGATGCCCAATCAGGATAGAAGCCTTAGGATGATGTGCAGCTTGCCGCGGTGGGCCGGGCGGGGGGTCCCTGGCCCGCGCTAGGTCTGATGCTCGTCTCTGGCCCACGGCATAAACCGCCAGCCCTCCGGCTGGCGGTCTTTTTTTTGGTGTGTCAGGGGGTGTTTCGCGACGGGAATCCCTGCATGCTGACGTCTCATGTAGCGATACGTGACGCCGCAAGAGATCAGCGTGCGACGTACTATGGGCTCTACCGAAAGAAGCTTTCGGAGACCAGGTGCCTGGCACTTCAACGGCGTCTTCGACAAATGCCAGGCACCGTGAGCACCCTTTTTTCAGGAGAGCCGCCATTACATTGTGACACGTCGTCACATTGTGACACGTCGTCACATTGTGACACGTCATACACTGTGCTAAAATTGGACGTCATCGAAAACAACGCAAGGAGGAGTCGTCATGTCTGAACCCATTCTCGTCGCCATCGCCTGGCCGTACGCCAGCGCCAAGATCCACGTGGGAAACGTCACCGGCTCCCACCTACCCGGCGACATCTTCGCCCGCTATCAACGCATGGTCGGAAATCGAGTGCTCATGGTCTCCGGATCCGACTCTCACGGCACACCGATCACGGTCCGCGCCGAGTCGCAGGGCAAAACACCACGCGAGGTTTTCGAGGGATTCCATCAACAGTTCCTGGAGCTTTTTCAGCGCCTCGGCATCACCTACGATCTGTTCACGCACACGGACACGGAGAACCACCACCAAGTCTCGCAGGATTTCTTCCGTGCTCTTCTTGACCACGGCTATCTCTACGAGGAAACCCAGGAGCAGATGTTCTCCGAGGCTCAGGGCCGTTTCCTACCTGACCGCTACGTGGAGGGAACGTGCCCTAACTGCGGCTACGAGTCCGCTCGGGGCGACCAGTGTGATAACTGCAACAAGCTCCTCGATCCGGGTGACCTGATCGATCCTCGCAGCGCTCTGGATGGCAGCACACCCGTGCTTCGCGAGACCGTGCACTACTTTCTCGACTTGCCTCAGCTAGCCCGAGAGGGCCTCTCCCAATGGCTGGCTCTGAACAAGGATCACTGGCGACCGACCGTGATCAATTTCGCCCGGAACTACGTCAACGAGGGGCTGAAGGGGCGTCCCATCACCCGCGACCTGGAGTGGGGCATCGAGGTCCCCTTGGAGGGTTGGGAGAAGAAGTGCCTCTACGTCTGGTTCGAGGCCGTGATCGGCTACTTCTCGGCGAGCGTGGAATGGGCGCACAACCACGATCAGCCTGAGGCCTGGAAGGATTGGTGGTACGACTATCAGGCAAGGACCTTCTACTTCATTGGGAAGGACAATATCCCTTTCCATGCTGTCATATGGCCCGCAGAGCTCATGGGCGTCAAACAGCTCTATGAGGACGACGCCTCCAGGGTCCTCAATCTGCCCTACGATGTGCCAGCCAACGAGTATATGAATCTCGAGGGACGCGGCATGTCCGGCAGCCGAAACTGGGCGGTCTGGGCGGACGAGGCCGTGGAACGGTACGGCGCGGATGCCGTACGGTACTATCTAACCGTTGCCATGCCGGAGACACGCGACAGCTACTGGACCTGGGAAGAGTTCGTGCATCGGAACAACAAGGAGCTCGTCGGCACGTGGGGGAACCTGGCCCACCGGGCGCTCACCTTCGCGTATCCACGATTCGATGGCCGAGTGCCGACCCCGGGCGACCTGGACGAGGTGGACGCTGCACTCCTGGCGAAGGTTGACGATGCCTTTGATCGAGTGGGTGAGCACCTGGACGGCTGCCATTTCAGGGCGGCGATCGGGGAAGCGATGGAGCTTGCTCGCGAGGCCAATCGATACCTGGAGGAGAAAGGCCCGTGGTTCCAGATCAAGGAGGATCGCGAGGCTGCCGGTACGACCATCTACGTTGTCCTCAAGGCCATCGATTCCTTGAATACGCTGTTTGCTCCTTTCCTTCCCTTTTCCTCCCAGCGGCTGCATCGCTACCTTGGCTATGATGACCAGCTCTTCGGGGAACAGTACACGCAGACCTTCGAGGAGCCGGGCGGGCGGGTCCACGAGGCCCTATGCTACGATAGCAGCCAGGCTGCGGGCGAGTGGAAGCCCAGCCAGCTCCAGCCAGGGCAGGTGCTGCGAGAGCCGGATCCCCTCTTCGAATCCCTGGAGGAGGAGGTCATAGAGGAGGAGCGAGCACGCCTGGGAAAGTGACTGCCACTGCCACGCTCCTGACCTGCCTCAGGAGCTTGCCAGAAAGGTGGTGACTCACCTTGACGTGAGAGCGCACCAGCAGTGGCAGAATGAGAGCATACTAAGAACCTAGCATGGAATGGAGGAGCTATGACTGAGGCCTTGATCGAGACGATCCTTGCGCGACGAAGCATCCGTAAGTACACCGCGGAACCCGTGAGCGAGGAGAGCATCCAGACGCTCTTGGAGGCCGCCATGGCGGCACCATCGGCATCCAATCGCAAGCCGTGGCAGTTTGTCGTGGTCACCGAAAGGGAGACGCTCGATGAGCTCGCAGAGACTCACCCGCACGGTAAGATGCTGTCGGGTGCGCCGCTTGGAATCGCCGTTTGCGGCGATCTGACCGAGATGGAGCGTTACTGGGTCCAGGACTGCTCGGCTGCGACGGAGAACATGCTTCTCGCCGTGACGGCCCTGGGTTTGGGCGCTGTCTGGCTTGGCGTCTATCCTGGGGACGAGCGCGTGGAAGCCGTGCGCCGGATCCTGGATCTGCCCGAGCATATCACGCCTCTGAACGTCGTATCGATCGGGCACCCGGCGGAGGAGAAGGAACCGAGGACGCAGTTTGACGGGGAACGGGTTCATCGGGAGACCTGGTAGAGGGTTGCAGGGCGGAACGCGGGGCATCGCTGTAAGGTGAGGCGTTAGGACCCGTCTCGCCCATAGTCCACGGAGTGTGTAAGTACATGGATGTGCGGCGTTTTCTAAACTGGGCAAGGGAAGAGGGTCAGTTGGTGGAAGTGGGCGCCCCCGTGGATCCCGATCTCGAGTTGGCGCGCGTCATGGATCCGCTGGACGGGGAGCCGGTCCTCTTCCACAACCTGGACGGGCATCCGGGATGGCGCGCAGTTTCCGGAATGTGCGCGCAGCGGGGGACATTTGCGGTGGCCCTGGGCTGCACCGTGCCCGGGTTGATCGCACGGATGAATGAGGCACTACGGCATCCCGTCGCCCCTCCGGTTCACGACCAGGGTGTATGTCAAGCGGTGTCGGTTCCCCCGAACCTGACTCGGCTCCCTATCCCCCGCTACCACCCGGCCGATGGCGGACCCTACGTAACGGCCGGTGTGACGATTGTGCGGGACCCGGACTTCGGCCGGAATGTCTCCTTCCACCGCTTGATGCTCCTCGACGATACCCATTTCTCTGTTCGCATCGTCGAGGGGCGCGGCACGCACACAGCCTTCACGAAGGTGGGACCTGGTCTCCCCGTCGCCATCGCGGTCGGGGCCCCGATTCAGGTCTTGCTGGCCGCGGCCATGAGCCCACGGAAAGGCGTTGACGAGTTGAGCGTCGCCCACGCCCTTGCCCCCACCCCGTTGGTGCGCTGCCAGACGGTCCCTCTGGAGGTGCCGGCCGACGCGGAGTTGATTCTGGAGGGGCGCATCACCGGGGACGTAGCCGGCGAGGGGCCGTTCCCAGACCTGACTGGAACGATGGATCACGTACGGGATCAGCCGGTCATTGAGATCGAGCACATCACCCACCGGCCTGATCCCATCTTCCACGCGCTTCTCCCCAGCGGGATGGAGCACAAGAACTTGATGGGTATGCCCCGCGAGCCGACGATGTTCGCCGCCGTGAATGAGGTCTGCCGCTGCACCGGAGCCTACGTGACGCCAGGCGGCATGTCCTGGCTCCATGCCGTGGTGCAGATCGACAAACAAGACGAGGTGGACGGACGGCGCGCCATTGAGGCAGCCTTCCGAGGACACGGTTCGCTCAAGCACGTCGTGGTCGTCGACCAGGATGTGGATCCTTACGATGTAGCCGATGTCGAGTGGGCGATCGCAACTCGCTTCCAGGCGGATCGAGATCTGGTCATCCTCTCTGATCAGCCGGGCAGCAGCCTCGACCCTTCGGGAAAGCAGGTACCCGGAGAGAAATCGCGCACGGCCAAGATGGGACTGGATGCCACGGCCCCCCTCGGCACGTCCAGGAAGGAGTATGAGCGGGTTGCTTACCGTCCCGTTGACCTCAGGCGCTATGGGCTCCGGCGCTGAGATCACTTGTGCAACAATGTCTTTCACGGTAACATGTTTAAGGTAGGATAGTATTGCCGCACCGAGAGAGTCATCCGATACCGGCTGACTCTGTGGATCCAAAGGCCGCGATAGCGCAAGGAGCATGCCATGAACATCATCAAAGTCGCGTCCGACTCTCGCTCCACCGCGGTGGCGGGTGCCATTGCGGGCGTGATGCGGGAACAGGACTCCGTAGATGTGCAGGCCATCGGTGCCGGGGCGGTCAATCAAGCGGTCAAGGCTGTAGCTATCGCACGTGGGTACCTGGAGTTGGACGGAATCGACATCGTGTGCATTCCCTCCTTCGTTGAGGTATCTATCGAAGGTCAAGAGAGAACGGCTGTGCGGTTGGGCGTTGAGCGTCGCAACGACGAAGGTATATCTCCGGCTGAGGAGCTGGAGGAGGAACCAGAGCCAGAATCCGAGGTACCTGGTCCCCAGTACTGAGAAGTCGTTCGGCGTCCATGGATCGCTCGGCTCAACGGCGATCGAGGCAAGCCGGATGGTGGTATTTGGCAGATTGCTCTGCTACGTAGAGCAATCTGCCATTTCCTCTGCAAACCTGCGAACCCTCGCTCTTTCTATCCTCCCATTTAGACAGGCCATGGACGCCGGTCCGGCACGAGAGACGGAGGGAGGCTACGTCCCCTTCCTGACCGCGTGCATTTGGCAATCAGGGCAAAACACCTATAATCTACGCCGTCATAGGCTGGCTATCCGCCCGTGAGGCCGAAGTTGAGCGAGACAGGTTGAACTGCGGACAGGGTCACTGCGGGACTGCAAAATGGACGACCATATCGAGCGTGAGGACGACGCTAGGGCAAGATGCTAGAGACACTCAAGCAAATCGAAGCAAGGTATGAAGAGCTGATGGAGTTGATGGCCGACCCGGAAGTCGTGCAGGATCACCTGCGCGTTGCCGAGCTGGCCAAGGAGCGCGCTGAGCTGGAGGACGTGGTCACTGCCTACCGTGCGTTCAAGGCGACATCCGAGGAACTCGACGACACAATCGAGCTGCTCGAGGACGACATCGGCCCAGAATTGCGCGAGCTTGCCGAGATGGAGGTGGCAGAGCTCGAGGAGCGCAAGCAGGCGCTTCACGACAACCTGCAGCGGCTGCTCATTCCGAAGGACCCACGGGATGTCAAGGACGTGATCGTCGAGATTCGGGCTGGAGCGGGCGGCGACGAGGCCGGCCTGTTCGCCGCTGATCTCTATCGTATGTATACTCGCTACGCGGAACAGAGGGGCTGGAAGACGGAGATCCTCAGCACGCATCCGACCGGGATCGGGGGATTCAAGGAGGTTGTGTTCGACGTGAAAGGGCGCGGCGCCTTTTCGCATTTCAAATTTGAGAGCGGCGTCCATCGCGTGCAGCGCGTGCCCATCACGGAGTCCTCTGGGCGAATTCATACCTCGACAGTGACGGTGGCGGTGCTACCGGAGATGACCGACGTCGAGGTCGAGTTAAAACCCGAGGATATCGAGATGGAGGCCTATCGGGCCTCCGGGCCGGGTGGACAGCACATGCAGAAGAACGCCACCGCCATTCGCTTGATCCACAAACCCTCCGGCATGACCGTGGCCTGCGAGTCAGAGCGTTCTCAGACGAAGAACAAGCGGCGCGCTCTCTCGATCCTGCGCTCTCGGCTCTATGAGGAGAAGCTCCAGAAACAGCGGAAGAAGCGCGCCCGGGCGCGGCGTCTGCAGGTAGGTACCGGCGACCGCAGCGAGAAGATCCGCACGTACAACTTTCCCCAGAACCGGATCACGGATCACCGCATCAATTTGACGCTTCACCAGCTGTCCAATGTGCTGGATGGAGACCTGGAGCCGTTCGTTGAGGCGCTGCGTGCGGAGGAGCAGAAGGAGCAGTTAGAGGCCATTGGCGAGGGAAACGAACTCTAGCATCACCGCCAGCTGAAGCGCCCATCGCCGCCGGACAACGGGCCGTGACTCCGACTGTGGCATGGCCGGACGAATCTGTGATAACAACATACAGGACAGAAGCGGCAACCCAGGAAACAGCAGCCGCCGATACGGAACCAGTTCCGAGTAGGCAATTCCCCCCATCGACCGTAGGCCGCGCCCTCCAAGAAGCGTCGATCCATCTGCGCACCGTCTCGGAGACCCCCCGCGTGGAAGCCGAGATTCTGCTGATGCACGTTCTCGACGCCTCACGGTCCCAGTTGCTGACGCATCCGGATAAGTCTCTTTCGTCGGATCAGCTTGCGAGGTTCGAGGCTCTGGTCGGGGAGCGCGGTGCAGGCTACCCGTTGCCCCACCTCACGGGGCGTATCGAGTTCTACGGACTGGAGATTGAGGTCACAGCTGAGGTTCTCATACCCAGGCCGGAGACGGAGACGCTGGTCGACTTGGCGCTGGCACGATGTCCCAGGTCGGTGGTCGACGTTGGCACGGGCTCCGGATGCATCGCCGTCGCCCTCGCTAAGGAGCGCCCGGATCTGGAGGTATGTGCGATCGACATCTCCCCGGCTGCGCTGGCCGTCGCTCAGCGGAATGCCGAGCGGCACGGGGTCGACGACCGGGTGCAGTTCATCGTCAGCAACCTCCTCGATCGGCGGCCGAGCCCGGTCGACTTGATCGTCTCCAATCCACCATACGTCTCCGCTGACGAATGGGCGGCCCTTCCGCCCACCATCCGCCATTACGAGCCGCGGCTGGCCCTGGAAGGAGGCTCTGATGGGCTGGACCTGATCCGCAGGCTCTTGTCCCAGTCCCAGGGGCTTCTCGAACCGGGGGGAGCGCTCCTGATTGAGATTGGGGCGAATCAGGCCGAGAAGGTGAGAGAGATCGCGAAGACCGTCTTTCCGCAGCAGGGAACCGTGGTTAGGATCCATCCGGATCTCGCAGGCCGTGATCGGGTGCTGGAGGTGCAGGTGTGAATGATGTGATTGACCTGGTGGCGCTGGACCTGGACGGCACCCTGATCGGTGATCAGATGGCGATCCGAGATCCAGTACGACGGGCGATCCGACGTGCGCAGGAGCAGCACGTGACTGTGACGTTAGCAACTGGGCGTATGTTTGACGCGGCTCTCGAGTTTGCCCGTGATCTGGCCATCGATGCGCCTCTGATCTGCTACCAGGGCGGGCTCATTCAAGCTCCGGATAGTCAGACGCCTCTATTTCGCGCGACAATGGATCCAGACGTTGTCCGGGAGGCCTTGAACTGGCGTACGTATGAGACGGACGCGAATTGGCACATGGTGCTGTATGCTGACAATGCCCTTTTTGTTGCCGAACAACGGCACCCTGAGCGCTTCTATCGCGACCTCTTGGGAACCAACCTCCAGTGGGTGGATGATCTTGAGTCGGTGCTTGCGGACCATACCCCGGAGAAGTTTCTGTTCATCGCCGACCCGGGTGAGGCGGACCGCATCGAAGCCGCGATGCGGGAACGGTTTCGTGAGCAGGTGGAGGTCGTTCGATCTCACGCGAAACTCGTTGAGGGGAACCCGTTGGGGGTTTCGAAGGGCGATGGGCTGAGGCGGCTCGCTCAGCATCTTGGGGTGGAGCGACAGCGGGTGATGGCCGTTGGGGATCAGGGTAACGACGTGTCGATGATTCGCTGGGCCGGCGTCGGCGTGGCGATGGGAGACGGTAGTCCGGCCGCCAAGGCCGTGGCCGACTGGATCGCCCCATCGTTCTCCGAAGACGGCGCAGCCGCGGCTATCCAGCGGTTTGTCCTGGGAGGCTGAACGGAGGCCACGTGGTGCGGATGGGGGCTCAACTCCCCCCTTTCTCCGCCACCAGGAAGTGTGATAGCCCGAAGGCGCGGAAGATCGTCCGCTCCAGCGCGTAGGTGAGACCGCGAAGGACCCGCCCGAGGGTGGGCGAGCGGGCCACGATGTTGTCATAGCCGGGATAGATCTGGGTGTGGCGCACCACACTTAGATTCAGCCCCTCCAGCAAGGAGCGGAGACCAGGCGTCGTGTAGGCCCGTACGTGGGGGGCCAGCCGATCGCGGAGCCCGGTGGGCAGCCAGTTCACGAGGGGGATGTTCCCGAAGTGATAGCGCCCGCGCCAGAAGACCCCATGAGTTTCGAACGCGTACAGCCGGTTGGGCACGAAGATGGCGAGTCGTCCCCCGGGCCGAAGTACGCGGGCCATCTCGACGACGCAAGCCCGATCGTCCTCGACGTGCTCCAGGACCTCGTGGGAGAAGACGATGTCGAAAACGTCCTCGGCGAAAGGCAGTCGCTCTCCGACGGCTTGAACCATCCCTTTGGCGCGGGACTGTGCCTCCACGGCCCTTTCACGCTCGATCTCAACGCCGAAGACGTGCTCCGTCTCGCGGAGGAACGCGGCCGTGTACATGCCGAGCCCAGACCCGACATCGAGCACGCGCCTGCCGCCAAGCTCCGTCCACCGACGGACCATTTGGAAGCGCCTCTCCTGCCCCGCGCGCCAGACGTAGCTGGGCAGACCCCGCTGCGCAGCCTTGCTCCCCTCAGCGTGCTGGTGGCACTCCATCGATTCAGCCACTCGCCCGTTGTCTCACCCTTCCCATCGGGTGTACAGGTTGTTGTCCACCCCTACCTGTGAGAGCACCCGGCCCAGCGTCTCGTCAACCAGGTCCTCAATCGTCTCAGGGCGACCGTAGAACGCGGGGACCGGCGGAAGGATCGTAGCGCCGACCTCTGCGGCATTGACCATCAGACGGAGCTGTCCGAGATGAAGAGGGGTCTCGCGGACGACGAGCACCAGCGGACGGCGCTCCTTCAACGTGACGTCGGCTGCGCGCCGTATCAGGTTGGCGGCATAGGAGTTCGCGACAGCCGAAAGCGTCTTGATGGAGCACGGTACGATGATCATGCCGTCCGTGGGGAAGGAGCCGCTAGCGATGGGGGCGGCCAGGTCGTCGGGACGATAGGCCACGTCGGCCAACCCCTCGATCTCTGCCACCGTCCTGTCCGTCTCCCGGGTAATGATCAGACCGGCGGCAAGACTCACCACCAGGTGAGTTTCGATGTCCGGCCGTTTGGCCAGCGCCTCCAAGAGTCGGATGCCGTAGACCGCCCCACTGGCTCCCGAGATGCCGATCACAAGTCGTCTACGCGTCATCAGGTCGTCCCTCCTTGGCTTAATCGCCCCGCACGCCGACGTGTAGCGTGACTGCGCCCAGTGCCAGCTTCCGGCAACACACGTCCCGCAGGCCGACGCGTTCCATGGTCGTCTTTAGCTCCTCGGGCGTCTCGAACCGCTCCACCGACCGAGGCAGGTAGCGGTAGGCCGCCGGCTGGCCCGTCAGGAGGCCCGTCACACGGGGCATTAGATCCGAGAAGTAGAACCGGAAGAGGGCCCCAAAGACCGGTGTCCGGGGCCAACTCATCTCCAAACACGCCACGCGCCCCCCCCGCCGCACGACGCGGTGTTGCTCGCCAAGGGCCTGCTCGACATCCACCACGTTGCGCATCACGAAGGCGCTGACCGCTCCGTCAAAGGTCTGACCGGGAAAGGGGAGCCGCAGCCCCGTGGCTTGCGCCACCCCCACGGGCTCCATCCCGGCCTTCCGGCGCCCATACGCCATCATAGCCCAGGTCGGGTCGACCCCGATCACCGTCGTGTCCGGCCAGCGTTCCTTTATGGCCAGCGCCATGTCGCCCGTGCCGACGCCGACGTCCACAACCTTACCGTCGTCGGGAAGGTCAAGGGCAGCGGCGGCCAGCTTGCGCCAATACCGGTCCCGCCCGAGCGACATCAGCCGGTTCATGGCGTCGTAGCGCGCCGCGATGCGAGAGAAAAGGCGCGGTGAGTCCGAAGCGTCTATGAAGCGCTCTCTCTCGGAGGGCCTCCTCATCGGAGAGACATCTTGCGAACGGTTCTGCTGGCCGGAGACCGACCGGGTGTGCTTAAGAACAGCCGCACCCGTCGTCTCCGTCTTCGCAGTCGCAAGCTTCAGCGACTGCCTCGATCTCCACGCGCCCGCCCAGGGGGAGGGCGGCGACCTCGACAGCCGAACGCGCGGGGGGGGCCTCGGAGAAGAACTCCGCGTAGACCTCGTTCATCTGGGAGAACTCCTCCATGTCCTGGAGAAAGACCGTCACCTTGACCACGTGCTGGAGGCACGAGCCTGCAGCCTCCAGCACGCCCTCTACGTTCTTCAGTGCCCGACGTGTCTGACTCTGGATATCCGGCCCGGCGAACTCGCCGGTCTCCGGGACCAGGCCCAGTTGTCCGGCGGTGAAAATGAAGTGCCCAAGGCGAACGCCTTGGGAATACGGGCCAACGGCGGCTGGCGCCTGATCGGTTGAGATGATGTCTTTGCTCATAGTTAGGTTTGCTCCCTCCGTGGCTGCGTCTTGATCATACGGTCTTCGGATAGCTCCACCGGGATGCCCGGGCTCCAAGGATCTGGATAAGCTTGAAGGCCCGGCCTACGTTGGGTGCAGCGTGGTGAACGCCCTCACCTATCCGTCGGCTCTGCGCTTAGCCTGTCAGAGCCAGCGTCCCACTCCGTTTTCTTCCCGTCCGCGCGCTCTCAGACCATGGGCTGTTGCTCGGCGTCGAACCACGGCTGATATCACGTCGTCATCGTACAGCTGGCGGGGATGACCAGATTGGCCGATGGCATGTACTGAAGCGGAACGGGCAGAGTCGCCGAGGTCCATAACACGCCGGTTGGAGGCGATCGTCCACGTTGATCATCGGACCGTCCGGTGTCAGGCGTATCTCAAGCCAGCGCCATGGGCCTGACGTCACGCCGCACCCCAGGCCAACCAACCCCACCACCAGCGCGGGGGCGTGGGGATAAGCAGGAGATGCAGTCGCTTACGCATTGGGGGACCTCCCTGATGGAACCCGAGCGTCCTTGAGTGCGGACGATTATATCGTGGCCAAGGAGCCAAGTCAAACCCACGGGCTGCGGTCCATCC
>CAZIWL010000142.1:0-11223 GCA_964542755.1 uncultured Anaerolineales bacterium
CAAGGTCGTCCATGAGGAGCCGTTCACCACCGGAGACGGGACAACGCGCTGGTTCCAGACCGTCAAAGTGCCACTCGCGTCAGGCTGGGGCGGACGCGCGATGCTGGGCGTCGCGGCTGACATCACCGAGCGGAAGCAAGCCGAGGAGGCCCTCCGGGAGAGCGAGACCTTCCTGCGGCAGATCATTGACGCCTCCCCGAACCTGATCTTCGTCAAGGACGACCAAGGGAGGTACGTGCTGGCCAACCAAGCCATCGCCGACCTTTACAACATCTCTGTCGAGGAGATGCTGGGCAAGACGGACCGGGAGCTAGCCGGGGCCGATCGGCTGAGCTACACGGACGCTGAGCATTTCCTGGCCGACGATCGCGAGGTCCTGGAGACCGGACAGCCCAAGCTCGTCCGACAGGAGTCCCTAACAACCGCCGACGGAAAGACCCGCTGGTTCCAGACCGCCAAAGTCCCCATCAGGTCAGGTCGGGCGGACCTTGCGATGCTGGGCGTATCCGCCGACATCACCCACCGGAAAGAGATAGAGGAGGCACTCCGCGAAAGTGAGGAGCGCTTCCGGGTGGTCCTGGAGAACCTCCCCGGCGGGGTCTTCGCTCACGATCTCGATGGCAACCTGGTGATGGTCAACGAGGCCGCCGCCAGGAACACGGGCTATGCTCAAGACGAGCTTCTCGGCATGACTGTCGCCGACATCGATAACGCCACTATGCCGATGGCGGATGCCGAGACACTGTGGCACAGCCTGAATACCGGGAGCGCCGCGTCTCTGGAGACCGGTCACATCCGGAAGGACGGCTCTGCTTACCCGGCCGACGTACGGTTGAGCGCCGTCACCCTGGGGGGCGAGCCCATCATCCTTGCGGTCGCCTTCGACATCAGCAAGCGGAAGAGGGCTGAGCAAGCCTTGAAGGAGAGTGAGGAGCGCTTCCGAGCCCTGATTGAGTCGGCGCCCGTCTCCATTCTCCTCCTGCGGGAGGGTAAGTACATCTACGGAAATCCGGCCGGCGCGGACCTCCTGGGGTACGAGAGCGCGGACGAGATTGTGGGGCTCGATCCGATGGAGACCATCGCCACCGAGTCCCAGGAGATGATCCGTAAGCGAATCGCTCGCGTCGAAGATAGCCAAGACAACAAGCCTGTCGAGCTCAAGCTGGTCACGCCCGCGGGCGAGGTCCGCTGGGTGATCTCGACATCGGTGTCGATTCAGATGGACGGCCAGCCCGCGGCCGTCATCGTCGGCCAGGACATCACGGAGCGCAAGCGAGCCGAGGAAGAGCTTCGACGCCTTGGGGCGGCGGTCGAGCAGTCGACGGAGGGGTTCCTGTTTGCCGATGTGGACGGAACCATTCTGTACGCCAATCGCGCAATCGGGGAGCTCTATGGCCACGAACCAGACGACGTCATCGGCGAGCCCATCCTCTCCCTGGCCGCGTCCGCGGCCGACACAGGTGTGATCGAGGAGCACCTGATGACTTCCGGCTCCTGGACAGGCGAGGTGGAACAGCGGAGGAGGGACGGTTCGACCTTCCCCGCCTTACTGTCCGTTTTCACGGTCAAGGATGAGACCGAGAACGTGGACAGCATCGTCGCCGCCGTCCGCGACATCACCGAGGAACAGCGCATGGAGGAACAGCTCCGCCAGCAAGAGCGCCTCGCTGCTGTCGGTCAGCTCGCCGGGGGCATTGCCCACGACTTCAACAACATCCTGGCCGCCATCCTCCTCTACGCAGAGATGCCGCTGAACGATCCCCGGATCTCCCCCGCCACCCGAGACGCGCTGCAGACGATCCTCGATGAGTCACACCGAGCAGCTGATCTGGTTCAGCAGATCCTCGACTTCAGCCGCAGCGCCATGATGGACACCTCGCTTCTCGACCTCGGCAACCTGGTGGAGGAGACCGCGACCCTGCTCCGGCGGACCATCCCGGAGAACATCGACGTGATCGTGGACGTCCCCTCGCACGCCTGTACCATCCAGGCCGATCCCACCCGCATCCACCAGGCGCTGATGAATCTGGCCCTGAACGCCAAGGACGCAATGCCCGACGGCGGCGAGCTCCGCATGACCGTCGATTCCCTCGACGCCTCAAATCAGGACGCCGTCCCCCTGCCCGCCATGAAGCCGGGTGACTGGGCCCGGTTGACCGTTTCGGATAACGGAACCGGCATGACCGAGGAGGTGCAGGATCACCTCTTCGAGCCCTTCTTCACCACGAAGGAGCAGGGAAAGGGCACGGGCCTGGGCCTGGCCCAGGTTTACGGCATCGTCAAGCAGCACGAGGGATTCATTGACGTCGAGACGGCCCCCGGCGAGGGTACGACCGTGACACTCTTCCTTCCCGCCGAGGACGCGCCAACCGCCGAAATCGAGCAACGGACCGGCGGCGCCCGGCAGGGGAGAGGGGAGACGATCCTGGTGGTCGAGGATGCCGAGGGTCTTCGGGGCGCCATCGAGGCGGGTCTGGCCTCCTTCGGCTACCGCGTCCTGACCGCAGCCAATGGACGCCAGGCGCTGGATGTAGCCACTGAGGAGAGGGTCGACTTGGTGCTGACGGATGTCGTCATGCCCGAAATGGGCGGCGAGGCGCTCCTCCGTCGATTGCGGCGGGAGCATCCGGGCCTGAGGGTCATCGCCATGACGGGGCACATGATGGACCAGGACGTGCAGAAGCTCCGCGCCTCGGGGTTCAGTGCGGCCCTGTCCAAGCCCTTCTCCATCGAGGAGCTGACGGACATCGTCCGCTCGGCGCTGGATGCTGCCCGACCCTGAAGGTCTCCATCGAATCTCACGTCCTCTCATTCCCTCCTCCTCACCCAGAACCTGGCGCCAACACGTCGCTCCGGTAGGCCGTAGGGGTCTCCCGCGACTACCCGTTCATTTTGACGGTGACGCATCTCCTAACATGGAGATGCCCTCTTCCCCCCAATCCGCGGATCCCTCAAGCTTCGGTCAACCAAGGGGTTGATGCCAGCGCCTCCTTCTGTCTTCTGTCTCGAAAACCCACGCGTTCGCGTATTTGACACCCTGCCGAAAGGCAGTATAATGTTTGTCAAGCAAGAGGATCATGGCTACGGCTAGAACTCAACGACTGCCCGGGCTTGCGGAGCCCGGGCAGTCTCTTTTTGTCTCTCCCCGGTTCACCCAGTAGTGGACGTCTCAGGGCGCATAGGGAGCAAGACGACAGACAGTCAAGAAGGAACCGTCAGATGGTTCAACGACACGAAGGGGTACGACTTGATCTGGCGTGAGGCTGAAGATGTCACATTTGGTCATCACTCAGACATCATCAACCGTCGTGGATTCGCCTGTTTGAGAGAGAACCAGAAAATCGAGTTCAGTGTCCAGAATGGCCCCAGGGCCCTCCGCGCCACCGGCGTCAAGAGTCTGCAGAGCGACACACAATCTGGCGGATACCCCAGGGAGACGCACTTGAGAAGAGACGACGCGAGGAGAGACTAAGGATGAATCCGTCGAATGACATCATGATTCAGACACACAATCTGGGCAAAGCTTACGGCCAGGTTCAAGCCCTCAAAGGCCTCGACCTGCGGGTGGCCAGAAACTCGATCTTTGGCTTCTTGGGTCCCAACGGTGCGGGCAAGACGACGACGATGAAGTTGCTTCTTGGCCTCATCCGTCCGACGAGCGGCAGCGGCACAGCTTTTGGCCAGGATATCGTCCGGGATAGTATCGCCATCCGCAGCCGCATTGGCTACCTGCCCCAGCAGCCCCAGTTCATCCCCGACATGACGGCCCGCGAGACGCTCCAATTGACGGCCAGGTTCTTCTTTACCGGCCCCAAGCAGGCAATCGACAAGCGGGTTGAGGAGATGCTAGACCTGGTCGGCTTGCAGGACAAGGCGGAACGGCCGGTGAAGGGTTTTTCCGGCGGCGAGCGCCAGCGCCTAGGAATGGCTCAGGCCCAGATCAACCACCCTGACTTGCTCATCCTCGATGAGCCGTCGGCTGCCCTCGACCCGATCGGTCGGCTCGCCGTGCTGCGAGTGATGGAGGAGCTGCGCGAGCGGACCACGATATTTTACTCCACCCACATCCTGGACGATGTGCAGCAGGTGAGCGACACCGTGGCCATCCTGAATCACGGTCAACTGGTCGCCCAGGGGCCCATCGAGCACCTGCTGGCCGGCAGCGACAAGCCGGTCTACACGCTGTTACTATGGGGCGACGGCGAAGCCACACGGTCTCGCATTGCGAACTTGCCGTACGTGGCGGGTATCGAGGCGGCCCACAGCAACGGCGCGACATCCTGGCAGGTCAGCGTGACCGACGAGGCTGCCGCCGAGAAGGGGCTGCTGCGCGAGGTCTTGGCCGACGAGGCCGTAACTGTCACGGAATTCCATCGAAAGAAGTACGAACTGGAGGAGATCTTCACCAGTTTTGTTGAGGGAGACAACCATGGTCGCTAATACCGCATTTGACAGGGTACAGGAACCAAGCTGGCGTCGCGGGTTCGCCAATCTGCTCGCTAAGGAGAACCGTGCATGGTGGGGATCCCGCCGTTGGTGGGTTCAGGCCGGCCTATGGACGCTTGTCGTCAACGGCCTCATGGCCTTTCTCCTCTTTGCCATGCCGGTGATGCTGCAGCTGAATGAGGATCCTTCCGATGCCGAGAGCTACGACGCGGTCCTGCAGAGTGTAGGGGCCCTATTCCAAATCGGCACCGTTGCCCTGGCCCTTGGTGCCATCCTGCTATCCCAGGACCAGATCGTGGGCGAGCGACAGAGCGGTGTGATCGAATGGATCCTGTCCAAGCCAGTGTCCCGGGCCAGCTACTTCTTGTCCAAACTGGCCGCCGATGCGATCGCCGTGCTTGTCCTTCTCGTGGGCCTGCAGAGTGCCATCGCCTACGGCCTGATCTCACTGGCCAACGGGGGGCTATTTCCCCTGGGTCCCTTCGTCGCTGCGGTCGGTGGCCTGGCTGTGAATACGCTCTTCTACCTGGCACTGACGCTGATGATGGGCGTCCTCACCCATAACCGGGGCACGTTGCTCGGTGTCGCCCTGGGGATGCTGTTCGGTGGTCTCATCATCGGCAGCTTCATGGGCCCGTATTCGCTGTTCACGCCCTGGTCGATGACCGCCGCACTACCAGCTATGGCGCTGCAGATGGGCCTGCCGCTGCCCATCTGGTTGCCCCTGTGCACAACCGCGGCCCTGACGCTGCTCTGCATCGGAGTGGCACTGTGGGCGTTCAGGACTATGGAGTTCTAGGCTTGCTGACTCGGTCGTTCGGCGAGAAGCCCAGCCTCAGATGACGTGTGAGAGGACGCATGCGTAAGGATCTTCCTTGGCAAGGATACCTGCGCTCCCGGGCCCGCCGACGTATCCCTGTGCCGGGTGTCGCCGGCATCATACGTACTCTTCGCTCCGCCGATGATCCTTTTCCTGCTAACGATCGACCTGGGCCCGGTTACGCAGCTGCCCTTGCCGCGGGCCGGCCTCATCGGGCACCGACCCCATGCTGTCATAGGTCACTGATTTGGGTGAATGCACTCCTTTGCGTGAGCACGGTGAGTGGGCCTTGGGCCAGACCTAGTAGGCAGGAAGCAGAGCGATTGCGGCCAGTAAAGTGTTCATTCTGCAGCCCATTCGATGTGGCCGATGTCGCTGGAGACACCGTGACCGTCAACAAGTAGACCGTTGGGATTTCGCGTCCGCTCCCCTCGACCGACGTCCAAGGTCGCCATCGAGTCTTACATCCTCCCGGCCCCTCCTCCTCAAACGTAACGTGGCGTCAACGGCGTCACTTCAGAAGACCTTCAGAATTTCCCCTCCGAGCTGCTT
The DNA here is from genome assembly GCA_964542755.1 of uncultured Anaerolineales bacterium. Lineage (GTDB taxonomy): Bacteria > Chloroflexota > Anaerolineae > B4-G1 > B4-G1 > SKLM01. The sequence goes on from CAZIWL010000142.1 coordinate 5,819, forward strand.
GTCAAACCACCCCTTGCCCAGTACAATCGGGAAGCCCGGAGGAGGGCAACCGCCGCCACTACCCAGACCCGACCGGCACCGAGCGTAAGCACGCCCATGAATCGACTCGTCAGGACACTCCGAACCCTAACCAAGCGGCCCATCCTCCTTAATGCCGCGCTGGCCCTCGTCCACATCCTGGCGGCGAGACTTGGGCTGCTCCTCTCCCACCCCGAGACACGGGTCACCCTCATCTGGCCGCCGTCGGGCATCTCCCTGGGCGCCGTGCTTCTCTTGGGGCACGGCGTCTTCCCCGGCATCTTCCTGGGCGACGTCATCGCCGCCATCGCGGAGAACCATCCGCCTCTGGCATGGGTCATGGGGCCCCTGGGGCACACTCTGGGGGCCGTCGGGGGCGCCTGGCTGCTCCGCCACCACGTTGACTTCGACCTCCGTCTCCGCCGCCTGAAGGACGTGCTTCTGCTCGCCGTGATCGGCGGGCTAGCCGGTGCCTTCGTGAGCGCCACCCTGCGTGTGGGCGCGCTCGTGATCACGGGACGGATCGCGACGGCAGACACCCTCTCTGCGTGGCTGAATGGGTGGCTGGGCGGCACAGTGGGCGTGATCGTCTTCACCCCGGCACTCCTGGTGGTGGGCAACGAGCTGCGCCAGAAGACCTCCCTGCCCCAGCTAGACGCGCGTCGTATCGCTCACACCGCCCTTCCCTTTGGGGTGCTCATCGTAGTCGGCGCCGTCGTCTTCGGCGGTTTGGGGTACCTCTTCCCGCGCCGCGCCGGTCTCCCGGTGGCCTTTGCCGTCTTCCCGCCCCTGGTGTGGATCGCCCTGCGCTTCGGCCTGGCGGGCTCGAGCGTCGCCATCCTGGTGACCGGGCTCATTGGCGTCGTGGGAACGGCGCTGGGTGGCGGCCCCTATTCGGGCCCGCCCTTCCCTCAGAACCTCGGCGTCTTGTGGAGCTTCGTCGGCGTCGTCGCCTTCACGTCCCTGACGCTGGGTGCCGCCGTCACCGGTCGGCGGCGCGCCGAGGAGGAGCTTGGCGTCCGCCGGCAGCTCTGGGACTCCCTCATGGCGAACACTCCGGACCTCGTCTACTTCAAGGACGCCGACCACGGTCTTATTCGGGCCAGTCAGGCCTACGCCGACGCCGTGGGCGTGCCCCAGTCCGAGCTGAAGGGCAGGACGGCCGCGGAGCTTTGGCCGCGCGAAGGCGAGGAGATCATGGCCGACGAAGAAGACGTCCTCGCCGGGAATCCGATGATCCGGAAGGTGCGTGCGGCGACGAATGTCGCCGGCGACCGACGCTGGTACCTCCTCACCAAGGTGCCCATCTATCAGGACGGAGAGGTGATCGGCTTCTTCGCCATGGACAAGGACATCACAGAGCGAAAGGACGTGGAGGAGCAGCTCGCTTTCCAGTCCATGCTCCTCGATCAGATCCAGGACATGGTCATCGCCACGGACCTGGAGGGCACCATCACCTACGTCAACGAGGCCGAGTGCCGGGCCTTTGACCGGACCGCCGACGCGTTCATAGGACGACCCATTGGCATGCTGGGCGACGATCCGGCGCGCGGCGGCACGCAGCGAGAGATCCTCGAGGCCACCCTGTCCCAGGGGAGCTGGCGAGGCGAGGTCATCAACTTCGCACCGGACGGCCGTGAGATCATCCTCGACGCCCGTGTGCAACTGGTCCACGACGAGGAGGGGCAGCCCATCGGGATCGTCGGCGTCAGCACCGACGTGACCGACCAGAAGGCCCTGGAGCGTCAGCTCCGGCGCCAGGAACGCCTGGCCGCCGTCGGCCAGCTGGCGGCCGGCATCGCCCACGATTTCCGTAACCTCCTCACGACCATCATCCTCTACGCCGGTCTCCCGCTGCGCCGGGGCAATCTCCCGGCTGATCTGGAGCAGAGTCTGCACACCATCGTCACGGAGGCGGAGAAGGCGACCGAATTGGTACAGCAGATTCTTGACTTCAGCAGCAGCTCCATGATCCAGCGGCACCTCCTGGATCTGGAGACGCTGGTCGCCGACGCACTCGACGTCCTGCGGCGCACCATCCCGGAGACCGTCCGCATCACGCTTGAGGCCGGCCCCGGGCCCTACCCCGTCAAGGCCGACCCGGGCCGTCTACAGCAAGCACTCACCAACCTGGCGCTCAACGCCCGCGACGCGATGCCCGGCGGGGGCGAACTGCGCATCTCCCTGTCTCGAACGGAGATCACGCCATCCGATAAGCCACCGGTAGCCGACATGGCGTCCGGCACGTGGACGTGCCTCACCATCTCGGATACCGGCACGGGGATGACGCCCGAGGTCCAACAGCACCTCTTCGAACCATTCTTCACCACCAAAGATATCGGGGAAGGAACGGGCCTGGGACTGGCCCAGGTCTACGGCATCATCCGCCAGCATGGAGGGGCCATAGACGTCGAGACAGCACCCGGGGATGGGACCGCGTTCCACATCTACCTTCCAGCCTCGTCTCAAGCCTCGGGATCGCCGTTCGGGGCACCCTCGCGGTCTACGGTCGAGCCGCCCCCCGGCCGTGGCGAGACGATTCTCCTCGTCGAGGACGAGGAGAATGTACGGCAAGCCACCGAACGCATTCTGGAGAACCTGGGCTACACGGTGCTTACGGCCGGGAACGGCCGCGAAGCGCTGGCCCTCTGCCAGACGCCGCGCTGGGCCGATCATCGGAACTCCGTCGACCTGGTCATCGCCGACGTGATTATGCCCGAGATGGGAGGTCGACAGCTGCTCGATGCCCTGCGCCGGGTCAGGCGTGACATCCGAGCCATCGCGATCACCGGCTACGCTCTACAAGAAGGTGAGGTTGAGGACCTCAAATCCCTGGGATTCGCGCGGGTCGTCCGCAAGCCGTTTGAGATCGGCGATCTTGCTACGACCGTCCGAGAGGTGCTTGAGGCATGACGGCACAGTCCGCTCCTCTCAGCCTTCATCCGGGCCGGCACCCTTATCAAACGGAGATGGATTCTTGAACGACTCGGATCATACAACCCGGATCCTCTGCATGGAGGACAATCCAGGCGTCGCCCGCCTCTTCCAGAGACATCTGGAGCGGGCGGGGTACAGCGTGGATCTGGCACACGACGGCCACGATGGTCTGGCCAGGTTGGACGCATTGGCCTATGACGTGGTCATCGTCGATCAGCAGATGCCGGGAATGACGGGCTTGGACGTCATTCGCTCCCTGGTCGCTGCCAACACCCTACCACCCACAGTGATGGTCACCGGAGCCGGGGATGAGGAGACGGCGGTAGCGGCCATGAAGCTCGGCGCCGACGACTATCTGGTGAAGGACGTCGACGGCGGCTACTTGCGGCTCCTGCCGTCAGTCATCGATCGCGTCCTGCAGAAGCGCCAACTCGTGCAGGAGCGCCAGGAGGCCGTCGATGCCCTCCGCCGGAGCGAGCGTCTCTACCGCACCGTAGTAGAGAGCACGAGTGACGTGATCCTCCTTCATGATGAGGCAGGCCGGATAGCTTTCATCAACAAAGCCGGCCTGTCCTTCACGGGTTTCGATGAAGCGGAGATGCTTGGGCAGCCGGTCGCGGAGTTCCTTCCTCCCGACATCCGTGCCGCGCATCTCAAGCGCAGGGAGAGGCGTGCATCCGGAGATTGGGAAAGTTTCGCCTACGACTCGGCGTTCTTCAATGCCGCCGGTCAGCGCATCGACGTGACCGTCCGAGCGACCCCCGTCATCGTCGATGCTGCTTACCAGGGGGAGCTCCTGGTGGCCCGCGACATGACTGAGATCCGAGCTATGCGCGAGCGCCTGGAACAACAGGAGCGGCTGGCGGCCCTGGGACAGCTCACGTCGGGCGTGGCCCACAGCTTCCGCAATCTCCTCAACACCATCATCCTCAACGCGGAGATGAGCATGAGAAAACCCGGCCTGCCGCTGGACGTGGCCCGCGATCTGCGCTCCATCCTGAAGGAGTCGCGGCGGGCCTCGGACCTGGTGCAGCAGATGCTCGATTTCAGCAGCCGGGCGATGATCAACCGGGAGCCGACCCATCTCGGAGCCCTCGTCGCTGAGTTCGTCGAGACCCTCAGTGCCCGCGTGCCCGACGACATCCGCGTATACTTCGGCCAAGAGCTGTCCGGCGCGGACCAGTCGTGGGTCGCCCCGGTCGACCGTTCGCGCCTCCGGCAGGCCCTCGCCAACCTCGCAGACAACGCGCTGGACGCTATGCCTCACGGCGGAGACCTCCGCTTCGCACTTTCAGAGGTTGAACTCCAGCCGGACGAGGCCCCGCCGGCGGCAGATGTGCTTTCCCTCTTTGGGGGGCCGGATGCGGCTGCAGTGTCCGGCGGCCAATGGATCCGGCTGGTGGTCTCGGACACGGGGACCGGCATGACCGAGGACGTCCGCTCTCAGCTCTTCTCGCCCTTCTTCACCACCAAGGATGTGGATCAGGGGATCGGTCTGGGCTTGTCTCAGGTTTACGGTATCGTGAGGCAGCACGGCGGGACCATCGACGTAGAGACGGAACCCGGTCAGGGCACCACGTTCACCATCCACCTACCGTCTCGCCCCGACGCGGAGACGCCGGGAGCGGCCAAGAAACGCCCAGGGGAGACCGCGCTCCTGGTGGCCGAGGACAGAAGCCTTCGAGACGCCGCTGAGCACGCCCTGTCCGCGCTCGGCTATCCCGTCCTGACGGCTCTCAGCGCCCAGGAGGCCGTGCCGATGTGCCAGACGGGCCGCTGGGCCGGCAGCCGCAGCGACCGGATTGGGATCGTCGTTCTGGACGTGACCGTGCTGGAGGACTGCCCCGAGAAAATGATCACGGAGCTGAGAAGGCACAGGCCGGGGGTCAAAGTCATTGCGCTGGTGGAGGACGACACCACGGAGGAAGAACGGGATCAGCTCCTTGAGGCCGGCTGCCTGAGTCTGGTCGGGAGATCCTGTGAGCTGGCCGAGCTCGCCCAGGCCCTTGAGAGGGCCGCAGGGAGCACGTGACGCACAGCGCGCGGTCGACCGTAGGTCAGCACCGGCCGAGCGGGACGCATCCAGTACCCGTCGGATCTGCGCCCGCCGCACGCTGCGAACCCCTATCACACAAGGCGACGGCAGCGTGTCATCCCACGGCTCGACGGCAGCAGGGGTCCGATGGTCATCGAGAACCCGCGCCCCCAATTCGCCTTACGCCCGGTCACGGCCTCGGCGGTCGGTCCGGCACCTTGAGGAGGTTAGAAAGGCTATGACAGCTAGGATTACCAGATCGGCGCACACACCACTTTTCACCGCGACTGCGCTCCTGCTGACCGGCATCTTGGCGGTTTCGTGCGGTTCGGTCCCCACCGAGAACCCTACCCCGACGTCGACGGTGCAGCCAACGGAGGAAGCGTCGCCCGTCTCCCTGGTCATGGGCTCCTGG
>CAZIWL010000143.1:0-11129 GCA_964542755.1 uncultured Anaerolineales bacterium
CGGGGATGGGGGCGACCTTCTCCTTCACCCTGCCCACGCCCAAAGACGATTCGGTCGATAAGGCTCGTGAACGCGTGGCGGCCATCAGGCCCCGTCACGCGGATGTCGGAATTTGAGAAGGGCATTGTTGCCGGAGGAACCGGCGCCGACGGACACGACAGAGCCATCGGCGTCGCCGACCGACCCGGCCGACCAGCTCACGGAGCCGCCCACAGAGCAGCCAACCGAGCAGCCCACCGAGACATCTGAGACCCCCGACGCGGAAGAGGTGGGAGCCGCTGAGCCAGTCACGGTGGTCGAGGATTTCCTCCTCGTCACGCTAGGCACCCTCCCGAAAGCCACCTTCGACTACGAGGCAGCCCAGGCCCTGATGACCGAAGCCTACGCCGCCGAGTACGAGACCCCAGACTGGGTGCCCCAGGTCTACGGCATCCAGGACGGCCCGACGTCCTACGAGATCGGCGGTGAGGAGATCGCCGGCTCCTCCGCCACCGTCACCGTCCTCGGCTACTGGGGCACTGACCTGGGGCGCGAGTGGCGCTTCACGGCGGAGCAAGAGGGCGGCGCGTGGAAGGTCGCCAACATCGAGATTGTCGAGGAGGTGGTGGTGGGCGGCGGGGACGCGGGTTCGAGTGCCTTCTGGCAGCTCAACCCGGTGGTCAGCGAGTTCACGGTGTACGACAACGGGGGTTACAAGCTGGTGGTGGACTTCGATCAGCCGTCCCAGGACATTGAAGCCACATTCAGGATCGCGTACTTCCGGCAGGACGACGGCGTCCTGGCCTACGAACAGGAGCGCACTGGGCTCATCGAGGCGGGCCGGGAGCGCTTGACCCTCGACAGCGACTGGAGCGGCTACGATCTTTACGCATTGGGCTTCCAGCCCGGCGCCCACGACGTCATCGCCACCATCGACAACGTCGAAATCGCCTCCGGCGAGCTGACCGTCAACTAACGGCGTTACACAGAGTCTCACAGAGGAGCACAGAGCTGCACAGAGTCTTCCTCTGTGGTTCTCTGTGCCTTCTCTGTGAATCTCTGTGTCTCTTCCTTCTATCCCGCGAGGGCCTGGAGGAAGCGGCGTACGGAAAGCGGCTCGCCGCTGAGGAGTGTTTGCGCACGGAAGAGGCGGGACATCAGCCAGATCGTCCCCACCGTCGCCAGCGCCAGCAGCCCCAGGCTCACGGCGAGCTGCCACGCCGGCACCGACGTGGCTGTCATGCGCATCAGCATCGCCACCGGCGCCGAGTACGGGAACAGGCTCAACCCAACGGCCAACGGGCCTGACGGTGCATTCACGATCGCCATCCACAGGTAGATCGGCACCATCATGGGCAGCGTCAGCACGAAGATCCACCCTCGGCCGCTCTCCACGTCCTCGACCAGTGCGCCGATGCCAGCCATGAGGGCCGCGTAGAGCCCGAAGCCGCCCAGCGCGTAAGGCAGTGCCAGCAGTGCCTCAGTGCCCGAAAGCCGCAGGCCCGAGAGGAGCTGTCCCACGTCCCGGCCAAGGATGACGGCCGCAGCAGCAGCGATGGCCACCCAGGCCAGGTACTGCACCAGGATCAGCACACCCAGCCCCAGTAACTTCCCTGTTAGCAGCTGGCGCGGCCGCAGCGACACCAACAGAATCTCCATCACCCGGTTGCTCTTCTCATTCGTCAGGCTCTGGAAGAGATAGCTCCCGCCCGAGAAGAGCGGCACCATCACAGCGATGGTCACGATGAAAGGCAGCATCGAGTCGCCCATGCCCGGCTCGTCACCACCCTCCCCATCCACCTCGGCGCCAACCCGCACGAAAGCGGGCCCGGTCTGGTCGAAGGGCCAGCGGAGCCGCCGGATCTCCTCCTGGCCGGCTTCGGGAAACAGATTGCTCACCAGGATCCAGTTGAAGGACTCCGTGTCCGGCGGCGCTGTGGGAAAGCGCACGCTGAAGCGCTCCACCTCACCGGTCTCGCGGTAGTCGGAGGGGACGACGTAATAGGCGGCGATCTCCCCCTGCTCCAGGGCCGCCCGCGCGGCTTCCTGGTCGGGATAGGAGCGGAACGTCTCCGGGGCTATCGGTTCGGGGATCCGCTCGATCACGTCAGCCCGGTCCACGTAGCCGATTGTCTGAGCCTCTTGCTGGGCCTCTTCAACGCCCTGCAGCGGTGGTTCATTCTGAGGACCAAACGTGAACCCTCCGGTGACCAGCGAGACCACCAGGATGATGAGAGGGGTGGCAACAGTGCTCAACAAGAACGCGCGGCTCGTGACCCGTTCTCGGAATTCGCGCAGTCCGACGATCAGTGTCTTTCTCATAGCACTTATCCTATGCGTGACGCAGCGCCTGAAGAATCTCCTTCGGCTTCAAGCTCTGACCGTAGAGGAGCATGGCCGCGCGGAAGATGCGCGCGACGGACCAGACCGCGGCGGCCAGGCAGACGAGGATAATCCCCAGGCTGGCGCCCAGCTGCCACGTCGGGACCTCCGACAAGGTCATCCGGAAGAGAGCAATGGTCGGAGCCGTGAGGGGGAAGAGCGTCAATCCCACACCCAGCGGACCGCTTAGATTGTCGATGATAGCGCTCATGAAGTAGAGCGGCCCCATGCCGAGGAACCCGAGCACGCCGGCGAGTTGGCGCGCCTGCTCCTTATCCCCTGCGATGACGCCCAGCCCCGCCCCTAGGACAGCATAGAGAAAGTAGCCCGGGATGCCCAGCAGAGCGGCCCAGAGGACAGACCTCCACGGAATACTGAGTTCCTGCACCTGGAGGGTGCCCAAGAGAGCCAGCCCCACGCCGGCGGCGGCACCAAGCATCCATACGCCCACCTGCGTGGCCGTCAGCAGCGTCATCCCCAGCACCTTGCCGGATACCAGCTCCCGGGGTGAGATAGAGGTGACCACCATCTCCATCGCGCGCTGCTCCTTCTCCCGTACCACGGCAGCGCCCATCTGGTTGGCGCTGGTAAAGACGGAGAGCACGAAGACCATCGCCAAGGCGCCGGGCGTAAGGATCCGCAGAACCAGAGCCGGCCCCTGCGCGACACGTTCTCCTGTCTCCTGCGCCACGTAGGTCACATCTGAGGGGTCGTCGAGCCGGGACAGGATCCAGTCGGGTGCGTCAGGCAGCATCGCCAAACGCATCAGACCAATCAGAGCCTCGTCCGCCACGGCATTGGGACTCGACTCACCGTAGTACGTCGCGGCGCCCTCTTCAAGGTAATCCTCCGGAACCACCAGATAGCCGCCGACGTCCCCCGCCTGCAAGGCCTGCCGTGCCTCCTCCTGACTATCGAACATGGTGACGGGAACCGTCCGCCCCTCAACGGTCACGCCAGAGACGGCGGCCAGCTCCCCGGTTTGGTCGACGTAGCCGATCTGAGGCACGCCACCGCCAATCTGCGTGAGGACCGCCACGCCGGCGGCGATGACCATGAGGACCGGGATGCCGAAGGTCAGGATGAGGAAGAGGGTCGACGTCACGCGCCTGCGATACGTCGCCGCAGCCACAAGCCAGATCTTCCTCATGCCGCCTCCCCCTCCTCTTCGGGGGCGACCTCACGGCCCACAACCTCGACGAAGATGTCCTCCAGGCTGTGCTGCACGCGCTCGAAACGCTCCACGGTCACGCCGGGCATGTTCACCAGGCGCTGGAGCAGCTCCTCGGGCTCGACGCCCTCCTCCAGGGTCATCCGGTAGCTCCCGTTTTCACGGCTGACGCGCATCACACCGGGCACCTGGCCGACCTCGCCGCGGAGATCGACCTCTACGGCGCGGGCAGCGAACTGCCGACGAATCTCATCCAGGGGGCCGTAAAGCACCCGCTGCCCGCTGTCGATGAGTAGGATTCGCTCGCACATCTCCTCCACACGCTGCATCTGATGGGTCGACATGATGATGGCCGTCCCCTGATCCCGCATGCGGAGCAGAAGGCTCTTGATCAGACGGGTGTTGACGGGATCAAGGCCGCTGAAGGGCTCATCGATGATCAGCAGATCCGGCTCGTGCATCGTGCCGGCCACAAACTGGGCCTTCTGATTCATCCCCTGGCTCAACGCCTCTATCTTCCGGTCGCGGGCATCCCACAGCTCGACCTCGCGGAGGTACGTCTCGGCCCGGGTCCGCGCCGTCGCGTTGGAGAGCCCCTTAAGCTTACCGAGAAAGACCAACGTGTCCATAACGGTCATATCGTCGTAGAGCCCGCGTTCCTCCGGCAGATACCCAATGCGGGCCTTCTTCTCCTCCGTCATCGGGCCGCCCAGGACGCTGATGTCGCCGGTGCTGGGCTTGATGATGTCCAAAGCCATCCGAATCGTTGTCGTCTTGCCGGCGCCGTTCGGTCCGAGCAGGCCGAAGATCTCCCCGGGCCTCACCTCAAAGGAGAGCCCGTCGACGGCCCGTACCTCCGCGTAGCTCTTAGACACATTCCGTACGTCCAGTGCAACAGCGTTGTCACCCATCCACGCACCTCCTGCTCTCGCCTTTCGCATCCCGTCCTCTGACGGTTCGTCTGCGTCCGAGAAGTCCGTCCGCGTCTCAGCCTATGCCACCGGCGCCTCGATGGCCGGCTCCTCGACACCCGGTTCGCTGAAGGATGCCGCGTCCGTCCAGGCCCTCCACGCCAGCGTCCAGACGGTGGAGAAGTAGGCGGCGATGCCGCCCTCGACGGCCAGCAGCAGCGGCCATAGAAGGCAGCAGAGAGCCAGCAAGAGGCCAGGCACCAAGCCGACGACGGCGATTGCAATCCCGATCCCGATCTGGATAAGGAACAGCACGATGGCGGGCCCCAGGTTCTCCATCAGGACCTCGAGGCCGCGGCGGTACGATCCGATGACCCCCAGGTCCTCCAGCATACAGGCGCGGTTCGCGAAGGTCCGCAGAAGCCCCAGGATCAGGGTCAGCGGTAGAAGGATGCAGGCCAGCCCCACAAGGACAAGCCCCACGCCCGCGAAAGGCAGTCCGGCCATGCGCTCTCCAGCCAGATACGCGAAGCCACCAGCCGCTGCCCCGACGGCAACTCCCACCAGGCCCAACAGGAGCCCAGGGATGCCGGGGATGATCCCGATGCCGAGCAGACGCCATCCCTTCTTCCAGCCGGCATTCCAGGCCCCACCGAAGCCCAACCGGCGGCCTTCGTCAGCAGCGTTGGCGCCCGCTATCAAGCCGCCCCGGGCAATGGTCGACAGCGCCCAGAAGAGCAGGCCCACGACGACCAGTGCGATGACCATCAAGACAACCACCCCGATCGCGAGGCCGCCGATGGCCGGAAGCTCCGGCATCCGCGGCATCTCAGGCATGCGGGGCGGCTCGCGGAAGCCGTTGTCAAAGTTGACGTTGCCGCTAGCAGAGGTCCCGCCGCTCCCACCACCGCTTCCCAATGCGACCAGCACGCCGAGCAGAATCAGGTACTTGTGCTCCCAGATGATATTCCACGCGCGACCGAGTACTTCACCGTAGTTCATCGTCTCCTCCTTGTCTGATTACCAATAGATCCCGTCTTGAACCATCGACTGACACAAGACCCGTCGGGTCTCTTTGAATTCCTCCGCACTTCAAGGGGGTGCCACGCCCCGCCGGTTTGACCCGTCGTTTCTCCAGATCCTACTGGACACGCCAGGCGATCTTGAACCCACCCCCAGTGGACTCGCCCTCAATCCGCAGCCGGAACCGGCCGTCCTGCGGGACATCGATCCGCACACTGTCTTCCACGTCTTCCTCGAATGTCCTCGCCCACAGAGCGTCGCCGTCCGGATCGATGAGAGTCATCGCTAGCGTACCCTTTTCCACATCCACGTCATAGTCCAGTCCGATGGTCTCGCCGGCCTGGGCACGGAACGAGGCCCGCTCCAGTCCGCTGAACAACCTGTACCGCGCTTCCTTGTGCCCTGGCCCACCGGCCTCCAGCCAACCTATGCGCAAGCTCGATCTGGCACCGCAGCCAACCAACATACTACCCATTGTCAGCACCAACACCGCCACAAGAACCAGCCGCTGGAATCTCACAGCAAGGCCTCCTCGTCCGCTCGCGGAAGGAGGCAGCGTCAAGAAGCCTCCCTCCGAACTCAACACTGGGTCCTACTATACCAGTGCACGGCTCAGCCCACATCTGCCAGCCAGCCAGTCAGACGCCTGGTCACGCGACCAGCCCCTCTCCTGGTCAACGGACCAGGGCCCGTCAGTCGGCCAGGCCCTTGGAGAGCACCAGCCCCTCGTCGGCCGCGGGGCCTTCCTCGACCAACACCTCACTCGATCCCCGTGACCCGCCACGTGACCATGTCGTCACTATAGGCCACAAGGTGATGCGGGGCTTCCGCCGTGTACCAGGCGGTGACCTTCTCCCCCACCGTCACCCGCCACGTCACGAACTCGCCCGCCGGGGTCGCGACCTGCTCCGCCGTCCGGACGACCACGAAGACCTCCTCTTTCGCAGGCACGCGCCCCTCCACGCCCTCCGCCGAGCGATAGGGCCAGACAACGGTCGCCTCCCGGCTGTACGCCAGCTCCATCGGAAGGGCCGAGAAGCGCCAGGGCCACTCGCCGGCCAGCAGCGGGGAGAAGATACCCCCGCCGGCCACCAGGTCGTCCTCAAGGCGGCACGGCTCCTCAACTGGGGATGCGTCCGCCTCGCCGTTCTCTAGCTGATAGCAGCGCTCGAACTCGCGTACCGGCTGGCCCTCCTCTTCGACGCGCACGCCAAGTCTCCCTTCGGAGACCACCGCCTCCAGCGCCGCCTCCTCCTCGCCCACAGTATAGGCCGCTTCGATCTTGGCATCCAGCAGCGCCATCGTCTCCCGATCCCAGCGGACCGTCTGCGTCTGTGTGACGTCTCCGTCCTTGAAGAAGCCCGACGGCGCATCGACCTCGTAGGCAGACTGTTCCATCTCACACTCAAGTACGAAGGACTCAGCCTCGGGTTGCACCGAACACTCGGCCTGGCCCACCTGCTCATCCGCCGCGTTCGAGATCTCGTACGTCCAGCGGCTCGCCTCCTCCCACGGCCCGGGGTCCAGCTCCACGCGCTGGCCGAGGGCCAGCGCCTCCGGCCTGAGGCCCATGAGCAGACTCAGACCAACCAGCACGACGTAGATCGGCACCACAGGCATCAACGGCCAGCTCCGCGCCAGCCACCCGCGCTGCCCTGCCTCCCGCTCTTTCTTCTCCGGGCTGGTGAGCCGGGTCAGCGCGATCAGCGACGCCATGGCGACCAGGAGCCCGAGCAGCGCCCCAACGCCCGACGGCGTGAAGGCCATGCTCTGTGGGCTGCTCCCCTGGAGGAGCGACACGGCCATCGCCTGGGCGTTATTGCCGAAGTGAGCCAGGATGGCCGGCACCACGGACTGCGTCCGCCACGTCACGTACGCCAGGGCCAGCGCCACCGGCAGGATGGCGATGCTCTGCGCCGGCTCCTGGTGAATGGCCACAAAGAGCAGCGCGCTGGCGGCGATGGCTCTGACCGGCCCCAACTGCTCATACGCCGACTGGAGCACACCCCGAAACAGAAGCTCCTCGACAATCGGCGCCAGGATCACCGTCCCGACCGCCATAGCGGCCTTGTCAGCCGGCGTGAGATTGAGCACGTCCGGCGGGAGGGGAATGGTGTAGTCCAGTACCTCGCCGAAGAGCGCGGCAATCCACCAGTCAAAGCGCCAGAGCCCCAGCCCCACGATCAGCGCCAGCGCCGCCACCTTCCAAGAGACCGGGCGAAGACGAAAGAGATCCCTGGGACGCCGGCCTGAGATCCCCACGAAGACAACGATGGGAATCCCCAGGAAGACGAGTTCGTTGATCACCAGGCGCCATCCCATGGACAGACCGGCCAGCGCGACGCTCCCTACGAGGAGGGACACGAACGCGACCAGGTAGAGCAGATTGACGCCCATAATCGATTTTGAGTCCTTCACCTAGGTTCCTCCAAGGAAAGATACATTGGCTGGCCCGGCGAGTGAGGTACGCCCCATCTGGGGCGGGCGCCGCGCGCCGGGCTTCCGTCGTCCGCCGGGCGGAAGTGGACCGTCTGGGGCGCAAGGCGCCCCACCGGTTGGGCGAGGATCACTCTCTGACCTCAAGGTTGATCTCCCCCACGCCCCCCTCAATGTCAACCTCCAACGTGGCATCGCCGGCCCCAAACGCATCGTTGACGTACGCGTCGCCATCCCGGCTCAGCCCCGTCGTGTCAACCTCGCCGATGCCGCCGTTGACGGTGACGCGCGTGCTGACGTCCGACGGCAGGTAGACCGTGGCCCGGCCGACGCCGCCCCTGATGGAAACGTCTAGATCCTCCTGCCAGTCGCCGGCCAGATCGACCGTCGTGTCACCGGCACCCATCTCGACGTTGAACGACGTCAGTGAGAGCTCTGAGACGTCAAGCGTGCTCCGACCCGCGCCCAGCTGCGAGGTCAGGTCCATAGGCACGTCGCCGGCGAACCGCAGGTCCCACGCATACTCGTACTCGTCCAGACGGAGCCCTCCTCTCACATCGGGCTGCTCCACGGTCAGTTCACCCCGACCACCGCCAACGCTGTAGTCGACCATCGGTTCCCAGTCCGCCACGTTGTACCGAAAATCCGCCTCCATCAGGGCATCGGCGCCGCCCTCGACCGTCAGCTCGCCGCCTCCCATACGGAGGTTCACGGCGACGGATTCAGCGTCGCCCAGGTCGATGGTCTCGCTCTCGGTCTGCACCGGCCCGGTCCGCTGGCCAAACACGCAACCGCTGAGCACAGCCGCGATCAACGTCGCCGCCAGGATCATCGTCGTCTTCGAGCGTCTCCTAATCATAGGAACCCTCCCTTACCTTGCGCACAGACTGAGAGTCCATCTCCCAGTCTCACGTCTATCTCATTCCACCTTCCCCTATCCTATCACGTCGCTACGGCAGAAGGGGTTGAATCGGGTGGCGTTCTGTGTTGAGTTACGTTGGAGAAAGTTGGAGGTTCGTTGGCGAACGGCGGGAGTAGGGAGTGGGGAGTAAGGAGAACGGCGCGGCGTTCCGCCCCAGCCGTGCGCGGCACGGCCGGCGTGCGGCGCACAGACGCCGGGCGCCGCGCTATTCCCCTCCCCTATCCGCGTCCGTCTCAGCCTGCCCCTCCAAAGAGATCAGCGATGGACCGATGGGCGCGGTGGAGCAGCCAGAACACGGCCGCGCCGAAGATGAACGTGGAGCTGGCCGTCTCCACGAAGTGAACCAGCCGCACGTCCGCGGGCATATACGGGTTCGGGATGATGTGCTGGATGTTCGCCGGGATCGCGAGGAGCAGCCCCGTCGCCAGCGCTCCTATCCACGGCTTCTCCTCCAACATATCCACCACGGGGAGCGCGAACGCGGCCCAGAGCAGTGCACGCACCGCCTGCAGGCCAAGCAAAGACGGCGTCTCCGTGGCAACGTACCGCATCTGCCGCAGGAAGCTCCCCGGATCGACGCCCTGGTAGAACGCCTGGACCGCGGGATGCCGCCACGCCACGTAGTACCCAAATCCAAAGTAGAGCAGCTCGTACAGCACGATAATGACGCCCAGCTTGAGAGCCCACTGTCCCAGCCCCATGCCCTGGCCCAGACTCACGCGCGCTTCCCGCCCATCGTGCCTCGCCCTTCCGAAGAGCACCACGGCCAGGGGCACGCCAACGACCGCCTTGGCCGCCCCGATGATGAAGCTGCTCACAATCAGCGCCACAGGCATCTCGATGACCGGCATACTCCCGGCGCCCAGGGTTTCCCCCAAAGGGGTAAGAAACGCCAGGGCCTCGATCTGACCCATGACAGTCTGCGCGCCGTAGTACGAGGCCGCCAGCCCCACCATGAGCGGTAGCCCCCGCCAGCGGGCTTGCGTAACGATGATGGCCAGCACCAGTCCATCCACTGCCGAGACCAGCAGCATCGGGAAGAGCAATGCAGCCCCCTCGTCCGGAGTCGCATCGACCGTCTCGCCCGGCGTCGTGAATCCACCGACGACCATGATGACTGGAAAAATGGCCGCGCCAATGAGCAATACTCTGCCCGCGAATCCGAGCGCCCGGACGGCGCCTTGCAGAACGTTTGGATCACGTTTCACGTCTTGTACCGTCTCCATATCGCTTTGTACTCCCTTTCAGTCTCATTACGTCCGTGTCTGTAGCATCAAGCTGGGCCGGGTTGAAGGACTGCCTGGGCAAGCGGCCGCGTGCGGAGCGGCCCCAAGGCCCTGCGTTCCTCAACCCGAGTCCGCCTGAACGTTGCCCAGTAGGAAAAGGCTGGCCGCGAGGCTGCCGAGCCCGATCACAACCCAGGGCGCCGCCTCCGCCGCGCTCTCCACCGCGCCAGCCCGCTCGGCGGAAAGCGTCACCGCGGTGAGAGCCAACATGTAGACAGTCCCCTTCACATTCATAACCGTGGCGATGACGTAGCCCCAGGGCCTCCGCTGCCAGAGCCAGACCGCACCGAGGATGAACCAGGGCACCACCATGGTGAGATCGAGGGCGAAGACGATGCTGGTCAGGTGCCCCGTATTGGTCACGATCTCCGGAACCTGTCCGGTGGTCACGAACTGGAGCGACCAGACGCTGTAGAGACCCGTCAGCGCCAGCGCCGTCACCATCATGTACCCTGCGATCCACTTGGCCGGCGTCCTCTCGCGGAAGGCCTTGGCCCACCGGCCCGCGTCCATCTTCGCCAGGGCGAAGATCAGGGCGAGCATCGCCAGGTCGACCAGCACTACATAGATCAAGAAAAGGCTGTTGAAGGCCGCGCCAAAGAGGTAGTAGGCGAAGTTGTAGAGCACGTAAGCGAGCATGCCGAGCCAGACCAACGTGCCTCTCAGCGAGCCGCGATACGCCATGATGAAGGACCCGATCAGCAGCGGGCTGGCGACGAATAGGGTGATCAGGTCGTTCCCACGCCACCCCGACCGGAGGAGCAGGTTCCCCTGGTAGATGCCGTCGATGAAGAGGCCGCCGGCCGCGGCGGCGATGGTGAGTGCTGCGATGATGGGCGTGAGGGTGAAGGCTGTCTTCGGCTTCCGTTCCGCCATGTCAGACTCCTATGCTGATCATGCCCGGTCCCCGGCACCGGGCGGGCCAAGCTGGTGGAGAGTCTAACACGGATGGCCGACGTGGAGAACCGTCAAGAGGCTAGATCAGGCCCTCTCCAGGGGCATAGGAGAGGACCTGGTCA
>CAZIWL010000144.1:0-11013 GCA_964542755.1 uncultured Anaerolineales bacterium
CCTACGTTTAGTGTACACCATCCCCGACCCGCGTGATGCGGGGTTCGGTTGGTGATCACGACGGGCTTAGTTGGGAAAGGTTGGAGTTTCGTTGGGAGGGGAGGACGGTCGCCGGTTCGCCGAGAGGCCCAAGCCCGGGCGCGACACCGGATGGGGAACCAGGTCAGTGCCGATATTGAGATGATTGGATCCTTGCGCCGACCGTCTACGGAGAACTTCAGCACGTCTCCTGGGCCTCTTCGCCCTCCCCTCCCTTGCCCCGCCGCAAGCTCGGAAGCAGTAGTTCCACCACGAGCACCCGCAGTGCGGCTGCTACGGGCACGGCGATCAGCGCGCCAAGGACGCCCCCGACGGAGAATCCGGCGAAGATGGCGAACAGCGTCGTCAGTGGGGAGATGCAAGTTTGCGGATGCATGACGTTGGGCGCCACCAAGTTCCCCTCCACCTGCTGCATACCAATGACGAAGACCAGCGTGACCAGCGCCTTAATCGGGGCCTGCAGGAACGCAACGAGAACCATCAGCGCGCCGGCGATGAACGGGCCGATGAACGGGATGAACTCGAAAACAGCGGAGAGGATGGCCAGCACCAGCGGAAAGTTGACCCCAATCACCAACAGCCCAATGTAGTTGAGGGTCCCAATGATCACGCCGGTGATGGCGGCGGCGCGCACGTACCCCCCCATGGTGTGGACCAATCGATCCAGCACGTGGTTCACCTTCGCCTGGGACCGCTCATAGACGACCGATAGGAAGGTCTCGCGCGTCTGGGGCGCGGCGATCAGTGTGTAGAGCGACAGGAACACAATCAGCACGATGTCAAGGATCGACGACGAAATCTCGAGGGGCAGGGCGACCAAAGATGAGCTCAGGCCCACAACCTGCGAGAGCAGCTGGTCAATGAGTGAGGCGTCGCTCACCGGAAGTCTCTCGCGCAGCCATTGCTGGGCCTGATCAGCTAGTTCGGGCGTCCGAACCGCCATCCTCTCGGCCTGATCCACCACGGTCGGAAAGACGAGTACACCGAGCAGCGCCGCCGCCAGCGCCAGGACCAGGTACACGGCCACCACGGCCAGCGACCGGGGCAGCCGCCTCTCGACCCAGTGCACCGCAGGCGCCAGCGCAGCCGCTATCGTGAGCGCCAGCACCATGATCGCCAGCGGCCGCTGCAGAAACCAGATTGCGGCCAGAGTCCCGAAGCCGAGGGCCAGCGCTGTCCCCCCCGCCGTCACGACCCAGAGCCAGGAACCCGGCGTCAGGAGCGCCGAGCTTGGTCCGCCCGATCGTTCTCCCTCGCCTCCGCGCATCGTGGGCGTCCCCGGCCTTCTTGCCCCTCCCCTCGTTGGCCCCTCGTTCATGTCTCGCTCCTTCCCACCTTCGCTGGCCTACCCCACCATCAGGGACTGCGCCCCGTCGACGGTGACCACCGCACCGGTGACGTGGCTCGACGCATCCGATGCCAGGAAGAGGACGACCTCTGCCACCTGCTCGGGTCGGCCCGCCGCCCGGCCCGTCAACGGAATCGCCTTTGCCGGGAAGCCAACGGACTCACCCAGGCTCTTGAGATCCTGCCTATCCGTGGATTCCTCAATCTCTGTCGCGATGTTCCCGGGACACACCACATTTACGCGGACACGATCCTCCGCCAGCTCCAGCGCGAGGGTCTTCGCCAGGGCCACCTGCCCCGCCTTCGAGCAGGAGTAAGCCGTGGCCCCAGGACTGCTGAAGACCCGCGCCCCGTTGATGGAAGAGGTGATCACAATCGCGCCCCCGTTTCGCTTCAGGTACGGCGCGGCGTACTTCACCGTGAAAAAGGTACCCGTCAAGTTGACGTCAATCGTCTGACGCCACTCCTCTGGGTCGAGCTCCTCCAGCGGAGCCCACACGCCGTTGATGCCCGCATTGGCAAAGACGATGTCCAGACGCCCCCACCGATCCACGACCTTGGCAACGGCCGCCTTCATCTGCTCCGGCCTGGAGATGTCCGCCGCCACCGGCATGGCCTCCCCTACCGAGTCGGAGATGTCCTGCGCGACCTCCTCCAACTCCTCGGGCCCCAAGGCCAGCACTGCCACCCGCGCCCCCTCCCTCGCGAACAGCCTGGCCGTCGCTTCCCCGATGCCGCTGCTCCCGCCGGTCACCAGAGCGACCTTACCGTCGAGTACGCCCATCATCCCTCCTTCCCGTCATCGCGCCCGGCGCACCCTCAGCCGAAAACCTCCGCAGGCCCTCCGACACGGCCCTCCACGTCCCGGCCGCTTTTACCGGCTGCCGCCGCTCCATTGTCCAGCCGCCGTCTTTGCGAGATCCCGTCTCTCGCGGCCTCGGGGCACCGGCCGCCTGTCGCACACGCCGAGCCCCCCTGGTGGGTCCCCCCCTCCGCGGAGGGCTCCTCATCCCAGGAACCCCGCCCAAGAGTCGGTCCCCACATCCTCCAGCCCAGTCCGCCGCCTGCGCCGGCCTGCAGTCGAGACGCTTACGTGTTCTCCTCCAGGAACTCCGCGACCTGCGCTTCAGCTTTCTCCTTCGCGTACCCGTACTTCTCCTGCAGCAACCCGACCAGCTTCTTCGATTCGCCCCTAACCTGATCGACCTCATCGTCGGTCAGCTCACCCCACTTCTCCCTGACCTGACCCTTCAACTGCTTCCACTGACCCTTCAACACGCTCTTCGCCATCTCCTGCCTCCTTCTCATCCTGATAAGGGCTTGAACCCATCGGTCAGGCCCAAGAACACCTTCTTTCGAGATCGCAACGACCAGAAAAGAGCCGCCCCCGCACCTTCACCACTTCCGATGAGCACCACCGGGGGACTACTCGTCACCCCCCCAGCTCCCGCTCCTCCCAGGCGCCGTAGTGGATCTTCGTCCTGTCGAATCGGTCCTCCGTCCGGTGCGGTTCCGGCTCTTCCGCTGGGTATCCTACCGCAACCAGGATTGGAAGCCCGTCACCTCGCTGCACGGGAATATGGAGCGCCTCGTTGAGCATCTCCTCCGCCGTCTGCCACAGGGTCCCGTCGGGATTGGCCAGCAGGGCGGATCCCAGGCCTTCCGCTGTCGCCGCTAGCAGCAGATTCTCCGCGGCCGCCATCGCGTCCATGCGCCACGTGCTCGAAAGCTCCGGGCGCGCCCCAACACCGATGATGACCGGCGCTGACGCCAGATGCGGATGCAGTGTCAGGATGCCCGCCAGCTTCTCCTTCACCTCATCCTCCCGAATCACAAAGAAGTGCCACGGTTGGCGGTTCAATCGATTGGGCGCCATCGTGGCCGCCTCCAGAAGCCGCTCCACTTGCTCCTCACTCACTTCGTCATCCGTGTACTCACGAACCGTCCTCCGTTGCCGCATCGTCTCAAGAATCTCGTCACTCATCGTCGTGATCTCCTTCCATCCTGCTCCGCTTATCAGCGTGCTTCGGCGCGGCCGTCACCGTCCCCGCCCCGTCGGCCGAGCGCGCGAGCAAGACGTACACCGGTAGAGTCCACATGGAGCGCCGGTCTATCTCCACGATCTCAAACCCGACTCGCTCCAGGACCTCCCTGACCGGAATCGGCCGGCAGTCCACCCAGCGCGGCACCATCTCGTGAACCCACTCGTAGAGCCGAACGGTGGCGCTCCCCCGTCCTTGCTTCGCCAGGCTCACCACGCAGAGTCTTCCATCGGGTCGGAGCACTCGGGCGCAGCCGTTCAGCACAGGTTGCAGCCGTGGCGTGTCGAACAACTCCAATGTGAAACTCATGAAGACCGCGTCGATGGAGCCGCCAGCCAGGGGGAGACGCGCGCCGTCACCCAGCATCAGTGCTACTCGGTCATCGACGCCCGCTTCCTCCAGCCTCCCCCTCGCCTCGCGCGCCATACCGCTCGAGATGTCGAGCCCGTAGACCCGTCCCGAGGTGCCCGCGTCTTGCGCCAGGGCGACCAGACCGCGTCCCGTGCCAAAGCCGATCTCCAGGACGCGCTCCCCCTCCTGCACGTCGAGCATCCTGATCCCGGCCTCGACGTGCGGCCCCTCGCTGCCCGCAGCCAGGAGGTCGTACCAACGGCTCAGCCGATCGTAGGTCGCTTGAGCCTCCTCCTTGCTGCGCGGTACGCGCGTCCATGCCCGGTCTTCGCCGTTCCCTTCGTTCATAGGCTTGCTACCCGCCAGTACTGGGCCACGCCCGTCTCCGTTGCCATCCAGGTCGCGTGGTTCTCGGGCTTGGATTCGGCCTCAGGCTAGGCCTGCGACCCCGCGCCTCGCTCCTTCAGTGCCTCCAACAGCCGCTCGTAAGAGGCCACGAACTTGTCCACGCCTTCCTTCTCCAGTTGTGCCGTCACCTCATCCATGTCAATGCCCAGCTCATCCAGGATCTCCAGCGCCTCCTGCGCATCGTCTACGCCCTCTCCAATGCGAGAGGCCGGTTCGCCGTGGTCGCGGTACGCATCGAGGGTCCGCAGCGGCATCGTGTTCACCGTCTCGGGTCCGATCAAGGGCTCCACGTACTTGATGTCGCTGTACTCCGGGTTCTTGGTGCTGGTGCTGGCCCAGAGCAACCGCTGTACACGCGCCCCCTCCCCTACCGCGTGGAGGAATCGCCCTTGCTCGAAGACCTGCCGGAAGATCTGATACGCGAGCTTGGCGCTGGCGATAGCCGTCTCCCCCCGGATCTTCGCCGCCTTCTCACCTTTCGCCCCTCCGGCCTCGACCATCTCCTCCAGCATTGGATCGACCAGCACGTTGATGCGGCTGAGGAAGAAGCTGGCGACCGACGCGATCCGGTCCACCGACTTCCCCTCCGACAGCCGCTTCTCAATCCCCTCGACGTACGCGTGCGCCACCTTCCGGTATCGCGGAAGCCCGAACAGCAGCGTCACGTTGACGTTGATCCCCTCCGCCGTGAGCTGCTCGATCGCCGGCAGTCCCTCCTCCGTGGCGGGCACCTTGATCATCACGTTGGGCCGATCCAGCTCGTTCCACAGGTGCCCGACGCGCTCCATAGTGCCTTCGGTGTCATACGCAAGGTGGGGCGAGACCTCGAGGCTCACAAACCCGTGCCGGCCCTCTGACTCATCATACGTGTGCCGCAACAGGTCCGCGGCCTGCTGCACGTCCTCGATAGCCAGTATCTCGTAGATCTCTCGGGCCGTCCGGCCTTCCGCGACCAGCTCGTTGATTGCCTCCTCGTAGTCATCGGTCTTCCGGATCGCCTCGTCCAGGATGGATGGATTCACCGTCACCCCGCGCAGGCCGTCCTCCTCGATCAACGCTTGAAGCTCACCGGACGCCAGCATGCCCCGGCGTATGAAGTCCAACCAGATGCTCTGACCGTACTCCTGCACCTTAAGCAGAGGACTATCATCTGTCATAGCGTCTCCCCATTCTCTTCAGCCTCTCGTCCTTCCAACCAGCCAGGCCCGGCGGGCTCGGCAGTCCTCCACGCCTAGCCCTGGTAGACCCAGTTGTCCCGTTCCTCCATCAGGGCCCGCCAGTCCATCCGGATCTCCTCCGCGGTCGGCCGCCCCAGGTACCACCAGCCGTTGTAGATCTTGTAGATCGTCCGATCCCGCTCCAGGATGAACGTGTAGGGAATGTAGATGTCCCCGTGCTTGGGATCCGTCGCATCCACCATTTCCAGCTCGTATAGCAGCTCCCTTTCCGCGTCGGACAGGAACGTCCACTCCGCCCCCAGCCCATCCCTCTGATCCATCGTTTTCTCCTGATCATCGACACTGACCGTGACCAGGTGGCAGTAGTTGACCGGAAGCTCCGGCTGCAAGTGCTCCACATAGTTCGTCAACTGACGACGTCCCTTCGGTCAGAAATGCCCCCGGTCGAAGATCAACGCCCCGGGGAAACCCCGAAGCAACTCCGAAAGCCTCTTCGCTGTGCCCGTATGATCGGGCAGCTCAAAGTCAGGGAACGTCTTGCCAACATCCAGATCGTCGCGCATCGGCAACTCCATCCTGCCTCCTTCGTCTCCCTATCTCCAACTCAACCTCTGCTTCCGCGGTGCTCAAGCGCCTTCTTGACCACCTCGCGGATCGCGTTGACCTCGAGCGGCTTCTCCATGCACCGGTAGACATTCAGACGCTCTGCGTCCTCTCGGTACGCCTCACACCCATGCGCCGTCATCCATACCACCGTCGTGTCGATCCCCTGGCTGCGCATGCGCTCGGTCAATTCAACTCCGCCTCCGCCGGGCATCTTGATGTCGGTGATCACCAGATCCACCGTCTCACCCGCCATCATACCTATGGCCTCGTGCCCGCCGCTCGCCGACTCGAGATGGCACCCCGGCTCAAGCTTGGCCAGGGCCCGTTCCATCACGAAACGAACCAGCTCTTGATCGTCCACAATCAGGATCCGTGTAATCTCCGGCCCCCTCTCGTTCATCATGCCCTGACCCGCCCGTCAGTCGAACCTCGCGTGCGAACACCCTCTTGCTGCCCTTCGCCCCCGGACCCGGGACACTCCGTCCCCGCAACGGGTCGGCTGCTGCACCTCGGCCGCATCACTCTCGCAGCTCCCAGTCCTCCGTCACCGCCGCCAGACCGTCGGCCAGACTCCCGTACTTCTCGTGGATCAACGCACGATCGTGGCCCGCCATCTCCTCCAGCACAGCCTCCATGTCGTCCTCGTCCAGATAGCCCTTCACTGCTGGGAAGAAGTCGACCTCCTCCCTCTCAAGGTGACTGGGATACCTATCCGCCAGCCCGCTCAGCGCCTCCCGTATCGCACGCACACGCTCCTCCTCTCCGCCCGGGTACGCCTCCAACGCCTCCGTCAAGTCGCCGACCAGGCTTCTCATCTCCACGTGCTCGTGAGCCAACTCCTCCATCGTCCGCCGGTGCGCAGGCTCCAGATCCTTCCCGTGGAGTTCTCTGAAGAGGATTTCCTCCTCTTTCCCGTGATGGACACGGTGAGCATACGTCTGCACGAAATCGGCAATCCGCAGGAGCGTGTAAGGATCGATCACCCCATCTTCGGTAATCTGCGCAACCACCCCTTCCATCGCCCTCATAACGCGCCGGATCAGATTGTGCTCCACCGTCAGTGCATCCACCGGGGATAGCTCCGCTGGTTCTCCACCGCCAGCCCCGGGCGTGCCCAACGGGGGCAGCGGTCGCGGCTTGCCCTCGATCCCCTCTCCCCGCATCCGACTCAACTCAGCCATGGTTGTCTCCTCTCGACCTCACTCGCGGACGTTCACCAGCATACCGACGTCCGCAAACGCGAACAGCGCCTCCGCCGCGTCCAGCGGGAGATTCACGCACCCATGGCTCATGCGATGACCGAAGTTGTTGTGCCAGGGCGCCCCGTGCAGCCCGTATCCCTGATAGAAGTACATCACGTGCGGCACATCCTCCAGGTAGTAGTCCTCCCCCTCCATGTCGTCGTGACGCAGCTTGATCCAGATCCGGAACTGCCCCAGGACCGTCGGCGTGCGCGGGAGACCGGTGGAAACGAGTGTCGTCTGCACGACCTCCCCGTCCTCGTACGCCCTCAGCCGCTGCTCGCTCAGATCCACGTCGATCCAACGTCGTTCCTCGATGAGCGACGGCGGCGCAGCCGTAGGTATGAAGGCGGGGCTGGGCGGGACGGGTGTCGGCACCGTCTCCACGACCGGGACGTCCGACGTGTTCACGGCGTCCACAACGCCGTCGAAGACCCACGCCGAGCGTCCGTCGTAAGAGACCTGCCACCAATCCCCATGCCGTCCCGTGATTCCGACGGACTCACCACCGTCCAGGAAGCCGGCAAGCCCGAAGTCGGTCCCAGGCCCGCTCCGGACATTGGCCCCTTTCGGTGCCGCCTCGGCCAAGGCCGGAAGGGACGTCGGGGTCGGTTCGGCCGTCGGCTCCGACCTTGCCTCGATCGTCGGCTCGGGGGTGGCGGGGACCCGCGTCGGCCTGGGCATCGCTGTTGCGAAGTCTCTGGCGGCCGGAAAGGTCTCCAGCGACTCGATAATCTTGTCCACCTCCGCTTGCACGTCCTGCGCAATGGCGGCCGCGTCGTAGTCGGCATTGAAGTCCTCCAGGTAGAAGAGGAAGCGCAGCTCTCCAAAGCCGATCTCCTCCATACCCTGGTAGAGCACGGCCTTCGTCTCCCCATCACAGCGGAGGGCCTCCCGTTCGATCTCCTCTCCTCCACAGCGCACCACGCCCGCATCGACTAGCTCACCCTCGGGGAGCTGATCCGGACAACAGATGTTGGGCTCCTCCGTCAGATGCCGGTACCCGATGACCAGATTCACCGTCCCGCGGCTGAGGTTGACGTAGTTGGATCCCTCTGCGAGCCGCCACACGGATGAATACTCGAAGGAGAATCCATAAGCCTCGTTCACGTACGTCTCACGGTCCCCTCGGACCTCTGTAGGACTGGCCGCCGGCGTCTCCGCCCGGGGAGCCGTCGACGTGGGCGCCGCCGCTGCCGCCCCTTCCGCTAGCGCCCCCTCCGGTTCACTCGCCGGCGCGCCGCACCCGGCGACCACCAGCCCCGTCACAACTATCCCAATGATGAACGCGTTCAGACTGCCCCTCAAGGCTTCGATCAACTGTCCCCTCTCTTACCAGTCTCCGTCATCTACGTTTCCCATACCCTGTATCGGGACCGGGTTCTCAGCCGGCCGCGACCTCCAAGACGATCTTCAACTTCACCCCGCCCTCCTCCAACCGCCGGTGCGCCTCAGCCACCCCCTGCAGGGGCAGGACGGAGTCGATCACCGGCCGGAGCTGTTCCCTCTCGACCAGCCTACACAGCGCCAACAGCTTGTAGCAAACCCTCTAGAGAAGAAGCTTGTGCACGGTCACTGCGACCTTATCGCACCAGGCCTCAGCCCTCCCGGTAGCTCGTGTACTACGCCCTGTCCTGCCTCCAACAGCTCCGGCCACCCACCCGCCGCCGTCTCCTGCGCCGAGGGTGGTCTGCTGAGAGCTATCCGACCTGCCGCATACGGCGGCCCGGCATGACACGGCCCGCGGCCGGTGGACCATGCCAGACGCGTCTCATCCGCCGAAGTTCCTCACGACGGCGGGGAGGAACGCCTTGTAGACAGCCAGAGCGCGGCACCAGAAGCCCGCGCAGACGTCATCACCCGTCGCTTGCTCCCGGCCTACTACAGGCTGCCCGAGGGTGTTGCGTACCTGAACGCCCCCTGCCTCCAGGTCCGCTCCGCCTCCTCCGATAAACGACCAGCCCACGGAAGCGCCCTGCACGGGCCCTGCCCATGCCGCGCCGGCCAGCAGCGCGAGGAGCACCACCACGGCAACCACCATCCACACTCTCATCATCCCCGCTCCTCGCCCGCTCAATCGAAGCCCACCAGGGCCCAGACCAAACCGTCCTCCTCGCTCTCCCCGAGGACGGTGCCGAAGGACGCCGCGTCGACCGCCCGCACCGCGCCGTTGTCGCCGGCACCAACCTGATCACCGGCCACCACCTGCCCGACCGTCCCCACCCGTACCTGAGCCATGCCCTGGACGACCACCACCAGATAGTCTCCCGGTTCTGCCGTTCCGACCGTCGGACCAAGATGCGCCCCGGGCTTCGCGTCGTCCGTCCCGGGCTCCACCATCGTGATCTCCGTCCGTCCTAGGACCACGCCGAGGACATCGTCGCCGCTCCCAGCACGGGCCACTTCCATGACCGGCTGCTGTGCCCCGGCCAGCGGCGCCTGCACCCCTTCGATGCGCACCGGATCGCCAAGCTGCAAATCAGCCTCCGACCCGTTATTGGCCACGTAGCTCATCGTACAGCCGGTACAGCCCTCCACGCTGATCGGCCCGCCAAAGTATCCGGCGTACTGCCCGGCGGCGTTGGAGAACCCGTAGACCCCATATCCGCCGTTGGTAAAGCCGATGACGCCGTTGTCCAAGTCCCCAGGCCCATCGCTGAAGCCCACCACGCCGTCACCGGAAGTGTGTTCCCCACGAAGCCCGTCATCGCCGCCAGTCGAACCGGACGCCGACACCGTCAATCCGGTCCCGTCCGTACCCGTGATAACCGCACCCGTCGGGCCCACCGCCGCCAGCCCGACTCCGTCACCGGTGGCTGCCGTGTGTCCGAAGTAGCCGGCGTAGCCGTCCGGGGAATTCGCCTCACCGTACACGCCGTATGTGCTGCTCGTGAACGCGTTCGCGATGCCCCGCACGCCGATGCTGTCTGTCCCGTCAGCGACCCCGTTCACGCCCCAACCGAACTCCGAGTCGGACACGCCCCAAACCCCCGTTGAGCCGAAGTCGTACGCGTAGCCGTACACCCCCACCGGATAGCCCAGGCTCGAGCGCCGCCCGATCTTCGCCCCGACCACGCCCTCGTCCGCGCTCGTCGTACCCGAGCGCACTTCGAGCAAATCCTGATCAGCACCGACCGCTGCGCTGATGGTCGCTCCGGGGCGCAAGCCGCTCGCATAGGGGACCGTCTGGATCGGCTGACAGCCGATCACCGTCCCCTCCACCTCCGTCTCGAGCCAAAGCGCCTGCCCGCTGTAGAGGCCCGGGTCGAAAGCCAGGCTGGCATCAAAGAGCCCACCGCTCACCGCCACCCTCCGATTCACCGGACTACCCACCATCGCCGCGCAGCCTTCGTCCGCGTACAGACGGAACGTCATATCCCGCATGCCGTCCACCGGCCGTCCATCTTCCTTCAAGACACCCTGATAGGTGAAGCCGCTGGTCACGACATCTCCAGCCTGTAGGTCATCCAACTGCTCGGTTGATACCCTCTGCGGCTGGCCGAGTCCCGTCGGCTCGCCGCGTTTCTGGGCACTGGCCCTCAGACCAACGACCAACGTTGCCACAAGCGCCACGGCCACCACAGTTGCCACGATGCTCCATCTCTTCATTGCCCGTCTCCTTCTCTCCCGTCCTGTTTGGTCGCCCGGGTCTGATGATCTCCCCCGCCATCGGACTCGCATGCTATACGAAGACGACGTCCTCCGTGCTCCGAACCACTCCGCCTGGGTAAAGCCATGACACCAAGCGCAGCGTCATTGCCTGGCCGAAGTCCGTCAGCGCCCCTACCCCATCCGCCGGTA
>CAZIWL010000145.1:0-10984 GCA_964542755.1 uncultured Anaerolineales bacterium
GGATGTCCAAGGTGTGGCCAGTTGAGGCACTCGCCTGGAAACGGGGGGCAAATGCGCAGACCACGGTATCTAACGAAATGGGGAGCGAGCCTAACTTGTTCTCTACTCTACTCGGGGGGGATAGTCACCGATTCTGAAGAGAGGCTAGTCCTCCTCGCGGTCCCTGGGGAAAGCGATGGGCGCCGTGCCGGAGGCGAGTACCACCTGGGTGTTGGATCGTAAGAAACCCGGGATCGATTTGATCTTATCATAGATGATGTCGCGGAGGTGATCGATGTCCCGGGCATAGACCCGCACTGCAATATCCGTCCCTCCTGTTAGCACCAGGAACTCTGTGACCTCGTCGATGCCACGCAGCACAGCGATCGTCTCCTCCAGCTCCATCTTCTGCTCCATCGTGACGTGGACGAGGCACGAGAGGAGATACCCCACCTTGGCGGGGTTGACCACTGCGGAATACCCCTCGATGACGCCTTCCTCTTCCAGCCGTTGAATCCTGTCTCTTACTGTCGTATGAGGCACGTCGATTCTGGCTGCAATCTGGGTCACCGGCATCCGACCTTCAGACTGCAGGATATCGATGATCTGAATGTTGAGATCGTCTAGTTTCTCCATATCCCCCCTCGCTCCTCGCCCGACTGCTGCGGCCATTCTGCCACGATAACGCGTGTTGACTTACCAAGGACACAGCAATTGCACTGACAGGGTGAACACTGGCTGCGGGCCGCAGGTGGCAGCGCTCCGCTCCTCCTGTCTCTGGCGAATCAGGCTCAGCCAGAATGTTAAGTGCGATTGCCTGGCCATCATCGACGCGGGCCCTTGACAAGTGCTGCTGTTGTGCTATCATTGCGGGAAATGGTCGCAATGGCCGTTATACTTGTGGCATAATTGCAATTCTAGCACTAACATTATGCTCACTGCTCTCCAGTATAGCACAACAGCGTGGGTGTGTCAACGCTCACACAAGGCGGAAGGTCTACACACTTCAATAAGGAGGATTGTCTGTGACGCAGATTACCGATTTGAAGGGATTCTCGTACCCGCTCACGCCCGGCGGCACCTCGTCCGTGGTGGGCGACCTACCCTGGTACTTCGCCACGGATTTTCTTAACATCGTTTACCGGACCGATCCGGACAGCATAGCGGCCTATCTTCCCGAGCCCCTCGAGCCTGGTGCTCACCCGGGCCGCGTCTGCGTCTCCTTCAGCAAGTGGTGGTCCTTGTGGGACAACCAGCTCGATATGCCTTTCATTAACCCCGAGCGGACCTGGTACACCGAGACCGTCGTCTGGGTGCCGTGTTCCTTCCAGGGCGAACAAGGGCAGATCTGCCTGCACACCTGGGTCGACAACGACTTCACGCTGGCGCGAGGTCACTTCATGGGATTCCCCAAGAAACTGGGCAAGACATACAAGACGGACTACCACCCCATGCATCCGAAGATGGATGCACCCCACGCCGGTTCAAAGCTCAAGGGATACGTCGTGGCGCACGGCGAGCGTCTGATCGAGGGGACCGTGACCCTCGAGGAGAGGATCGAGGCCAACGAGTTGCCCGCCCCAATGGGTCTCCCGGTCTACAACATCCGCCATTTCCCCAGCATCGAACAGGGCGCGCCTCCATCCGTGCTGGAACTCGTCCAGCTCGAGGCCGAGGACATCGCGTATAGCGACGTCTGGAGCGGCCGCGGCACGATTGAACTGTTCCGGTCGGAGATCGAGGAACACACACGCCTGGCCCCAGAATCCGTCATCGGCGGGTATCTGTTCTCCGGCCGTACGACTGTCACGGGAGGACGAGTGCTGCACAGTTGGGTGTAGATACGACGATGCGCCTTCCCAATCTCACGGCACCGACACCACGAGGAGACAGACTTGACCAACCACCCTCAAATCAATCCTGACGTCGCTAGCATCCCCTATGCGGACCGGAAGAAGATTCTGGATGCAACCCGGGGCAAGACGAACTTGGCGGACCTGTCGTCCGGGAACCCCGACGTCCCCATGCCGCCGTACATCCGGGCCCGGCTGAGAGATGAGGTCGAATCGGGCTACGCTCCCTACACGCACTACTACGGGATCCCGGAGCTGAGGACAAGAATTGCCCAGTACCTGGGGGACACCTGCGACCTAGACGTCGTCCCAGAGAGCGAGCTCTTGGTGACGCAAGGCGTTCAGCAGGCCCTTTACCTGGTGCTGCGAACGATTCTCTGCCGAGGGGACGAGGTGCTCATCCCCAGCCCTCACTACGCCAACTACGACCTCGATCCGGTGGCCAGCGGCGGATGCCCCGTCCTCGTCCCGCTCGATGAGGAGGACGATTTCATACCGGACCCCGACCGCCTGGACCAAGCGGTCACGCCACGCACGCGGGCCATCCTCTTCTCGAATCCGAACAATCCTCTCGGGGTTACCTGGTCCCGCCGGACCCTGGAGATGATCGCCGACCTGGCGCGACGGCGCGACCTCTACGTCCTCGTCGACGAGGTCTACCGGGATTTCCATCCTGAGCGACTGACGAGCATCGCCGGCCTGCCGGACATGAAGGAACGGACGTTTGTCTTCAACGGCTTCTCGAAGTCTTACTTCATGATGGGGCTACGCACCGGCTACGTGGCAGGCCCGGCGCAGGTCATCGAGCACGTGAAACAGCTCAGTTACGTCGTCGCGCTGTGTCCGTCGTACCTCGGTCAGATGGCCGCTCTGGCTGCCTTCGACTGTCCCAGGAGCCAGATCGAGCCTGTCTACGCCGAGTTTCACCGTTCTCTGGAACTGCTCTACGATCGCGTGTCCCGCCTGCCCGGGGTGCGCTGCGTCCAGCCGGACTGCGGGTTATACATCTTCCCCAACGTCAGCTGCACGGGCATGACGTCTCTGGAGCTCTCCCTCGACCTGGCTCGAGAGGCCGGCGTCGTCACACTGCCCGGGACCGAGTTTGGGCCTGCGGGGGAGGGCCATCTGCGGCTTTCGGTCTGCGCGGGCCGCGAACAAGTAGAGCTCGGCGTTCAACGTCTGGAGGAGAGGCTGACAGCTCTCAGCGCGAGCTTCTCCCGATAGGGGGTCTCGGTCGTTTAGGTGAGCCCTGGGATCCTAGGGCCGAATCAGCTCTTGGCACGCTGGCGCTCTCGGGCCGGCGCAAGGGAGCCACCACGAGTGACGTTCACAGGCTTAAAGGAGGCCGAACAGATGAGGCATAGCAACGACAGGTCGAAGAAGCATGAGCACCCCTACGTTCCGGAACTGCAGCATCTCTATCAAGCGGGCCGAATCAGCCGTCGCGAGTTCCTTCGTAACGCGACGCTGCTGGGCGTGTCGGCCGCCGCTGCCGGCGCCTTCGTTGCGTCGTGCGCGCCGGAGCCAGCCCCAGAGGCCACGGCGGAACCGGCCGCACCCACGGCGGAACCAGCCACACCCACGGAGGCCGAGCCCAGCGGTCCTGTTCGTGGGGGACGACTTCGCTTCGCGTCCCAGGTCCATAAGGTGACGCACCCCGCTCAGTTCTCCTGGGCGTCGCCGGCAAACCAGCTGAGGCAAGTGGCAGAATACCTGACCGTCACCGATGCGGAGAACATCACGCATCCGCTCTTGCTGGAGAACTGGGAGGTCAACGAGGACCTGGAGACCTGGACGCTCAATCTCCGCCAGGGGGTCACGTTCAGTAACGGAGACGCGTTCGTTTCGGATGACGTCATCTTCACCATGAAGGAATGGCTGGACGAGGATGTCGGCTCCTCAATGCTCGGCCTGGTGGGTGGCTACCTCAGTGCCGAGAACATCGAGCGAGTGGACGACTACACCGTCAAGCTGCACCTGGATCGACCTGAGATCGCCGTGCCCGAGCACCTCTTCCACTACCCGGCTCTGGTGCTGAACCACCGCACCTTTGAGGGCGATTTCATCAAGAAACCACACGGAACGGGACCCTATACCGTTGATTCCTACAGTGAGGGCGAGCGGGTGCTCCTGAAGCGGCGTGATGACTACTGGCAGATGGGCGAAGACGGCGACCCGTTGCCCTATCTCGACGAACTGGAGTTCATCGACATGGGCTCGGATATGGCCGCCTGGATCGCGGCCATCCGCTCCGGCGAGGTCGACGTGTTCGAGCTCGGGGACCAGGGAGGGGCCGACGTCTATCAGGCACTGGAGGACGCCGAGGGCGTCGTACAGGAGGGCATCACCACGGGTCAGAGCCGCGTGCTTCGTATGCGCGTCGATCTGGAGCCGTGGGGCGATAATGATGTCCGGATGGCGCTCAAGCTCTGCCAGAACCACGAGAAGATCTTGAATCTCGCGTATTTCGGCGAGGGCGAGCAAGGGCAGGACTTCCACGTCTATTCTGGCCACCCCGAGTACTGCGACAAACCGGTGCCGGCGTACAATCCGGAGAAAGCCAAGCAGCTGTTGGCCGACGCAGGCTATCCCGACGGGCTCGACGTAGAGATTGCCGTAGGCAGCGGGTGGCCGGACGTGGTCTCGTACGCCGAGATCTTGAAGGAGGACGCGCAGGCGGGCGGGTTCAACATCACCATCAACACAATGCCGAACAGCCAGTACTGGGAGCAGTGGACCGAGGTCGACCTGGGCATCACGCCCTGGACGCACCGGCCCCTCGGCACCATGGTGCTCAACCTAGCCTATGTCGGCGACGAGAATGGTGACCCCGTGTCCTGGAACGAGAGTCGCTGGGTGGATGAGGAGTTCTCCGAGCTGTTGAGTAAGGCCAACAGAACGCTCGACGTCGAGGAGCGCCGGCAGGTCTTCTGTGAGCTGGAGACGATTCAGTGGGAGCGCGGCTCTATCGGTATTCCGTTCTGGAGGAACGTGTGGCAGGTCTACCGAGACAACGTCAAGAACGTCTCGGCACATCCAACCCTCTACTTGCTGATCAACGAGGCCTGGAAGGAAGCGTAGGAGCAGCGAGCGTCGTGCGGCCGCCCAAGGCGGCTGCACGACGCCCACGCCAAGGAGACAGGTAGCAGACATGAGTGACGCGCATCTCAACCGATCTTCCGAAGATCGTGTTCTTTTCCGGCAGCTCTCCCTTAGTGGGTGCGAGAAGCTGCATGACGCCAGCCTGGACATCCTCCGTCGGACTGGCGTGAGGCTCCATCACCCGGAGGCCGTCGATCTCCTGGTCAGCGCCGGGGCTTCGGTGGAGCAGGGCGACCGCGTGTATGTCCCAGCGGAGCTCGTCGAGCGGGCGCTGTCCACGGCCCCGAAGGGCATTAGGTTGTACGACCGCTTGGGGCGACCGGCTATGCAGCTGGAAGGCGACCGCTGTTACTACGGTCCAGGCTCCGACTGCCCCAACATCATTGACCATCGCACGGGAGAGCACCGAAAAGCGGGGCTGGAGGACGTGCGGGACGGAGTCGTGGTCTGCGACGGGCTGGAGCATGTGGATTTCGTTATGTCCATGTTCCTGCCATCGGACATTGACCCCGGTGTGAGCGATCTCCGGCAGATGGAGGTGATGCTGAATCACACGACGAAGCCCATCGTCTTCGTCACCAATGACTTCGCCAACTGCGTCCGCGTCGTAGAGATGGCTGAGGCTGTGGCTGGTGGCAGCGATGCGCTGGCGGCAAAGCCTTTCTGCGCCTGCTACATCAACGTCACCACGGCCATGCGTCACAACGAAGAGGCGCTGCAGAAGCTGCTCTTCCTGGCCGAGAAGGGTGTGCCGGCTCTCTACATCCCCATCGTCATCGCGGGGGTGACGGCTCCCGTGACGATGGCGGGGAGCATGGCGGCCCTCAACGCCGGGGTGCTCACAGGCTTGGTCCTTTCCCAGCTGAAGCGTCCTGGGGCACCCTTCGTCGTGCCCGGATGCGGTCTGACCCTGCTAGATATGAAGACGATGGTCAACCCGTACTGCTCCCCGGACGCCAAAGGGGTCACCCACGCTATGGGTCACTACTACGGTCTCCCCATCTTCGGCTTGGGCGGGGTCAGCGAGGCAAAACTGGTGGATCAGCAGGCCGCGGCAGAGGCTGCGCTGACGTTGATGGTCGAGACGCTCAACGGCGCGAACTTGATCCACGATCTTGGGTACCTCGAATCGGGGCTCTGCGGCTCGTTGGCGCAGCTCGCCATCTGTGACGAGATCCTCGGCTGGCTCGCCCATCTCATCCGTCCCCTCGAGATCAACGAGGAGACCTTGGGGCTGGATCTGATCCACGAGCAAGGGCCGGAGGGTCACTACATCGAGACGGACCACACCATGGCTCATTTCCGAAAGCTATGGTATCCGGATCTCTTTGAGAGGGCTGACTACGAGACGTGGCGGGCGGATGGAAGTAGAAGCCTGGGCGAACGCGCTGTGGAGCGCGTCGCGGAGATCCTGTCCAGCCACGAGCCGAAGCCGCTGCCGAAGGATGTGGCGCAGAAGGTGCGCGCTATCGTTGAGCGCGCGGCCATCGGGGACGTTGCAACAGATCGCAACTAAGTGACTGGGTACATTCTGCCTCTCGGAAACCCCGCTTGCGAAAGTGGGGTTTCTGGTTGCAGGACGCACGTGCCCGCGTGTCCCTCCCCACACGATCGCAGCCTTTGCCCGGAGCCGTGCCCTGGGCAACGGGCACGCCGATTCTCGAACGAGGACCTCTGCCCCGTTCGACGGTCCGAGCCTGGCCTCTAGACGACACAGACAGACGAGGGTCGCGCGCCTCCTCCATCGATACGTGCGCTCCCTACGTCATGGTTTCATAGAGCGGCTCTGGAGATGGGCGAGTCCCGACAACTGGGCTCCGGAACCAGACAGCTGTCTGGGCATCACTTGCCGGGGATTGGAGCGAGTGCTGGAGCCTGCGATGAATCGTCTCTCAGCGGAGCGCCAAGAACGGACCTGCCTGCCGCCTATGGAAAGCATGCTGCCCAGGCTACTCGTCACCAGAGAGAAGAGACCGATACGCGACCTCACATCGCAGTGACTCGCGGCCAAGATGGCTCGCATCTGGAAGGCCGCAGGCACGAGTGAGCACGGACCTCCGCTCTTTGTTTCTGCTGTGCGAGATCGTGGAACGGCACAGCGTACCAGTAGCCTCGCCCGGTCTTCAGGCAAAGGTCCTGCGGAGCCACAGTCCGGCATACGGGACTAGCCTGGGACTGAGGCTCACCAAGACCGTCATACCGGTGTGTTGAGCCTGAGGCGAAGCCATCAAGGTGCCTCGCACCTCGCAGGTGCGAGGCACCTTGGGCGCGAAAGGAGCGTTCCACCTGGCCGGTAAGGTTTCGTGAACGGCCTTTTCTGGTATAATATCAGGTCGTGATGAATACAGGGAGAGGACGAGAGGACGCCCGTGCCCCGGCGGGTGTGATTGGTTGTCTGACGGCTGGCTTCGAGATGCTCACCCAGAACCTCCAGGTGGTGGCCCTCCCGGTGGTGCTCGACCTGATCCTATGGCTTGGGCCCCGCGTGTCGATCATGCCTTTGCTTGAGGGCTTCGTGCGCATTCTGAGCCGGCAGCCGACGCGGGACCCAGATATGGCGGCTCAGATGGAGCAGGCGCTGGAGCTGCTCCGGCAGTTCGCGGAGCATTTCAACTTGCTCTCGCTATTGGGGGGGGTACCCTTGTTCCAGATCCCGAGCCTCCTGGCGCGCCGCGCCCCTGTGGCGGGCTCGCCCCTGGGCACCCCGCAGGTTATCTCGGTCTCGAGCATCCTGGCACTCTTCCCGTGGTGGGCTGGGCTGGGCGTGCTGGGGCTGGTCATGGGGTTCCTCTATCTGAACGAAATAGCGAGCCAGGTTGAGAATGGCCTGGATGCGGATGGGCAGCATGGAGACGGGGCGGCTGGAGATGTGTCGGGACATCCCGGGGGGTGGAGGGAGGGGTTGCTGAAGTTGGGGCGATTCCTATCCTTCGCTCTAGGCCTGGTTGCCATTGGCTCGGTGGTGCTCCCGCTGTGGATCCTGACGGTCGCACTGGGAGCGTCGCTGGCCGAGCCTCTGGGGGTGCTGCTCTGGGTAGCGGGTGTGGGACTGTTCAGCTACCTGGCTCTGCACCTCTTATTCGTGATCCCCAGTCTCCTGCTGGGCGGGCGGCCGCTCCTGGGAGCAGTTGGAGAGAGCCTCCTGTTGAGCCACGTCAGTCTATCCTCTGTCTTTGGCTTTGTGCTGCTGGCGCTGGTGATCTATGAGGGGTTGGGGTATGCCTGGTCGCTTCCGAATAGCGACTCATGGGCGATGTTCGTCGGGATCCTGGGCAACGCATTTGTGGCGACGGGGCTGACGGGCGCGGCCTTTGTCTTCTATCGGGATCGAGTGTTGGTGGGACAGCGGTTGATGAAGAGCAACTAGGGCGGTATCGAGCTGGTTTTGGGGCCGCACGGCAGAGGCGCGAGACCGTAGGCGAGCTGCGATCGAGGCGGGCTGAGTGGACAGCGGAGACAATGGCAGAAGCTAAGCTGAAAGAGATCAGTGCATACGAGGCCAGCGACGTACAGGTGCTGGAGGGGCTGGAGGCGGTCCGCCGCCGACCCGGCATGTACGTCGGAGGAACGGACACGCGGGCTCTTCATCACCTGGTATACGAGGTGGTGGACAACGCCATCGACGAGGTACTGGCGGGGGCCTGCGACCGGATTGAGATCACGGTACACCCCGACCAGTCCGTGAGCGTCAAGGACAACGGCCGCGGGATTCCCGTTGCCATGCACCCAGACAAGGGTACCTCAACGCTGGAGCTGGTTATGACGACGCTCCACGCTGGGGCGAAGTTCGGCGGCGATGGCTACAAGGTCTCCGGCGGACTGCACGGCGTCGGCGTATCCGCCGTCAATGCGCTTTCCCTATGGATGGAAGTGGTGGTGGATAACCCCCGCGACGGCCGGCGGTATCGGCAGCGGTATGAGAAGGGCACGCCTGTCACCGAGGTCGAGGACGTCGGCGAGGCACACGGGCAGGGCACCCGGGTGACGTTCCGCTACGACCCCACGATCTTCGAGGACGTGGCGTTTGAGTTCGAGACGCTGGCTCAACGTATGCGGGAACTGGCCTTCGTGGCCGGCGGTGTGGCGATCCAGATCGTTGACGAGCGCGAGGAGCCTTTTCCGTCGGAGATGACGTTCTACTTCGAAGGCGGCATCCGGTCCTTCGTGCGCTATTTGAATCGGAATCGGAAGGTGCTCCACGACGAGGTTGTCTACGCTAATCAGTGGGACAAAGGGATTGGCATCGAGGTGGCGATTCAGTATACGGACAGCTACGCCCGCTCGATGTACGCTTTCGCCAATACCATACACACCGTCGACGGAGGCACACATTTGACCGGCCTCCGCTCCGGCCTCACGCGCATCATCAATGACTACGCCCGCAAGGAGGGTGTCCTCCGGGACAAGGACCCGAACTTCACGGGTGAGGACATCCGCGAGGGGCTGACGGCGATTGTGAGCGTCAAGCATCCCGATCCGCAGTTTGAGAGCCAGACGAAGGTGAAGTTGATGAACGCCGAGGTACGCGGCCTGGTGGAGTCGGTCGTGCTCAATGCCGTCTCGGAGTTCCTGGAGCGAAACTCGCGCACTGCCCGCCGCATCATGCGGAAGTGCCGCACGTCCTTCCGCGCCCGCGTGGCTGCCCGTAAGGCCCGCGATCTGGTGATCCGGAAGAGCACGCTGGAAAGCCTGACGCTGCCGGGTAAGCTGGCCGACTGCTCGTCGAGGAATCCCGATAGTACGGAGATCTACATCGTCGAGGGCGACAGCGCTGGTGGGAGCGCGAAGCAGGGGCGGGACCGGAACTTTCAGGCCATCCTCCCTCTTCGAGGTAAGATCTTGAACACGGAGCGGGCGCGGCTGGACCGCATCCTGAAGAACAAGGAGGTGCGGGCCCTGATCTCCGCGCTGGGGACGGGTATCGGTGCGCAATTCGACGTGAGCGGGCTGCGCTACGGACGGGTGATCCTCCTCACGGATGCCGACATCGACGGGGCGCACATCCGGACGCTTCTTCTGACCTTTTTCTTTCGCTACATGCAGCCGCTCATTGAGACGGGCCACCTCTACATCGCTCAGCCGCCGCTGTACCGCATCTACAGCGGGCGTGAGGAGC
Organism: uncultured Anaerolineales bacterium; assembly: GCA_964542755.1. GTDB lineage: Bacteria > Chloroflexota > Anaerolineae > B4-G1 > B4-G1 > SKLM01. Next base: position 10,051 of record CAZIWL010000145.1, read on the forward strand.
ACTACGCCTATTCAGAGCGGGAGCGGCGCGAGATCCTCAAGGATATGGGAGGGCGCAACGTCTCGAGTCAGATGTACAAGGGCCTGGGGGAGATGAATCCGGAGCAGCTCTGGGAGACGACGATGAACCCGGACCATCGTACCCTGTTGCGCGTGAGTATTGAGGATGCTGCGGCGGCCGATCGGACCTTCGATATGCTCATGGGGGCCAGCGTGCCGCCCCGCCGGCGTTTCATTCAGACCCACGCGAAGGAGGTTCGCAACCTGGACGTGTAGCGGAGCACGTTTTCCTACTGGAAGGCCGTCGGACCCGTTGAATCGGAAACCTGGCCGGTCCCTCAGCCGCCCGCCTCTTGCTTTCTCTTGGGGCAGCGGGGGAGACCGGTCAGGTTTTTCGGCGCCTGGGGACCGCGGGCAAGGGATGCTGGCTGAGGGCCACATTCCGGCCTCGGCGTGACGTTTGGCCGCTGAGGGTGTTACACTACTTGGAATGTCGACGGTCCTGCCCAAGAAGGGCCTGGAGCCGTTTTGGTCGATAAGAAGACGGCCGGAGTGAGTGAGAGAGAGGAGCATCTTTCATGAACGAACGCGTAGTTGTCACCGGTGTAGGAGCTGTCACACCCCTGGGTAACGACGTGCCGACGATTTGGGAGGGGTTACTCAATGGGCGGAGCGGCGTTGGCCGAGTCCAGGAGTATGACCCGTCAGGCCTGGCGGTCCAGATCGCCGCCGAGGTCAAGGGATTTGACGCACGGAAGCGACTGGGCCGCAAGGCGGCTCGAAGAAACGACCGTTTCACCGTCTTCGCTATGGGCGCCGCCAGAGAGGCCATTGAGGACGCCGGCTTGAGGACGGATGGGTCCGACGCCCTCGTCTCGAACCGGGTGGGCGTGCTGGTGGGCACAGGCATCGGAGGTGTGCTGACGCTGTTGGAG
>CAZIWL010000146.1:0-5930 GCA_964542755.1 uncultured Anaerolineales bacterium
TGCGGAGCGATGCGGAACTGGTGCCCCTCGTAGGTCGATTCCCCCCAATCGAAGCCGAAACCCATGCCGCAGGACCCTGCTTCGCCGCTGACCAAGCGGGCATCCACCTCCATCTGCCACGCGTCCGGCATCAGCAGATCCGGCGTCACGAGAAGCCCGGTGTCGGGAGCTCTGAGCAGGATCTGGAACTCACCATCGACAGCGCGGTGATCCCCTTCCGCAGCGCCAACCTCTGCGTGCTGTCGCGATCTGTCCCCCACTCCCATGGGAAGTTCAGGATGTAAGTGTGTGCATCGACGAAGCCGGGCATCAGGGTTCGGCCGCCCAGGTCTCGCCTTCCATCGTGAGCACCGTACCATTGCGAAAGATCGTGTCGGCCTGCGAGGGCTGGGCATTGGCGAGCACCAGCGGTAGGAAGATGTCGTGGCTCGACGCAGATTCCATCGGTCCACCGCCCCAGAAGCCGCCGCCCAGGGTGTAGTCACCTCCGACCAGGAGCCCGGCATCGGACTGCCCGATGGTGCCGCCCAGCGTGAATTGGCCTCCGCTGCTCACGGTGAACCCCCCGCTGTCGACCGTGCTCCATGTCATGCCGTACGGCCCGCCCGATTGCGCTGCGGCTCCTCCGGGTGGGGCCAGGGGGGCGGTGAGCAGCGTCAGCACAGCGAGAACCAGCAGGAATGCGCCGACTCTGGCCCTCACGGCTCACCCCTGCCTGCCAGCGAGGTCAGGAAGCGGCGTCGTCGCGTGGCCCAAGCCGCGCCGACGCCGGCCACGACCAGACCCGCGCCGGGCAGTAACTTGGACTGGAGGGGTCCTTGCGATCCCTGCTCCAGGTCGCGCACCCGTGCCCCAAGATCGTCCAGCTCATTCCGTAGAGCCTCGTTCTCGGCCTCCAACTCCTCAATGCGCTCGCCCTTTTCCTCCGACAGCTGGTGGAGCCCCTGGATGGCGGCGAGGGCTGCGCCGTCGGCGTCGATGGTGGAGATGTGCCGGTCATCCTCCCCCAGGCCGAAGGCGGCGTAGAAGTCCTGCGCCATCGGGCCCATGTGCCGGATGCCAGCGTCCTGGCTGGTGTACTTCCAGGTGCTGATGGGCAGCGCGGCGATCTCTTCCAGGACCCCGGCCGGGTCAACGGGGACGACGTTCTCTTTGAGGTTCCGATCGCTGGGCGGAGGCAGCGGATTCCAGGTGCTCATCCCAGGGCCCAGGTAGGCGCCGGAAGCGAGATTTCCGCTGGTATAGAGGTAGACGCCCCCCGAGGCGCGGACGACGAATGCGTCGTCGCTCTGGCAGGTGACGTCGCTGTCGGTGGAGTCGCCCCAGACGAAACAGCCGTCATTCGTGGCCTTGGCCCGGTTCCCAGCCGCGAAAGTATGGTCCCCCTCGGCCAAGTTGCTGGCGCCCCCGGGCACGGTCGCGTAGAGACCACTGGCGGTATTCGTGCTGCCGCCTCCCACGGTGGCGAAGGCGGCGTCTTCCTGGTCCTGGTTCTGGTTCCCGGCCTGGTTCTGTCCACCGCCTGCCACGGTGGCATAGTTGTCCAAAGCATAGTTGCCCACCACGGCTTGACCGAAGGCGACAGGCCCTCCGCCGCCAACGGTGGCGTAGTCGCCAGCTGCGAAGTTCGCTCCACCTCCGCTCAAGGTGGCTGAGTCACCGTCAGCTCTGTTGGACCACCCACCGCTAATCGTGGCATAGGTCTGGCTGGCGTCGTTGCTGTAGCCCCCGCCGATCGCGGACCAGTTCCCATCGGCCGCGTTCCCTTCGCCCCCGCTGACGGTCGCGGAGAGGCTGCTCTGGTTGCCAACGCCCCCACCCACTGTGGAGCCGTTGCCATACGCGTCGTTGCTATCTCCTCCCCCGACGGTGGCGTAGTCGCCATCTGCGGAGTTTTCTCCGCCACCTCCCACGGTGGCATCGGCGCCGCTGGCAGTGTTGACCCAACCGCCGCCGATGGTGGCGATGTGGCCATCTGCGAGATTTCCCGTCCCACCTCCCACGGTGGCTGCGTCGCCGCTCGCTTGGTTGCGCAGTCCCCCACCGATGGTGGCGTCAAGCGCGCTGCTCGGGTCGGCGTCATCGCTTCCGGCCTTGTTGCCCGTGCCGCCGCCGATGGTGCCTCCGTGGTCGTAGACGACGTTGGCCCCATCCTCATCTCCGCCACCGCCGCCCCCAATGGTTCCGAAGTCGCCGTAGATCTGATTGTTGCGCCCGCCGCCAACGGTGGCGTGGTCGCGGTTGATGAAGTTTTGCTGGCCTCCGCTGATCGTGCTGGTCAGGCCGTAGGTGACGTTCCAATAGCCCCCTGCCACGACCGAGCGGTCGCCGTGAGCCTCGTTTTGCCGCCCCCCGCTGATGGCAGCATCTCTCCCGTGTGCGGTGTTCTCGCCGCCCCCGCCCACGGATGCAGCCAGGCCGCCGGCGGCATTGCCTGAGCCCCCGGCGATCGTGGCGTCCTCGCCGTTGGCCTCATTCACGGCGCCTCCTCCCACGGTTGACCAACTCCCCGCGGCGCGGTTCGTTTCCCCGCCGGCCACTGTCGCAGCATACCCGAGGGCTGAGTTGGTGGAGCCGCCGCCGATGCTGGCGATGCTGGCTGTTACGGTGTTCGTGTAGCCTCCGCCTATCGTGGCGGCCCATCCTGAAGCCGTGTTCGTGTTGCCCCCGCCTACTGTGGCATCCGGCCCCCCAGCCGTGTTGCGGTAGCCGCCGCCGACGGTGGCGTTAAACTCGCCGTGGGCCGTGTTCTCCGCCCCGCCACTCACGGTGGCCTCGTTTCAGGTGGCATGGTTGTTCGCCCCGCCAGCCACGGTCGCGTTCCACTCTCCGCTGGCCACGTTGTGGTCTCCACCACCGACGGTGGCGTTGTTGATGCCGCTGGCCTGGTTGCCCACGCCTCCCCCAACGGTGGCGTGCAGCTCTCCACTGGCCGCGTTCTGATAGCCTCCGCCTACGAAGGAGCTCACACCACTGGCCTCGTTCTCGGCGCCTCCGGCGACCGTGGCGTTGTCGTTCATAGCCCGGTTCTCCCAGCCTCCGCCGACCGTGGCGAACCAGGCGTCGGTGACATCGGGCGACTCGTCGCCAGCCAGGTTGTGCGCGCCACCGCCAATCGTGCAGAAGCGATCCGTGATGGTGTTTTCTATCTCGTCTCCACCGCCACCGCTGATGGTGGCGCCGACTAGATTGTCCCAGACGATATTGCCCAGCGCCCCGCCGACGACGTTAGGACTGAAGCTGTTGGGCAGGGTGTACAATCCGGGGAGGGCGTGGGCGAAGGGCGCCGGTGTCAGCTTCTGGCGGGGCAGCAGGAGGGTGAAGGAGCCCGTGCTACCCCCCGCGCGCACCTGGATCTCCAGATACCGGGCCTCACCGACGAAAACACGGTCACCGAAGTCCAACTCGATGGTTAGTAGGCCATCCTCGACCGGATAGTCGTCAACTGGAATGAGATTGCCGATCTGGGTCAGACCGTCCGGGTCCTCGTAGAGCCGGAACTCGAGGTCGTAGCTGCCGTTGGCTTCACTGCCTCCATCGGTCAGGCGTCCCTGGTAGGTGAAGCTTGTGCCCACGATGGCCTGGGCCGTCGTGGCCTCTGCCGTCTCCGGCCCCGGCCTCGGCTGCTGGGCCGATAGGGTGCTCCCCGCTCCCAACGCTGCCAGGATGACCATGATGATGCTCAGCAAGATGGGGGTTCTCTTCTTCATGGGCGTTTCTTTCCTTTCTGTCTGCTCGTTTCTCGTGTCGACTGGGCGCACCTGGGCCTCAGCGTGAGAATGAACGTTCCATCGGCACTGAGTCTATGCCGTCCCCTCGCGTCCGCATGTACGACGAGGTTGCAAGCCTCCGGTCTCGCTGGCTACACCTTTGGTCTGCAGCCGCACACTGCTCGCTGCGCCCACGTGGAATCGCCCCAGATGGCAGGGCGGGGTGCAGTATGTCTATCTCTGCCACTCCCTTGTGGTCTCGGATTGCCGCGTGCTCGGTCGCTGACAGCCAAGCGCGGGTGAAGTCGCGCGTCTCCCGGTGGAAGGCCCGCGAGAGGCAACAGGAAGAGGTTCCGTCGCGGTCTGCCACGCCGTCCGTGCTGTGCCCAACGTCCGAACCAGAGACCGTTCCCGCATTCGCGCGCAGGATTCACCGAGTCCGGGCCCGGGTGCGTCTGCTGTCAAGGTCGATGCTGGGAGCCGCGAAGTGCAGCGGGGGCCTCTGCTCGGCGTCCAGATCCACGCTGAACGGCGATCGGTGCGACCAGTTGAGCGTCGGGCTACCTCGTAGAGGAGGGCGCGCCGGGAAGTACCTGTAAGGGCGCTGCTGCGGCGGGTGCTGCCAGGACGTTGATACGGGTGCCACTTCGGCATACGACTCCCATGCGGCGGCTGGTAGGACGCGTGTCCGGGATTGGGCCCGGTCAGCGAGGACCGAACGGGTGTACGAGGAAGGCCCAGGGCCTCTTATACATCAGGACGAAAAATCGGGCAATCCCCGCTTGTGCAATGCCGAATCCACCGTTGCCAGGCGTTCGAGCGTACAACTCTGGCGCCGGTTGGCCTTGCACGGGGAGATACGGTGCGGCCCGAGGTGGGGTGAACTCAGGTCTGACAAGAAACGTATTGAGAGCATCCGGGCTGGTGTCGGCAGCACAATCACATAGAAGAGGCATTTGATGGCCAACAAGCCTATCGTGCCGGCAGACGATCTGCGCAATACGTTGATGGACTTGGATTCAGACGTCCAGCGGAGGATGATGCGGGTCACGCCCTGAGCGTTGATGGAGATGGAGGTCAGCGTGCGCCGCCAGGACCACCGCAAGGGACATCGGGACCGGGTCTGAGAGAGAGGGATAGGGGAGATTCCATCGGAGATGTCAAAGCTGCGAATAGGATTCTGCTACCCCAGTTTCCTGGAGCCTCGAAGACGGGCCCGGCGTGCGTGGTCGGCCGGGATCCAGTCGGCGCAGGTGGAAGGGGTGAGGCTGCGGAACGTCGACGGCTTTTCACAAGTCCAGAGCTGACGGATGTCGACACGAGCAGGCGAGGAACGTTCCAGACTTGTGGACCGTGAGGCTAAGGAGGGGAGCATTGCGCGCGCGTCTCCCCGATCACTCAACCTGGTGGTGGTGACGAAGGTTAGAATGCTGGTCGCCCGAGCTTGTTACTCCAAGATCAGTGAATCTCGGACGATCGACGCACTGACTGCACCGATGGAACTGGGCCTCTTCGCAACCAGAGCGCCGCATAACCAAGGGGCGTCGGGTTGTAAACGACCCGAAGCAGTGCCCTGATCGGGCAAGATAGATGACTCCAGCCAGGCTAGTTCCGGTGCCTCCCACCTCGCCCTCGCTCGGGAGGAGCTCCATGCGAGGGCATAGGAGCTCTGCCTTGCGGCGCAGCCCGATGGCGAACTTCACGAAAGCTAGAGCTTCGTCCGCGACCGGCAGGCGCTTGTAGACGTGCCCGCTACCAGCATACCTCGGCGAGAATGCCAGGAAGGAGAATGTGGCTGCTTGACGTCTCGCGAGCTGGTCGGCGGGACCTGATCACCCTCGCTGTCGGAGGCCGGAGGAGACAGCGTGGTCCGGTATCTGGGACGGTGACGCAGATTTGACAACCATAGTATAACAAATACTTGACAAATGCTCCATCATGTGTTACAATACCTTTACAAAGAGGTTGAAATCTAGTGGCGCTGTGCTGAAGGGCACAGGCAAGGGAGATCTGAGATGAACAAGTTAGGCTTAGCATCGCTTCTCGTTGTACTGGTACTCGCTGTATCCGCATGTGGTGCGCTGGCCCCCGGGCCCGAGCCCACGTCAACCCCCGCACCTGAGCCCACCCCGACGCCTGAGCCAGCGCAGACCGAGGCGCCGGCAGACATCGTGGACACGGCCGTTGCGGCGGGGAGCTTCGAGACGCTGGTAGCGGCAG
>CAZIWL010000146.1:6030-10868 GCA_964542755.1 uncultured Anaerolineales bacterium
TATCACGTGGTGCCGGGCAGGGTGATGGCGGCGGACGTGAGCGACGGGCTGGAGGTCGAGACACTGCAGGGATCGACGGTGACTTTCGCAGAGGGGGCAGGCGGTGAGCTGCACATCAACAACGCCGTCATTGTCTCCACAGACGTCGAGGCGTCGAACGGCGTGATCCACGTGATCGACGCGGTGATTCTGCCGCCCGAGATGTAGGCATGTAGCGATGTGACACGGCAGACGCGCGCCGTGCGATAGGTTGTCAATTCGAACGCCTGGATCACCGATCTAGGCGTTCGTACGTATCATGTTGTGCCCCGTACCTCGCCAAGATGCCAGGGTCCTCCCCGAGCACACTTGGCATCACATGATGGCGAAAACTGCGGTGATCTTCGTGACTCGGAATCCGGTGTGGGTGTACGGCGAACGCTAGGCTCGCTGAACGGGAATCCGAGAGAGGCGGGGCGTGGCGTTTGGCTCCCTGCCAACACATTGCGAGAGGCACCAGGTGGGGACCGGGCGCCGAAGCGTTCCAAAGGTGTAGTCAGGTGCTGGCGTTCTCGGCCTCCGACATCCAAGCTCGGCCGTGGAGCAAGACCCTGCCTCCGACCGGCTCACAGACCGAATGCACTCAGGCGACGGTCATCATGCGGCGGGCCCACAAAGCGTGCAGTGGATCTGAGCAGACGAATCGCCCATGGCAGCCGAGGTAGTCTCCGCGGCGGCTCGACGCCTGGGGAAGAGGGGCCGCGCCGACGAGGTCGTGACCCTCCTAGCTAGCATGCCGGAGTACATGTATCGGAAAGGTCTGACCCGAATGCTGGCCGACGTGCCGGCCTTCTACACTCGCTTCCTCAAGTTCATGCGGGCTTACTCTGGAGGGCTGACCTTCAAAGAAGCACTCCTGAGCCTGCGTCTCGGGAGCGAGGCATCCCTTCCATTTTTGGCTTTAAGGTGAACTTCGTCGACGTGGACTGGCTGATGCGGACAGTGAGAACTGAGGATGTGCCCACGGGTCGTCTGGGAACCGTGCGCTGGCTTTTCCGAAACAAGGAAGCTTGCGGTGCCTGGCACTTGGTGAAGCCGCCGTTCTAGTGCCTGGCACCTACTTCCAACGCACGTTCGAGGCCCTTCTTAGGTAGACCGAGCGTTGTTTTTCCGTCACCCCTTCTTCACTATCATCGACCGTCAGATACGTGCGTGGGCGGCGAGCTGGCGGCAGAAAATTATGCCAGCTCGACGGACGCCATATCCTGCCGGAGTGCCGCGGCGCGCTCCACGTCCCCCCTGCAGGCGCCCTCCCGGCTCCCCAGCCCAATGCGAGCTTCCAGGTGTCTTGTTGTCTCCTCGAACATTGACTACTGTTTGGCAGCCTCCCAATCTCCCTCCGACGGCACAAAGGCGAGCGTATTCTCGCAGAAGTGGACCGAGTAGTCCCCCGTCACGTGATCCTCATCGACGAAGGTACCCGCGATCGCGTTCTCGTACGAGTTGAGCCACGGATCGAGGGTGGTGTAGGAGAACTGACCGTCAACAATCTCCATGCACTCGGGCAGATCCACGGTGCACGTGGAGCCCTCGAAGGGAACCTCCATCTCGAAGTTGCACACCTGCTCCTGCTCCACATCAAACGAGACCGACGGAGACGCGCCCTCGAAGTGATTCGCGGGTGGCGCCACCGTGACCGACCTCACGTTGCTCCAGTCGCTGGCGCCCCAAGCGTTGGACGCCCTGACACGATAGTAGTAGGTGTCGGGCCGCTTGCCGCTGGCGTACCAGGACGTGCTCGTACCGAGGTACGCTGTAGTGGGTGTGGAGAATCCTGCGTTGTCGTCCTCCTGAAGAAGGTACGTGACCGCAAGCGGCGGCGCACTCCAGGTCACCGTGTAGTTCTCTGATCCGCCGATGTTGTCAATGGAGTGAAGCGTGGGGATGGATGGGATGGGCGGGTACCGCCGTGTCACCAGGGGTAGGTAGGTCACGTAGCTCAACACGCTGACCTCGAAAGTATCCGTGTCTGTCAGTCCCCCCGAATCAGTGACCTGGATCTGGACGTCGGTCGTCCCTGTCCAGTCCATCGCAGGGTTGATGTCCACGTAGCGGTTCGAATCGATGGACACACCCGCGCTTGCTGCCGGAGTGTTGCTGATGGTGAAGGCAAGGCTGGCGTCGGCATCTTCGGGGTCGCTCGCGTACGCCCACAGATCGACCGCCTTATCGGCGCTGCCGTTCATCTCCAGTGTCTGATCCGGGATGCCCCCGAGCGAGGGCGCCTCATTGGCGCTCGTCGTTGTGGTGAAGTACCAGGTGTCACCTTGGCTCGATGCGCCGTGATTATCAGACGAGACCACGTACCAAGCGTACCCTGTGGACTCCAGCAGCGGGCCCGGATTGCAGGTTGTGCTCGTCACGTCGGCGCACACGATGTGGAACGGATTGACCGTCGCCTCGTACACCGTCCGGTATCGCTGGGTGCCGCCGTGCACCGAAAACCTATCTCTCACGCCCCCGATGACGTAGATCTTGCCGCCGCCCGTTCCTACGACGCCCGGGTACTCGCGATCCCTGGGCAGGCTCGTCTCCGTCGCCCAGGCATCCGTCGCCGGGTCGTACACCTCCACCACGTCCTGGGCCGTTGGAACACCTCCCGGAAAGGTCGTGCCTCCGACAGCATACAGCCTGCCGTCGATGCCCGCAGCCAGGCCGAGCGCGTCCCTTCCGGTCGGCATGTCCGCGCAGGCTGCCCAGGCGTCCGTGGTGGGGTCGTACGCCTCAACCTTCGAAGCGGATCCGTTGTCACCGCCCACGGCGTAGATTTTTCCGTTGACAGCTGTCGCCACGGCCATAGCCGCGCGCGCGGTCGGCATGTTCGTCTTTGTCATCCACGAGTTCGTGGTGGGGTCGTATTCCTCGACTGTGTCAACCTCACCGCTCTGTGCATTCCCACCGATGCAATAAACCTTCCCATTGACTGCCGCTGCCGCTCCTAGGTTGCTTCGCGCGGTCGGCATGCTGGCCCGTACGGTCCAGCTATTGGTGCTGGGGTTGTACTCCTCGACGGTGGCCAAGCGGTCGCCGTTGTACCCTCCAATGGCATAGAGCTTCCCGTTTGCGGCCACCAGGCCGAAGCCCGTCCGCGGCGTGGGCATGGCAGCCCGGGTCGTCCACGAGTCTGTGGAGGGATCGTATTCTTCCACCGTGCTGAGGTAGTCCGAGCCATCGTACCCTCCCACGGCGTAGATCTTCCCGTTGGCCGCCTGCGCCACTTTGGGATTGCGGGCGGTCGGCATGTCCGTGCGCTGCACCCAGACGAGATCCCCGAGCGGCGACGAACCAGCGAGAGCTGATTCGGGCGCGACGCCTTGAGATGAGTGGGGCCGCGACGGTTGGATGCCGGTAGTCGACAGAGCGTGCCTGCTCGGCAATTCGGCACCGGCGTGGAGGTAGACATCGTAGGTCACGGAGTCGAGGGGGTCGGGGTCTCCGCCTGACCAGCTCAAATGCGCGCTGGGAGACACGCCGGTAGCGAGATGGGTCGGCGACGGATCGGTAGGCTGGTGAGGCGGGCTATTGGCGGGCGCAGCCGTCGTGAAGTCCCACGTGGGGCCAGTTGTCTTTGCTTCGTGGTCGTCGGTCGCCTCAACGTACCAGTAGTATCGCGTCCCTGCTGTCAGGCCGCCTGGATCGCACGTCGCTGCGCTCAGGTTGGCGCAGATGAGGGTGTCCAGCTGATCGTCGCTCGCCTCAAGATAGACGTCGTAGGTAACAATGTCTCCGTCATCCGGATCGCCCCCAGTCCAGGCGAGCAGTGTGTCGCTCATCACACCGGTTGCCCCATCGGCAGGGGTAGGAGCGCTAGGTGCGTTGGGGGGCGCGTTGGTCGGGGCCGAGTACGCTACCACGAGCTCCGGGTCATCCTCCCCCTCAGTTGTATCAAAGGCCCGCCAACTGGAGTCTTCGCCCGACACCTCCGGACCGCGGATGACGATGCCGTGATTGACAAACGTCCCGTCGTACCAGGCGCGGACCAGATCAGTCACGTCAAACTCGTACCAGCCCCATGCTTCACTTTCGACTGAGTTAGTGCCATACGCGGCGCCCGTGGCGGGTTGACTGTTCCACGTCACAGTGTCCTCCAACCAGGTTTGCGTGGCGCGGTATGTCGTGACGGTGCGACTTGTGGCGGGATAGTCCCAGGAGCTTGTCAGGTAGAGCCGTAGCATCGCCTCCGTGATCTCCTGCCCATCAGGGAGTCCCGCGAGGTCGAAGAGCACCAGGCCGCGAGCGACCTTGCCGTCGGGATCCATTAACTCATCGTACCCCACTAGCATGCCCTCCACTGTCCCCAGGTTGTCTTCCGGGTAGCCCTCGAGGACGCAAGCGTCAGCGACCGAGGTGAACGTGTCGGTGCTCGCCAATGTAACGGGTTCCCCAACGGCTTCCGATCTCGCAATAGAGGCCTGCCGCAGCGACCTTCCGCCTTCTGGCAGCGTGGCGAATCGGAGCCAAGTCTCTGACAGAGGGTCCCTCGGTCCTTGGTCGGCCGGCGGAGGAATAGGGCCCTCTGCTCCAGCCCCGCCAGCTGGCGATAGCAGCCCACCAACGAGCAACAGCGCGATTAGCGACGGCACGAACGCTGTCGAGACGAGATGCCTCAGTCCGTTACCACCTAGCATTTGAGACCGCTCCTTTGCGAAACTCACAGACTACCAGTGGGATGAGGGCTAGCCTTTCTTAGACGGCACGAGACGACCTAGGCCAGAGAGGGCTCGCACGAGACCGCCGCCCCTCTATCGAGGTCCATACCAAGGCCAGTCCAGCTGAAGGACCTTACCAATGGCTCTCGC
>CAZIWL010000147.1:0-10799 GCA_964542755.1 uncultured Anaerolineales bacterium
GGAGGGCTCACCGCGGTGCAGCCAACGCCAACCGCCGTCCCCCTCCCCACTGCCACCGATCCTCCCCTCAATCAGACGCAGCCACCCTCCGCCCAGAGCGAGCACCGCTGCGGCGACTCCGTCTGCGACGGCCCCGAGAACCCTCACATCTGCCCGGAGGACTGCCCACCGCCAGATCCCTCGCCCACCGTGTCCCCCGAGCCGACATCCGCCGCCGATGCCGCTCCCCCGGTCGCCGCCCGTCCGGCCGACGCGCCCGGGACGTATTGGGTGACCAACCCCACCAGCGGCGTTGAGCTCCATGCCACAGTCATGGTACCCGAGACCTGGACCGGCGACGCGCTCCCCACCCTGGTCATCATCCCTGGCGGCATCGACGACAGCGCGTCCATCACGGAGCGAGGGCTCGGCATCCGGGCCGCGGAACGGGGCTACGCCGTCGTGGCCTTCGACGCCGACGGCCGCGGCCGGAGCGCCGGCGAGGAGGGCCACAGCGGCTTCACGCAGCAGGACGGCCTGGCTGCCGTCATCCGCTTCGCCGCTGACTTGCCCGAGATAGACACCGAACGTATGGGGATGATGTCCTCGTCGTATGGGATCACGCTGGCCTCCGGCGTCCTGGCCCGTTACCCCGACCTGCCTATCGCTTTTCTCATCGACTGGGAGGGCCCGGCCGACCGGTACGACACCACCATCGGTTGCAAGCCCAGCCCCAAGTACCAATGGCCGCCCTGCAGCGACGATGCCGCCTGGGCGGAGCACGAGGCCCTCACCTTCATCGCAGACGTCGCCGTCCCGTACCAACGCATCCAGAGCCAGCGGGACCACGTTCAACCCGACGTGTCCCACGCCGTCCACATGGTCAACGGCGCTGTCGAAGGCATCTCTCCATGGGTCCGCCTCAACGATCTCCCACCCAATCAGGTCTACGATCCATCAGACCCGCCGCCGATGCTCGCCGAGCATGAGCCGACCAGCCTCCACACCCTGATGCTCGACTACGCCGACGAACTGTTCGCGATGCTTGAGACCGACGCCGCCGCAAGCGGCACCGTTCGCGCGGGATCGCGCGGGAAACCTCCCCTTGCCACACACTTAGAAAAGTTGGCAAGCCCGTGACTCGCCAGTCAACCACAGGTCACGATCGGGTCGTCAAGATCGCCAATCAGGTCCATCTCATCTACCTCGGCCTCCTACCCTCGGCTGCCACCTTCGTCCTGCTCCTGACGTACGGCCACCGCGCCCCGTCCTTGCTGTTCATCGGCGGCGTGGTCCTCACTGCCGTCTACCTGGCCGTCACCTACAGCTATACCCGCCTCCCGACCTCGATACCGGCGAGCCTCTGGGCCCTACTCGACGGGCCTTTGTTCGCTTTGGCCGCCCCAAAGGCCGTCACAGTACCCTTTCCCTTCGCCGTCAACGGCTTCCTGATCGACGGCATGGCCTTCTGGTGCGCTATCATCGTCCTCGCTCTCGTCGCCCCCGATCCGCTTCCATGGCAGCGCGTCGCTTCGGTCGGGCTGGGTCTCCTGGCGCTGGCAGCTCTCGCATCCCTCGCCGCGCCCTACGTGGGCCAGGCCGTTGGGTCCGCCGGCTGGGCTGCCGCCTGGCTCCTGGTTGGCATTCTCGAGGGCATCGTACTGATCTACCCGCTGCTCCGCTCCGGCGATCTCGTGCGTTCAGACGTCGATGGCGCTGGGACCTACATCGCCGTCATGATCGTTATCTGGGTCGCTGCCATGTGCGCCGGCCTCGCCTTCCACGCCCCTTCGTGACCGCCGACCAAGAAAAGGAGGTTATGCATGCGCAGTTCGAGCATATTCCGCACCCAGCCACCGGTTCCCGCCGTAGCCCGCAGCTCTTTCGCGTTGACAGGCTCCATTGCACTCCTCGTCCTGGCCCTCGTCGCCTGCAGCCTGCCGGCGTCCTTGCTGGACCAAGAGGCCGCCTCCACCTCGCCGCCGCCCGCTACGACCGTCGCACCGGATCCGACAGCTTCCGATCCCAGTCCAACGTCGCCTCCCCCCTCGTCAGCCCCCACGACCGCTGGCGAACCAGCATCGGAGCACCGCTGCGGCGACGGCCTGTGCGATGGCCCCGAGAACACCAGCAACTGCCCGGGGGACTGCGCCGGCGGCGCCCCTCAGGTCACCCCTGGTCTTGCCGAACCCTCGCCCCTCTATGTCGGGCTCTCCGTCCATCTTGAGGGCTACCCGCTCGGCAACAAGCACACTGGCTACAACCAGGACGTCTACGACCGCTATACCGAGCGCATCCTCGCCTACTCCGACCTGGCCAATGAGTACGGCATGCCCCTCACCTGGGAAACGGCCAACCTCATCGGGCCCAGCGGCGCCTTCGAACCGAACGTCCTCCAGGAGCTCCATAGACGCGGTGACGGCGTCGGACTCCACGCCGACCTCGGAGGCGACCCCTCGACCTCCGGCGGTCTGCAAAAGTTGACCGCTCAACTCCGCATGCTTCGAACCGATATGGAGGGCCTGGGCGTGCCCGTGGTCCACGCCTCGGGCATCTGCTCTGAGCTCGACTGGGTCACCGCGGCCCGACGGGCAGGCATCGAGGCGACCTCCGGTGTGGTCAACTATTGCCTCAAATCGCTCCCCATCGACCAGCAGCCGCCCGCGGTTCGCGCCTGCGCCGGCCCGGGAGACGGCGTCTGTCACGACCCTTACCCGGGGGACATGCCCGCCGTCCTCCATCCCTGGCGGGCGGCCGACGGTTCGAGTTGGACAACGCCTTCGGCCGAGGGGCTGCTCATCGTCCCGACGCTGGGAACGATCCACGGACTATACGAAAAAACGCTACCCAATCAGCCCCACACCGGTAACCCGATGACCTCCGAGGACGTCGAGGTCGCCGTGGGGCTCGTGGAGGAGGCCCTCGCCGCCCGCAGTCCGACGGCCTTCAACGGCGTCTTCTTCGTCTGGAGCTTCGGTCAGGCCATTGAGCACGACCTGCTGCGCGCCTTCTTTGAGGGCCTCCAGCCCTACGCGGCGAGCGGCGACCTCGTCTGGCAGACGATGCCCCAGCTTATTGAGACCTACGAGGAGGCATCTCGATGAGACGCACGCTGAGGCTCACCCTGAGGGATGCGCAGGAGCGCCTCCACGGCCGCCGCTGGCTGTCGGCCGCCCTACCGCTCTTCGCAGCTATCCTGGGCTGCGCTGGTTTGTTGCACGCCGCCGCCCATGCCACGCCGCTCGTCGGGCATAGCCAGACGCAGGCACGTCGGGCTGGCCCAACTCCATCGGCGGATGCCTCGCCGGCGGGTGCCACCCTGGAGGAGCCCACCTTCCTTGAGGGGTTCACCTCCACGTACACCATCGCCAAGCAGATCCTTCTCTACGGGCAGGACACCCTCTCCTTGACACGCGTGACCGATATGCGCGATGTCGATATCGCGGACTATGAGATGCGCTCCTTGGCCCTCTACCGCCCGTACACGGAAGACGGCCCGCTGGGGAACCGCCCGGTTGTCCTCTTCGTCCATGGCGGCGCCTGGGTCGACGGTTACCGCTCGGACTTCCAGTTCGTGGCCCGTTCCTTCACCGGTGAGCTGGGTTGGATCACCGTCGTTATCGACTACCGTCTCACCTCCGATCAGGTCTTCCTGGCCGACGGCTACTGCCCCGACCACGCCACGTGTGAGACCAACGAGATTTCCCGAACGAAGGCAGCCTGGTATCCAGACAATATCCGGGACGTGGCAGCCGCGTTCGAGTGGACCCGGGATAACGTGGCAACCCACGGGGGTCATCCCGATCAGATCTTCGTTTTAGGTCATTCTGCCGGGGCACACCTCTCCGCCTTGTTCGCCACGCATCCCGACTACGCAGCGACCTTGAGACCGGACATCCGAGGTCTCATTAGCATGAGCGGCGCCTTCGACCTCAAAGGCCTTGGGAGCAACGAAGTGTACGAGGCGACTTGGGCCACTGCCGTCAACCAGACCTTTGTCGGTGGCTTCACCGACACGGCGGCCCTGGATGAGGCCTCACCGGCTACCTACGTTCCCACCGAGATGGGGCTCCCGCCCTTCTACATCCTCTATGCCGAGACCGATCTCCCTGGCCTCACAGTCCAGAACATCGACTTCGTCAACCTTCTCACCACGCACGGCATTACGCTGACCTATGACCGTCTTGAGGGATACGGCCACGTCTCCGAGATGGCCGCCATAAAATCCATTACAGAGACGCCCACGTCCCTCATCATCGATTTCGTCTCCAGCATTCTCTGGCCTCACCGGACCCATCTGCCGTTGGTCCTCAAGGCCGGTGACTAAGCTTGACGCGCCAACCCTAGGAGTCCAACATTGAACCGACGTCTCAGAAGGATCTGCTATCTCACTGCTGCCCTCATCATCGGCGCGTCCGCCTGCTTCAGTCTCGTCTGGGCCTTCGCCGAGGAGCCCCTCACCTTCCGCCACCCCATCACCGGAGAGACGGGTCCCGAGTGGGAGGAGGTGAGCACCATCCACAACGAACTGACCTACGCCCTGGCCCTCGCCGCCGGCTTCTCGATCACGGACAGCGTCACCCTCCAGGTCTACTGCCAGCTCGTCGACTCCGAACACATCGGGCCCGGCGACGCAGTCTCCTACACGAACTGCACCGGCGGGGACTTCTATCCGACCCCCAATCCCTACCGGCCCAGCGTCTGCGGGCGAGATTACGTCCAGAAACCATGGCCTCGCTGGGACGATATGCAGAGCCCCACCAGCTGCGTCACCTCCCGCTTCGGTCCCTACTCGCCTTTCTTCCACTTCCCGCACAACAACCAGCGGGAGCTGGGTGCCATCCACGACTGGGCCTGGGGTCTGACGTCCACCCTACGCGGCTACGAGGCCTACGCCTGGGGCGGGCCCACGGTGATGAAGGCCGACTGCCTCTACACGCGCACGGCGACCATCACCACCGGCATGGAGGCTGGCTCCCTTGAGGCTTTCGGCACCTATCTTCACTCCCTCGCCGACTACTACTCACACCGCGACTGTCTCGACGCCATGGACGCCCTCGACATGCCCTGGGCCACGCACCCGCTGACCGGCGTGCCCGCCTGCAACTACAATCCCTTCTCACCGCAGCCCGATGATGTCCACGGTCGCGAGTTCTACACCTACACTGACTCGCTGCGCACCGACGAGACGGTCCAACACGTCTACGAGGAGTTGGTGGCGCGCAGCCTCCGCTACGAGGGTCGATACGCGCCCATCGGCATGGATACGCCCATCTCCGGCACGCAGACCCTGAGTGAGACCCTCCACACGTTCGTCCACGCCTGGGACTTCGAGCAGCCGGACAAACGCCGGGAGCAGGCCGACGCCATCGCTGCAGCCGTCTTGAGCCTACGCGTCCCGCTCCAGCGGCTCTACCTACCCGTCGTCACACGATGACCACACCACCAACAAGCCCCCACCGAGCCCCAATCCTCAATGCCCCCCCCATCCCTCCTTCGTGTCCTTCGCGCCCTTCGTGTCCTTTGTGGTTAAGAGAGACCCCTCAAGGAGAATGAAACTATGCATCCCCACGATCCAGCTTCGATTGCTCGCCGGTTTCTACGTATCGCGCTCGCCCTCGCTGGGCTGCCCGTCATCCTCGGCACGGGTGGCGGTACGGACGCCACGGCCTCGGTTCAGCCTGCCTCGGAAGGCGCGACCCTTGAGCCCCCAACACGGACGCTCACGCACCCACCATACGTCGCCCAGTCTTCTCCCGGCCTCGTGCCCATCGACGTCAACCTGCCTTCGCTCAGCACCGGCAGCCCCACGGGCACGCTCGCGGTGCGCGTCTATACGCCCCACGCCGGGTCCGCGCGGTATCCGCAGGGCGCGCCCGTGCTCATCTGGGTCCCGGGCGGCTACGAGGTCAAAGATCTTACCCACGGCCTCCCCACCAGCGCCGATGACATGATCATCGTCACCTTCGTCTTCCCCGGCGGCACGTGCCCGCGCACCGGGCGTCAGTCCGACGGGACCTACGACTACCGGGGCTACGATTCCATCGCAGCCCTGCGCGACGTCACCCTCTTTGCGGCGGGGGACCTAACAGACGCCCAGGGCCGGACCATCGACGACCTGCTCCCTGTCACCGTGCTCCACGACAACATCGGCATGGAGGGCGTCTCCAACGGCGGCAATATCATCGTCGCGGCAGCGGCCCTCCACGGGGCCGACCTCGCCGGCCACCTCAAGTACCTGATCCAATGGGAGACGCCCGTCTCCAGCCAGGCCGCCACCCGAGACTTCGGCCGCGTCTTGATGCTCCCCTCGCCCGTTCAAGGAGAGTACGTCAACCCCAGGTACGGCGGCTACGCGCCCCTGGCCCTGCCGTCGGACTACACCGACCTCACCTATCGCTCCTCCGAGCCCTACTACCCCATCTTCCACGATGGCAATGGCGATGGTGAGTACACCACTGTCGAACAGCCCGTCACCCATCAACAGACACCGGACCTCAACCTCGACGGCGTCCTGACCCTCACGGAGGACTTCCCTCTGGGCACCTACCCGCACCCGAATGGAATCCTCACTGTCACCTCGCGGGCCGTCAGCCAGGCCCTGGTCGACCGGCACGTCTTCAGCCCCACCTGGCCCTCGTCCGTTGCCACGCCGGCGCAGGCCGCCGCCTACTGGGATATCCGCGAGGCCGTCCGTCTCTACGGGGACGCCCTCACTGCGCTGCCCGATCTCGAGGGCATGGTGCTCTGCAGCCAGCGCGACCACGTCCAGTCCCTGCCCGACAAGCCCCATATCCGGCAGGCCTTCGATGGCTGGGACGCCAACGGCGCCTGGGTCCAGCTCAATCCCAGCCCCGCCTACCTCGTGGAGACGGACCCGACCCTCGCGTCCCGCGACGATCTACCTCATCGGGTCCCCAACCGCCCCCCGTCCAACTGGGCAGCCACCGACACCTACTGCTTCCCGCCCGGCGTCGCCCCGTCAATCTACCAGCTCGCGGCGGCCCGGCAGATGGCGGACCGGGCCCAGTCCGTCCGCCTCCCGACGCCAGCGGGTGCAAACGCGATCACGTGGATCGACTCGGAGGGCGACCGTATCGCGGTGCGCGTCGAGGTCCCGGAGGAGGCCCGCTACCCCGAGGGCGGGCCCGTCGTCATCGAGGCCTCCACCTGGTTCGTGCCCGGCAGCGACTTCCACCGCGTCAATGACACCACCACGATCGGAGCCGTCACCGTCTCGTACCTCTGGCCGGAGCGGAGCGACACAGCCTCCGGTGCCCGGAGCGAGGGCACCTACGATTACGGCGGACCCCGCTCCCTTGAGGTCCTCCGCGACGTGATTCGCTTTGGATCGGGCGCCCTGCCGGACACGGACGGCCGCACCATCCAGGACCTCGTCGCGACCCGGGTGCTCACCGACAACGTGGGCCTCTTCGCCTCCTCCCACGCCGGCGTAGTGGCCACCAACGTCCTGGCCCTCCACGGTTCGGAAATCCCCGGCGTCGACTACCTGGTGGGCCGCGAGAACCCCACCCGCGACGAGATGTACGCCTGCGAGCTCGGCCACTTCGAGGCCCCTCACACCCCCGTCCACAACCCTTTCTTTGACGAGGGGGCCTACAGCCCCATCACCGTCACCGTCGCGTACACCTCGGCCACCTGGTACGTTGACCCCACCCCAGACGGCAGCGACCGCCCCATGCTCGCCGCCGCCCCCGGCTACCCCTCTCCCTACATTCTCGGCCAGAAGGGCCCCCGGCTTTGGGACAACAAGCGCTACTACTCCCGCGACCTCACCCGGGCGGTCTGGGAAAGCGGCGTCTTCACCGCCGCCACCTGGCCCGTGGACGTGGCGACCATCACCGAGACGCTGGCGGCCTGGCCCGACCGCATCACCGTCCACAACTATCCGCACCTGGCAGCCGAATTGCCCGACCTGAAGGTGATGCTAGTCTTCGCCTCCTCCGACCACGTCCAGGCCCCCACCAACAAACCCCACATCCATCAGGCCTGGGACGGCTTCAAGCACCGCGCCGGGCTCTGGGTCCGGATGAACCCCGACCTGGCCTATGTGCAGGCCATCAGCCCCACGTACCAGGTCGGCTTCCCGGACAACCCGGCCAACGCGGACCCCGGCAGCTGGTCGGACATCGAATCCTGGGGTTTCTCCGCTGCACCCGGCGCGCGGGAGGACGTTTGGCGCGCCTCCGTCGCCGAGATGGCCGATCGCGTCCGGGCCGGAGCCTGGTCCGCGGCGCACGACAATCTGGACGAGGTCCTCGCCGCCTATCCACCCTGCCGCGCCTACCTGCCCATGATTCAGAAGCCGACGACGGCCATCGGTACTGTCGACGTCGACACGCCCGCGGCCTACGATGGGTACACGTTGATCGCGCCGCTCCAGTCGACGGAGACGTACCTCATCGACAACCAAGGCGCCATCGTCAACGCGTGGACCAGCGACCACAAACCGGGGAACGTCGCCTATCTCCTCGACGGCGGCGACCTCCTTCGGGCGGCGATGGTGGAGGAGCCGAGTCCCTTCACCGCGGGAGGCGCTGGGGGGCGGGTGGAGCGCTACAACTGGGTTGGGAATCTGCTCTGGTCGTACAATCTCTCCACGTCCCTCCACCGCTCCCACCACGACGTCGAGCTCCTGCCCAACGGCAATCTCCTGATCATCGCCTGGGAGGCCAAGACGCCGGCCGAGGCCGTCGAGGCGGGCTGCCGCCCGTCCCTGGCCCAAAGCGGCCTCTGGCCGGACCAGATCATCGAGATCAATCCAGCCCACCAGGTCGTCTGGTCCTGGCGCGTGTGGGACCACCTCATCCAGGACTACGATCCGACGAAGGATAACTACGGCGTCGTCGCCGATCACGCCGAGAAGATCAACCTCAACTACCGGACCGGTCAGGGACCCGACTGGAACCACGTCAACGGGATCGACTACCATCCGGGGTTCGACCAGATTCTCCTCAGCGTGCGCCAATTCAGCGAGATCTGGGTCATCGACCATGGAACCACCATCACCGAGGCCCGGGGGCCCGCAGGCGACCTCCTCTATCGTTGGGGGAACCCAGCCGCCCACGGGGCCGCGGGACCCCAGACCCTCTTCGGGCAGCACGACGCCCAGTGGATCGCCCCCGGTCTGGACGGCGCCGGCGATGTCCTCCTCTTCAACAACGGCGTCGGGCGCACGCCGCCCGTATCCAACGTCGATCAGCTCGCTCTACCCGTCGACGAGCATGGCGTGTATGCCAGTGGGCCGTCCACCGTCACCTGGTCCCACGACCTGCCCATTGATCTCAGCTCCAGCAAGATCTCCGGTGCGCAGCGGCTGCCCAACGGGAACACTTTGATCTGCAGCGGGGATCCCGGTGTCCTCCAGGAGGTGTCCCTGGCGGGAACCGTCGTCTGGCAGTTCACCCTCACGCCTGTCCCTGCAGACCCTCAGAACCCACTCCCGGCGAGCGCCAGAAACGACATCTTCCGCGCCTATCGATATCCGCCCTCGATGGCCCCCTTGTTCGGCAGCCCTTCAACCCGGACCGCAGCCCGACGAATACGCCTGTCCACACCAGAATAGGCGCCTTCTGATGAGACGTCTCGTGCCTCTCCTGGCCCTCGCCATGGTCGTCCTCCTTCCGGCCTGCAACCTCCTGCCGGCCGACCAGCCGACGCCCTCCATTACGGCGACACCGCCTGCCGCTGCTACCCCGACGAGGGAAACGGCGTCACCCACACCTGCCAGCGAACGGCGCTGCGGCGACAGCATCTGCGATGGACCCGAGACCGCCCAGAACTGCCCTCAGGATTGTGGCGATGAGGCCCCTCCCACCACCGTGCCGGCCCCTTCCCCAGCCCCAACGGCTGCCGACGGCCCCGCCGACGCCGGCCCCCTCCCCCCGGTCTACGTCACCGTGGCGGGACATATCGAGGACGTGCCCGTCTACACCCGCTGCGGTGCCTACCCCAATTTCCGGGAGGCCCTCCTCCTCTGGGCGGACGCGGTAGCCGCCTACGACGCTGCGGTCAACCTCCAGATCGAGTACGAGTTCCTGCTGGGGGCCTCCCGCTGCGAGACTCCCGAGCTGCGCCAGAGCACCGACGGAAAGAACGTCATCCAATACCTCATCGACCGGTACGGCTTCGAGATCGACCCTCATCAGGAGGGCGGCTGGGAGGAGGGCGCCGACAACTATGCCGACATCCGCCACCTGGCCGGGGAGCTCACGACCGACGTCAGCGAGAACGTCGGGGGCTTCGTCTGGGACGACGCGGAACAGCTTGCCCGGCTCTCCCACGGGGAGTCGGGTTGGATCCACACGGACTTCACGTGGCAGCCCGAGATCCTGACCCTGGCGGTCAGCCGCCAACACCACCTGGGGGACTTCAGCGCCGACGACGTCGCCAGCGGGATCTGGCGGCCGAAGGGCGCGGACGAGCAGTTTTGGACCCACGACTCCGAGGCCTCCCTCATCTACGTCGGGCCCGGCGAGCGGACGAACTGGGACGACGCCAGGCCGAACAAATCGACGCCTGATTTCGTGCGCACCATCGCCCACGGATTGGAGGACGGCACGCTGGACCCCGATCTGATGTACACCGCCTCCATCCCCGTGCCGCAGAGCATCATCCTTCACCCGGAGAGACACCACGAGCTGACGGCCCGGCTGCAGGAGCTTGATCCTATCGTAGCTGCCGACCAGGCCCGCTACGCGACCTACTCGGAGGCCGTCGAGATCTGGCGCAGGGACTACGGGGCGCGGCCCAACATCTTCATCCGCGACGAGGTGACCCATCCCCTGGAGGTGAAGGCG
>CAZIWL010000148.1:0-10700 GCA_964542755.1 uncultured Anaerolineales bacterium
GCGGCCGTTCCCAGCCACACGCCTCTCAATCCCCAGCCCAGAACGATGGCGAAGGTATACACCACGGCTACTCGAAAGATCAGTACACCAAAAAGCGTCACGTACATGGGTGTGCGCGTGTCCCCGGCCCCCTGAAACGCCGCGCTGAGGACCATGTTGAGGGCGATGGGCACCTGTTCCAATGCCGCAATCTGGAGGGCAACGCCGGCCAGCCTTAGGGTCTGCTGGTTCGCGCCAAAGACGGCGACCAGCGGATGGCTGAAGAAAGCGAAGCCGAGCCCGATGGCGCCCATCACGCCGCACGCGAGAGCTGCTGTGCGCTGAACGGCTGCCACAGCTGTCTCCTCGTCACCTCTCCCCAGTGACTGTCCCACGAGGGTAGCTGCCGCCAGCGAGAATCCCCAGCCAGGCATGTAGGAGAGGGACTCCACCCGCACAGCGATCTGGTGCGCGGCCAGGACTGTCGTCCCAAGAGCGGTCACAATCCGCATGAAGATGATATGGCCTGTTCGGCTAACCCCCTCCCTGGCGAGGTTCGGCATGGCCAGCCGCACGATCCGCAGTGCCAACGCGCCATCCCACATGAACAGGGATCTCGGCTCGACCTTGAGTGCCGTACGACCGTTGAAGAGCGCTCCCAACGCCAGACACCCGGCCAGAACCCCCGCGGTCGACGTGGCCAGGCCAGCCCCGAGCAGCCCCAACGTGGGTAGCGGACCGATCCCAAAGATGAGCAGATAGCCGACGACGATGTTCCACACGTTTTGGATCAAGGCGATCCACATCGGCGTCCGGGTGTCACCGGCCCCGCGCATGACGCCGCCGGCCACAAATGTGGGGAAGCTGAAGATGGAGCTGGCCAGGATCACGTTCATGTAGAGGCTCCCCTGGCGTACCACCTCTGGCTCCGCGCCCATCAGTCTGAGCAGATCGTCTGAGACGAGCATTCCTACGACCGCTGTGACAAGAGCTGACAGGGTCCCCAGGACCACGGCCTGTGCAGCGACCTTCGTAGCCATCTCCGGATCCTCCCGACCCACGAAGCGTGCGACCATGGCCGTGGCGGCTACGCCCACGGACCTGAAGAGCCCGTTTGCGATCCATATGAACGTGCTGCCGAGCCCAACGGCGGCCAACGTCACGTCATCCTGAAGGCGTCCCAGGAACAACGTGTTGGCGAAAAGGACCATCGTACTCAGGAGGCTCTCCCCGATCGCCGGTGTCGCTAGGGTAAGTACGGTTCGAGTCAAGCCAGCACCGGAGGGCTCCAGCCCAAGCGTCGCTTCGCAATGTCGGTTGAACACCGATCGTGACCTCCTCAACGTCTCGTTTGAGTGCTGCTATTTCGCCCGGCTCGCTCCAGAGAGGGTCTGCCAGCCCTCTTGATCCCTTCTCTGGAACGCTGATTTGAACCGCACGACCTGGCTTTCGGACCATCATCGTCGAGATCCTTGAAGGCTCTCACTCTGGATGTGGATCGAAGGCAAGACGAAGCCCATCATCAGATCCGCTGATGATGGGCTAGGCAGGCGTATACCGCCCTGGGCAGCCATGATACCCGGTCTGGGCTGTTTTGACTATGCTACACAGGGGACGGGCTCGAAGGGCAGGACGATGATGGCAAGTGAACGGGAGTCTCCGACGCTGCAATGGGAGGGGAAAGGTACGTGTGCCCCCCTTTTCGGGTGCGGAGGGAGGCCTTTCGAAGTAGGGTAGTCTCTGAAGGGCGAGAACCGCTACCCGGAATGCTTCTGGCCCGGGCGAGACAGCTCCGCGATGCTGCCCGGAGGCACTCTCACTGTTCGCAGACTGCTCAACAACAGGTAGACGGCGACGACGACGGATCCCAGAATGTCGACATACCGGGTGACCGCATCGGAAGGAGCCACGCTTACGGTGGCTAGCGCAGCGACAACACAGAGATCGACACTGGCTTTGGCGCGATACAGCTTCTGTTGGGCAGCAATGACGGCGCTGTACTGTTCCCGTGTCAGCAGCGTGTAGCGCCACCAGAACGCGCCGTTGACGATCAATCCCAGAGTTGCGATGGCGAGACCCGGGATGACCCTGCCGCCTGGTTCGAAGGCGGAGAGGCGAGACACGGCCACCACCAGCATGGCGACCCCGGAACATGCCATCGCGCCGGCAACGCTCAGCTCTGTTGTACGCTCCAGCCGGTATTGCTCACGTTCGTCCAAGGTGGGGTTCCGCTGAAGCTCTCGGAAAACCCACCAGGACAGAAACAAGGCTACCAGGTCCACGGTCCGTCGGAGGAAATCGGCCAGCTGCGTCGTCGAGTGGGTGGAGATGGTGGCGAATCCCGTCACGAGGGGGCCCGGCGCGCTCAACAGCAGCGCCGTCCGCAGTGTCCTTTCGCGGCTGGCAGCCTGTTTCTTCGACAACTCTGTCATCTCAAACGCCCAGGAAGGAGAAGAGGGAGATCAGGGGAAGAATGGCGAAGGCTGTCGACAGCGGCACCGTGATCGTGTCTTTTCCGCGGGGGGAGAAGAACTCGACGGCGGAAGAGACAGGCGCCACGAGCAGAGCGACGGCAAGGCTCACGTGCCAAGGGTGGCTCGCGTAGGTAGCAAGGGTGAGGAATATGGACAGCCCAGCCACCACGAACATGGCCGGCGTACCCTCAACTGTCTTCGGCCCCTGGACTCGCGGATGCACGATTGTTCGAGTCCCGAACGCTCGGCCCATCAGGGCGGCTGCGGCATCGCCGAACCCCCAGGCCATCAAGGCGACGACGGCGATGTACTGCCAGTCAATGCCCAGGAGACCCCGGAAAACGGAGACTAGGGTGATGATTGACAGCTGAACAACGATGAGGCTTCTTCTGAACTCGCCGTCTTCGCGCTCAACAGCGAGTCGCTGGAACGACCAAGAATCTGCCACCAGTCCTAGAATGACGTACATGCCCAGCGTGAACCCAAGCGCAGCGACAATCGCCACATACCACGCGCTGAACAGGTACAAGAGGGGGAAAATGGACATCGTTATGACGATGTGCAGCATCTTGCGCGCCAGCTCGAATGGTGCCTTGCACAAACCTCTGACCATCAGAAGCGGGACTATCCCCGCCACCATGAAGTAGCCCACGAAGAGGCCGAATCCAACGAGATCGTCAAACAGCATCCCAGTTCTCTCCTTGCTGCTTCGAGTGTTCGTCCGCAGACCCCTGGGTCACTAGGGCGAACATGTCATTGAGGCAGTCGAGTGCTTCCGAGGAACGTGCGCTTCATGGTCAGTTCGTTCCTGCCATTGAAGACCTGCCCATCTGCCGGGCCGATCTCTAGAGTCCGGTCACTCAATCGAAACTCGAGGCCACGATGACCGTCAAGGTCACGCTGGTTGGCGATCTGCCCTGCGCTCTCTACCATACCAGGGGTCCGTGCAACGGCAAGCGGGGGGAGTCAAGCTTTATGACCAGCCTGATTTGCTGCACCTCTAGGTTCGGGGAAGGCAATTGGAGCAGGGCGTTGCCTCTGGCACCGACGATTCCCTGCAGACACGGGTTCTCGTTGACGGTATGCCTGGGGAAGTGTAGCATGGTTTGGGCCTGCAGCCAGATACCTCAGATTCTCGACGTGGAGCCCATCTCATTCGGAGGGGCAAGGCCGCGTCCACGTCAAGAACCCAACTGAATGGGCGGACGCATCGTATCCCGTTTGGTGAGCTTGTCAACCGCTTTCGGTGCAGGGGCCGACCCGCAGCCACGTCTCCGAATCTCTCAGTGGGTAAGCATCACGGTCGTTCCTGGCGACCGAGATCGACGATCAAGCTGCGCTGGTACGGGCCACTCTCTCTATGGTCGAAACTGAGGCAATTGTGGGCAGGGTAAGTGGAGAGTCTGCCGGCCAAGCCCCCGAGCGGTTGGACTGGTCGAAGGGTAGCAGGCGCTGGAAGGGCGACATCGTGCGTCGGTTGCCCTGGCTCCGATCCCATGCTAAGATTCGCCGATTCTGTGGCGCCACGTGGCGGCCCGCAACGGTCTCGGCGTCTCCTGCCCTAAACTGGGACCCTCTCCAACGCCTCGGCTGCCTACAATCCCAATCGCCCTTGTCCCCGATAGCGGACCTCCCTGGGGACTGACAGGAAAGGACTATCCAGTGTCCCGATTCAAAGACCCTCTCATCATCACCCTGGCGCTTCTGGTGCTGCTGGCACCATCCGTAGGCCCATTCGGCGTCAAGGCTGCATCCCCAAACGATTCCTCCCCACTCCTGCAATTGGACGAAGAACAGATTGTCGGTGACCGTGACCAGAGCCTGAAGCCGTCTTCCCGGGCGACGATCGTCGACGGTCCGGCGACCAAGAGCACGGGCGACGTGGCGAGCGTGCAGGAGAACCTCCAGTTGGTAGGTGAAATAGGCGGCAACATCAACGATGTCACCTTGTGGACCCACTACGCCTTCTTGGGCCAGGGGCAACGGCTGGTCATGCTGGACATGGCCGACACGAGCGATCCAGCGTTCGTGTGGCAGTCGGTCCCTCTGCTCAAAGAGGTGAGCTCGATCGCCATCGCGGGAGACAGGGTCTATGTGACTGCGGGTGACTCCCTGATGATCTTCACGATTCAAATCGGGTTGACCCCGCCGGTTCAGCTCAACGGCGTCTACGAACTGACTGCAATCTACTATCCGGCGGAGGCATGGCCCCACGCGACGGACGTTGCTGTGCAGGGCGACTACGCCTATGTCACCTTCGGCGAGGGGAACTGGATGGGGGGTGGTAACGGATTCCTGGCGGTCATCGACGTCAGTAATCCGGACGCCCCGGCGGAGGCCGGCAGGTATCCGGCCGTCAACCCCGAGGACTTCGCCACGTCCGTGGCTGTGGACGGCGATTATGCCTACGTCTGCTTCAGAAGCGGCTTCACCGTCGTGGACATCTCCAACCCCAGCGCGCCCTTCAAGCGAGGCAGCAGCGAGGAGGTGCTGGGTGGCTGGGATGTGGCACTGAGCGGGGACTACGCCTTGGTCGGCACAAGTTTCGACAGCCCTGCTTTTCGCGTCATCGACATCAGCAACCCTGACGCACCATCTCAAGTCGGATTCCATAACAACCAGGGTGTCGGATCCGCCTACGGCGTGGCCGTGGACGCGCCGTACGTCTACGTCACCGACACGTCTGGAGGGCTGCACATCCTGAGCATCGCCTCCCCGTCCAGCCCCACAGAGGTGGGGACGTACGACCTGTCCGACGACCCGGACGGGGACCATCTAGCGGCCTGGCACGTGGCCGTGGCAGGGGGCACAGCCTACGTGGTGATCGACGAGAATGGCCTGCACGTTCTGGATGTGAGCGACAAGGCCGACCCCAGCAAGCTGGGCTCGTACGAGGCCTACGTCGCGGACCCCACTGGCGTCGATGTGGCGGGGAGATACGCGTACGTGACCGACGAGAAGCGTGGATTGGTGATCCTCGACATGGCGAACCCTGCCGTCCCCAAGGTGGTTGGGGTGTGGGAGAATGATGATCCCTCCGGGTGGCCGGTGGACGTGAGTGTGGTCGGGGATTACGCATACGTCCTGAGCGATGATGATCTGATCGCCATTGATGTCTCGAATCCGACGACCCCGTTTGAAGCGGGACGGTACGGGGGTCCGTCGGGCGGGGGCACGTATCTCACCGCTGCGGGAGACACCGCCTATGTGATCGCGTCCGGGAAGGGCCTGTTCGCTTACGACCTCTCCAATCCGGCGGCCCCAGCAATGGTGAGCACGGAGGCCTACGATTTCGATGCATCGACGTGGGGTCTGGGGCGTCCCGTCGTACGGGGGAGTCATCTCTACCTTCCCTGCAGCGGCAAGCTTTGTCACGCCAACGTCTCCGACCCTGCGAACCCCGTCGCCCAGCCCAAACACGAGACCGCTGGTTACGTGTCTGGCGTGGATGTGGCCCGGCTGGGGGACCACCTCCACCTCGCCGAGCTCTCGGACACCCGGGTACCGTATCTGAGCGGGCTGCGGATTCTCTTGTCGACGGCCGCCTACCCGCAGGTCGGTTACGTTCCGGTCGACACATCCTGCAGTAATCCTTACTGCTGGCTGTATGTGGGTGTTTCCGACGATGATGACGAGGCCTATCTGGTGGGCGACGAACCCGTGGTGCGCGTTGTGGATGTGCGGACAGCGAGCGCCCCGGCCGTGGCTGGGTCCCACGACATGCCGGTGGGGACGGATCAGGTCGTCGTGGAAGACGGTCACGCCTACGTCCCGCTGCCTCGGAATGGGTTGATGGTCTTCCGCCACATTCCCCGGACGTC
Source organism: uncultured Anaerolineales bacterium (assembly GCA_964542755.1). Taxonomy (GTDB): domain Bacteria; phylum Chloroflexota; class Anaerolineae; order B4-G1; family B4-G1; genus SKLM01. The sequence continues at coordinate 6,275 of CAZIWL010000148.1, forward strand.
GCGGTCCATCGCTCCTGCGGGCGGCACGTTGACGTCCACGGTTGACAACACCAGCTACACGTTCCCATCGGGAACCTTCACCCAGGCTGTCACCGTGACCCATACCCCTCTGACGGACAACGAGACGCCAGCAGCGGGCAGCCTGCTGGGGATTGGACACGCCTACCAGGTCTCGGCAATAGAGGATGTCACAAAGGAGTCGGTGGAGCCCAGCGGGTCCTATACGGTGACCATTGGGTACACCGATGCCGAGGTGGGCGCCGCCATCGAAAACACGCTGGGGTTGTACGTCTGGGACGGCGCCGCGTGGGTGCCGGAACCGACCAGCGAGGTGGACCCCGCCGAAAACAGCGTCACGGGCGCGCCGGATCACTTCTCCATCTGGGCCGTGCTGGGCGAGACGCGGCGTGTGTTCTTGCCGCTCGTGCTGAGGCAGGGGTAGGTTGTGGGGGGGCCAGTATGGCCCGCTGTCCAACCCTACGAACCGGCCAGGCTGGCCTAGCGGGGATCATGGGACTAGGACGCGCCGACGGGGATACTGCCCGCAAGCCTCTTGCGCCCGGACGATTGACTTGCCCGCTGTCGCAGCGCTACTGATAGTCCTGGTCAGGCACCCTGCAAAGGGTGAAATGGCAGCGCTTCCCAGACGGTTGGGGGAAAGCCGGGGGAAGAATCATCCTCGCCAAGCAGCAGCTCGTGCTCTGCTCAGCGGCGGAGGCCCGTACTCGCTAGTTGAGGGTGATTTCCCCATCGACGAAGACATGGTGCCAAGGCACCGTCGGGAACTGTGGGCGAGGAGTGGCGCTGGTAGGCTCCCTGCGGATCACTTGTCGAGCCACCTCTCGCTCCTGTCCCCCGCCACAGTTGCCCGAGTGTCTTCCCGTCGCCCGAGGGCTGATGTCCATATGGGATGCTGTTCCCTTGCTGCGAGATCGCCTTCTCTCCTGCCGTTTGGCAGCGTAGAAGGACATCAGAGAGGCGCTGGGACTCGCAGTGCCTGCTCTGCTCCAAGAGGTGCTCCACGAACCGCTTCGTCCTCTCGAACGCATCGGGATCTGCCGGTTGGCTCACCCTGCTGCCAGAATCGGGTCGCGCGCCACAGGCGGCGTCGATCATCTCTGACCAGGACGGAGCCATAGGCTCTTCGCCCACTCGGGTGCCTCTCGCTTGGATCCAGGAGAGCCTAGGTGAAGATCGTGCAGCATACAGCGGCCGCTGAGCACGATGAAGCGCCGGCAGAAGCGGTTCGCGCACGGCGTTGGGTCGTCTAGGGTCTCATGCCTCCACCCGGCCAGCGTCTCGAGATTCTCTGTGACCAGTAGGTCCTCAGGAGTTGGGGCCAAGAATTCGCTCGGCGGTGGGTCCGCTAACGCGATGCCCTCCTTGTGCTCTATCGAGCTATCGATCGGACTGACTGCCGTGATCGAATCGAGGGAGAGTAGGCGCGCTGCTCTTGATGTTGGAGGCCGAAACCGCAATTCGATGGATCCCCAAGGGTGGCTCTCGGTGCGTAGGAGTTCATGCTCTCCCGGCCTTCGGCTTCCGTCATCGCCTTGATGCGGGCGGGGCGAGCGCTCGGAGCAGGGAAATGTGGGCTTCGAGTCCAGGCTCGACGGTGCGGCGCGCTCCACCTCCTGGGTGGTCCGCGCAGGTCAAGAGCGCATATCGATCTCGATGAGCTGTCGGCGGACCCGCAGCCGGGCGAGGGGAATCGGTGGTACGCTCTCGGAGACCAGGTAGAGGTGCATCTGGGGCGGTGGATAGTCCACGATCAGCCTGACGGCGGCATGGATGTCCGGAGTCGCGATGGCCTCGTAGTTTTCCAGAACCAGGGCGAAGTCGTGCTCGACCGCGAGCAGGGCGTTGAGGAGCTCGACGATGGCGTCCAGGACGTGAGTCTCCCCCGACAGCTTGATCGCTGGCGTCCGCGTAAGGAGGGGGCGGACCACCGTCAAGAGCCCGGAGAGGAAACGATCCGGGGCGTTATCGCTGGGCGTCAGGGCACGGCGGGCCCGCGGTACCGGGCAGTGTGCGAGCCAACGGTCCAGCAGTATCGAGGAGCCGTCAGGCGCGAGAATGAGGGTGACCTGGACGCGCAGACCCCGGTCGAACTGCCTCAGCAGATCCTGGTTGGTGGTCGCCATTGCGTGGCTCGGGAAGCAGCAGAGGGAGGCGCTACTGAGGCCTCCCCCTCGTTCGCGATCCGGCTGGGGTTCAGACGATCAGCAGCGCGCCGATGGCGTAGGGTAGCAGCGCCATGACGGCCATGATCGGGTGCCCTCGCCGGGCTTGGTTCCGTGTGTCCCAGTTGAAGAGGAAGATGGCGAGCAGGAAGGCGAGGACGCCGCTGCTTGCCAGGACGAGGGCCGAGGCGGGCAGATTGAAGATCGTCTCCCGCCCGTACGCCCACCCAGTGAAGAGCTCCATGGCGTGGGATGCCGGAAGAAGGGCGGAGAAGGGCCGTACCGACTCGGGAAGGGTATCCAGTGGGACCATCATCCCGCCCAGTAGCATCGACGGGAGGAAGATGAGCTGGGACCAGAGGATGGTAGCACGCGAATTGTCGGAGACTACGCTGATGAGCATCCCCAAACTGGCACATGTGAACGCGGTCAGGACTGTGATGCCGACGAAGGGGCCCAGGTGGACAGGGGCGTCTCCGTCGAAGAAGATCGGTGCGGTTGAAGCGATGATCCCCGCGCTGATGAGCGCGTGAAACCCGGTCGTCAGGCCGGGGATGGCCAGGATGGAGATGGCCGGCACGCCGTTGATCTTGTAGGAGCGGAAGACGCCGGCCTCCCGCGCGTCTACGAGCGGGCTCGGCATGCCCAAGACGGTGCTGGCGACGATGGCGAAGATGACCAGAGCCGGGACCATGGATGCCGTGAACAGCGGGTTAATGGCCGTCATGATGAGGCCCATCATCGCGTAGAAGCCGAGGGGGAAGAGGTAGTTGATGAGCAAGAGCGATGGATTCCGCAAGCCGGTCTTAAACTCGTAACTGAAGTGTTGGACGAATCCGTTCACGATGTACCTCCATGGTTCGTGAGTTCGAGAAAGCGCTCCTCGAGGGACGGCCGCTCGACCCGCAGGTCGATCAAGCGATCGCCCTCGGTGTCGAGGGCGCTTAGGATGGCGGAGACGGTGGGCCCGGGATCCGTCGTGTAGTAGATGACGTAGTCATCGTCAACGAGACGCTGTGTGACGGCTGGGAAGCGTGTACCGTTCCGCGAGAGCAGAAAGCGCTCGGTACGCACGGATACCTTGGTGTAGCCTTCCCCGGCGGCCGTCAATTCGGTGGGAGAACCGGTGGTCACGATTCTGCCGCGCAGCAAGATGGCCACCCGATCCGTCATCTTCTCCGCCTCCGCCATGTCGTGGGTGGCCATGATCAGCGCGGTCCCCGCCTCGCGGAGTTCCTGCATCAGCTCGTGGAGCTCAGCGCGGGAGGCGACATCGAGGCCGGCGGTGGGCTCGTCCAGGAAGACGATAGGGGGTTCGTGAGCGACTGCCAGTGCCAGGGCCAACCTCCGCTGCTGCCCTGTGGAGAGCTTCTCATATTGGGCGTGCTGTTTCTCCGCCACACCCAGACGCTCGAGCAGGTCGTAGCGCGGGCGGACGCCGTGGTAAGCGCAGAAAAAACGCATAGCCTCGCGGGCCGTCATCGTGGCCGGCAGGCCGGAGCTCTGCAGCTGGACCCCGATCAGGCTGCGCAGCTTGCGCGGTTCGCGGGCCGGGTCGACACCCAGCACGTCTAGGGTGCCGTCGTCGGGCTGCCGGATCCCCTCCAGGCACTCGAGGATGGTGGTCTTGCCCGCCCCATTGGGCCCGAGCAGGCCGAAGATTTCGCCGCGGTTCACTGCGAAATCGACGCCATCCACGGCGACGACGTCACCGTAAGTCTTCCTCAGGTCTTTCACTGCCAATGCTATGTGGTCCACAGTACCTCCTCTGGAAACCATCGACTCTCACCAACACAGTATGCCACAAGGGAGGCTGACTGTCATCACACAGGCGGGTGATTGCAGGGGGTGATCCTGGACAGGCGAGATGCTCACTCGATGGGGTGATGCGAGAAGCTCACCGGAGACCTTCGGTAGTGGGCCAGGCCTGCTAGGCGGCCAGGGGGCGTGACTCCTCCGTCGACTCAAACGGCAGGTAGAGAAGATCGTGGGCTCGAAGGACAGGAGTCGGATAACAGTCCGGCGCCAGCGGGCGAGACGGCGGTGCAGCGTCGAGCGCAGAAGTCACCCGGGACGCTTCGAACGTAGATCGGCCGAAGGCCACGAGGCAGCGACTCGGCACCGCGGGGAGATGTCTGCAATCGTCCTCGCCAGCTTGACCAACGGGCTGGAGAGAGCAGGAAAGCGGGAGACAAGTCAGCAGCACCCCTATTGGCCAGCTCGGGCGGCTGACGGACCGAATC
>CAZIWL010000149.1:0-10624 GCA_964542755.1 uncultured Anaerolineales bacterium
GCAGCTTCTGCACGACGACGTGGCCCGCCTGTGGGTGGCCCACAACAATACACCGTTGATCTTCCGCAGTGAAGTCAGCGGGTACATACCGCAGCCGGTCGGCGCGGACTACTACGAGTTCACGGAACTGGAGTAGTCGTCGCTGCCTCTGGAGGTTGCACAATCCCGTTGAGCTAAGCCGGGAGGCGAGAGCCGGAACCCGCTCTCGCCTCCCTCAACAAGACCAGGAGAGAGAAGTGAACAAGTTGAAGATGTCAAGTGTCTTGATTATCCTATCGTTGCTGCTAGGACTGATCGCAGGGTGCGGGGGATCCGCACAACAGTCGACCCTCAAGGTCGCCAAGCTCTTCCCGATGAGCGGTGACGTGAAGACCTTCGGGGTCTCGAGCGACAATGGTGTAGAATTGGCTTTCGGCGAGGCTCGGGAGGAGGGTTGGGATATTGAGACCGTACTGGGCGACACCAAGTGTGACGCGCAGGAGGCGGCCAACGTCGCCAACAAGGTCATCAACCAGGATAAGGTAGGTTTCATCCTCGGTGCGGTCTGCTCCAGTTCGTCGATTCCGATCTCCGAGATCGCGAACCCGGCGGGTGTGCTTCAGATCAGCCCCACGTCGACGAACCCGCAGGTGACGATCAACGAGGACGGCTCCAACAAGGAGTACATCTTCCGTGCCTGCTTCCTGGACCCCTTCCAGGGTGAGGTCAACGCGTCGTTCGCCATCAACGATCTGGGCGCGGAGAGCGCGGCTGTGCTCTACGACGTCGGGAACGATTACGTGAAGGGCCTGGCGGAGTACTACAAGGCCTCCTTCGAGGAGATGGGGGGCAGTGTGCCCGTCTTCGAGGCCTACACCAAGGAGGATACCGACTTCTCGGCGCTGCTCACGAATGTATCGGAGGCGGACGTCGATGTCCTCTTCTTGCCTGACTACTACAACAAGGTCAACGTGATCGCCAAGCAGGCGAATGAGCAGGGTGTTGACGCGACGCTTCAGGGCGCCGACGGTTGGGATTCCCCACTGCTGGAACTGGACGCCGTTGACGGTGGTTACTTCAGCAACCACTACTCGCCGGCGGACCCCCGCCAGATCGTGCAGGATTTCGTGAGCAACTATGAAGACGAGTTCGGGCAACCGCCGGATGCTCTGGCTGCGCTTTCCTATGACGCAGCCCGGTTGCTACTGCAGGCCATCTCTGAAGCGGATTCTCGTGACCCGGCCGACGTGAAGGACGCCCTTACGGACATCGAGTACGAGGGTGTGGCCGGCAGCATCGTCTTCAACGACGTGGGCGACCCGCAGAAGACGGCGGCCATCAACCAGGTGACCGGTGGCGAGGTGCAGTTCGTGAAGTTCGTGGCGCCGTAGCGCGCTGCGTGTCATGAAGAGGAGGGGGCTGGGGGGGCTCCCACCCCCTCCTTTTTTGACGTCTGTCCGATTTCGGGAGTTAGTCGGTCTCACCTGCAGCAGACCCTCTCGAGCGCTCACCAAGAAACCTGACAGGTCTGCTAATGAACTGGGGCGAAGAACCAGCCTGCAGGAGGATGCGTGATAGGGGCCCTAGTTGTTTGCAGACCTGTCAGGTTTTCCGGTGCGGTTCCGTGCAGGCTTCCGAAGTCTCCTTGATGGGAGGAGAGCTAGTCTAATGAAAGACAACGTAACCAAGCTATTGCTGAGGGCCCTGGCCTGGGGCATCATCGCGCTGATAGCCGGGGTCGTGGTGCGCGTCATTGGGGGCGTGATTGCCGAGAATCCCGTCACCTTCGTGCAGCAGATGCTCAATGGGCTTCAGTTGGGTTTCATGTACGCTATGATCGCCGTGGGTTATACGTTGGTCTACGGTGTCGTGAAGCTGATCAACTTCGCCTACGGGGACATCTTCATGGTCGGGGCCTTTGTCTCGTTCTTTGGGATTACGCAGTATGGGTTCTCATTTATCCCGGCCTTGTTGCTCGCCACGGTGGCCTGCATCTTCCTGGCGGTGATCATTGATCGCGTGGCCTACAAACCCCTCAGAAACGCCCCACGTATCGCGGCTCTCATCACGGCCCTGGGTATGTCCATCTTCCTGGAATACTTCACGGCCTTGAAATTCGTCTTCAGCCCCGATTACATCGCCTTCGAGAGGCCTTTCGAGTTGGTTGCCTGGGAGGTGGGCGGCATCCGTTTCACCAACATCCAGTTGATCGTGGCGGGTGTCTCCATCCTCTACTTCCTGGGGGTGCAGTACATCGTGGGCCGGACGAAGATTGGGAAGGCGATGCGTGCCAGCGCCTTCGATAAGCCGACAGCTCGTCTGATGGGCATCGACGTCAACGCTGTGATCGGCGCGACCTTTGCGCTGACAGGCGCGTTGGCTGGCACGGCCGCGATGCTCTATGCGACGGCCTATCCGCAGATTTTCACCTTCATGGGGCTCCAGCCGGGGCTCAAGGCCTTCGTGGCCGCAGTGATCGGCGGTATCGGGAGCATTCCCGGTGCGTTCGTGGGGTCGTTGATCATGGGCTTCACGGAGGCGATGACGGTCGGGTTCGTGCCCTACGGATCGACGCTCAAAGATGGTGTGGCTTTCATCCTCCTTATTGCCATGCTGCTCATCAGGCCCACGGGGATCTTCGGTGACCCGTTTGAGGAGGTCAAGTAGAGGGGAGAACTATGAAGATACGCTCAATACCGACCTGGCTTCGAGCCACGCTCTTTTTCGCCGTCGCCGCCGTTGTGCTGTACCTCGTGTTCTCCCAGGGGCTACTCAGCGAGTACTGGCAGCAGATCTTCCTGGCTGGCACGATTCTGGCCATATCCGCCCTGGGCCTGAATCTCAAGTATGGTTATGCGGGACTGTTCGCCATTGGGCATGCCGCGTTCTACGGCATTGGGGCCTATTCATCCGCTCTGGTCACCAAGGACTGGTTGGCTCAGTGGAGCGGCAGCCCCGTGGGAGGTCTTGCCGGCCTGCTGGGCATCGAGGCGGGGTTCATCGCCGCGGTGGCGACCCTGTCCATCCTCGACATCGGGCACCGGCGACGGGCACTGCACGATCGGTTGGAGGAGCTGATTTCCCCCTTCGAGGCCTCTGTCCTCACGACGACGTTGACGATCGTCGTCGGTGGAGCCGTCCTGGTGGTGGTGGGAGGAGGTGTCGGCTGGTTGGTCCGTCGGGTGGTGCTGGCGGCCGCTCCCACGCTGTTGGGTGTACTCCCTGCGGTAGTGTCAGAGCAGCTCATCTTCTTGATCGCGCTGATTGCAGGGGCGGTCCTGGCGGCCCTGGTGGGGTTCGTGATCGGCCTTCCGCTGCTGAATCTAACGTACGACTATCTCTGTATCGCGACGCTCGGCTTTGGGATCGTCGCCTACGTCTTCTTCAACAATGCGGATCAGCTGATCCCGACGATGAAGGGGGCTCGCGGCATGGTGGGCATCCCCAGGCTGACCACGTGGCCCTGGGTTCTTGGGGCTTTCGCCGTGGCGATCATCGTGATGCGCAACTTCATCTACTCCAGCACCGGCCGGGCCATCCTCGCCGTGCGGGACGACTTGATCGCCGCCGACACGATGGGTATCAACAGCTACCAGTATAAGGTCTTGGCCTACACGGTGGGCTGTGCGTATGCAGGACTGGCCGGCGGTCTTTACGCGCATCTCTATGCCTTCTTGCACCCCTCGAATTTCGCCTGGTTGAAATCGATCGATCCGTTCGTCATGGTGGTGTTCGGAGGCGTGGGGAGCATGACGGGAACGACGATGGGGGCCTATGTCTTTGTGACGCTTCTGGAGGGGCTGCGCGTCCTGCCGGCCGAGCTGATCGATTGGCGCTACGTGATCTACCCGGTGATCCTTCTGTTCGTGATGCTCTTCCGGCCACAGGGGATCATGGGGACGAGCGAGCTGGGGTTCCTGAAGCGGCCCAAAGCCGATTCGAGCAGTTCGGACGAATCGTCTGAGGCCACCGCGTCGGACGGGTAGAGGAGGCGAGGCAAGTATGGTGCAATCGAACGGAAACTCGACGGTTCTTCAGATCGACGGCTTGACCAAGTTTTTCGGCGGTCTGAGGGCGGTCCACGACTTTGAAGTCGATATCAAAGAGGGTGAGCTTGTCGGACTCATCGGCCCCAACGGCGCCGGCAAGACGACGATCTTCAACATGATCACGGGCATCTATCCGGTCAGCTCGGGCACGGTCGTGTTCGAGGATGAGGACATCACCGATCTGCCGGCCCACGAAGTGACACACCTGGGTATCGGCCGTACGTTTCAGAACATCCGCATCTTCCCCAACCTGACGGTGCTGGACAACGTCCGGGTGGCCTACCACCCGCATGCAAGCTACAACGTCTTCGACGGGATCCTGCGGTCCGGGCGCTTCGGACGCGGCGAGAAGGAAATGACGGATCGAGCTCTGCAGTTTTTGAGCGTTTTTGGGCTGGAGAAGTACCAGGATAGCCTGGCGGCGAATCTTCCGTATGGTGAGCAGCGGCGCATGGAGATTGCGCGGGCCCTCGCGACGGAGCCTGATCTCTTGCTCCTTGACGAGCCGGCCGCCGGCATGAACCCCGGTGAGATCGTGGAGTTGATGGAACTGATCCATTTCATTCGCGACCGCTTCGATCTGACGATCCTACTCATCGAGCATCAGATGCGCGTGGTCATGGGGATCTGCGAATGGATCACGGTCATTGACTTCGGGGAGATCATCGCCCGCGGCACGCCGGATGAGATCCGGGATAACCCGAAAGTGGTGGAGGCCTACTTGGGCACGCGAGCCTCGGAGGAGCTGAAGTAATGTTATTGGAAGTCAGTGACCTGAACGTCTTCTACGGGGCGATCCACGCGCTGCAAGGCATCTCGTTCACGGTGCAGAAAGGCGAGATTGTGACGCTCATCGGCGCCAACGGCGCCGGGAAGTCCACCACACTGAACACGATCTCCGGCCTGGTGCGGGCTCGCGGTGGCGGCATCAAGTTCAAGGGACGGGAGATGACGAAGACCCGGGCGCACGATATCGTATCCCTGGGGGTAGTGCAGGTGCCCGAGGGGCGGAAGATCTTCGCGCCGCTCACAGTCGCCGAGAATCTGGATATGGGAGCCTACACGCGCGACGATCCCAAGGGCATCAAGCAGTCCCGGGAACGGGTCTATCAGAGTTTTCCTCGCTTGAAGGAGCGGTTGAATCAGTACGGCGGCACCCTCTCTGGCGGTGAGCAACAGATGCTGGCCATGGGCCGGGCTCTGATGTCCGAGCCAGAGCTGCTTCTGTTGGATGAGCCGTCGATGGGGCTGGCACCCTTCCTGGTGGATGAGATCTTCGCGATCATCGAGGAGCTCAACTCCCAGGGCACGACGATCCTGCTGGTGGAGCAGAACGCGCAGATGGCGCTCTCCATCGCGGACCGGGCCTACGTCCTGGAGACGGGCCGCTTCGTGCTGGAGGGTGCGGCCGAAGAGGTTGCCGCGAATCCTGAGGTGAAGGAGGCCTACCTCGGCGCGTAGACGGACGAACGAACGGCGTAACACAGAGGTTCACAGAGAACCACAGAGAGACACAGAGCTTTCTGTGGTTCTTTTTTTCTCCGTGTGCCTTCTCTGCCGTGCTTCATGGTCGACGTTTAGCTGCGGATCCTGATTCGATCCTCTTCCACAATCCAGAGGAGCTGTTGCAGCGGTTCCTGGGATAGCAGAGGTATCAAGCGATTGATCGTCTGCAGTACGTGATGCTTGTCTTGCCTACGAAGTCGAAGCACAATCAGACCTGAGAAGTGTGACGGCGGATAGCTGCGGATGTCCGCGAAGTCGGTGTCCAAGGTTATGCATGCCCGATTCTCCCGGCGACAGACATCCGCCAGTTTCCTATCTGAGACGCCGCCAAGGTCTTGCTCCAAGACGGTCCTGGCACCGTAGCCGGCCTGCCGAAGCGATTCCGCAACCTCAACGGGTAGGTTCTCGTCGACTTTGAACTGCATTGGGCTCCCCTAGGCGGGCATCGCCACCACTCGCTCACGTGCCAGGTCCGCAGCATAGTCGATGGCGGCAAGAATCGCATCACGATCGAGGGAGGGATAGCTTTCAAGGATCTCATCCGGCGAGAGACCAGCCGCGAGGTTGTCCAGGATGACCGAGACCATGATACGCGTCCCCTTGACGCATGCCTTTCCGTGACATAACGCCGGGTCCACCACAATGTACGCTTGCCATTTCACCGCGGATCCTCCTAGTAACGAACGAACGGCGTAACACAGAGGTTCACAGAGAACCACAGAGAGACACAGAGCTTTCTGTTGTTTTTCTCTGTGGTCCTCTGTGTAACGCCTTTAGAAGCCTTCCAGGCGGCTGAGGTCGACGATGCCGTCGGCCAGGGCCGCGATGCGCTGGAGCTGGGCCAACCGATTCTTCCGCACAGCCTTGTCGTCGGCCATCACCAGCACACCCGACTCGCGCTCGAAGTAGGCGTCAATCACATCCACCAGGGGCAGGAAGGCCTTCAGGAGCTCGTCCACTGAGCTCTCGGGCGTCACCTCCAGCCTTGCCTCGCGATAGGTTTCGTATAGTCGCTCTTCGGCGGGCTCCTCGAAGAGCGCCGGGTCGAGCTCGAACGTCTCCTCGTAATCCCGCGTGATGCGCACGCAGCGGGAGTAGTTGTCCAGGATCACGTCCCAGGAATGCTGTTCATCCCAGGGATGCCGTCCATCCCCGGGATGCCGTTTATCCCAGGGATGCCGTTTATCCCCATGATCGCGGGCTACCCACTCGGTCAGCTCTTCGACCCCCTCCCGCGCGCGGTAGGGATCGTGCCCGCGCTCGGCCAGCACGGCGTCCACCACATCGTACTGGTACCCCTGGTCTCGGAGGTACCCTCGCAACCGTTCCACAACGAACTCAAGCGCGGCGGAGATGGCCTCATCAGATGCCTTGACCGGGAGTCGGGCGGCAGCCTCCTCGAGGCCCCGCCGGACGGAGAAGGAGACGTCGTGGGCCAGCAGGTTCTGCACCATCCCCAGCGCATCGCGGCGCAGCCCGTACGGGTCGGCCGATCCGGTGGGGATCAGGTCTACGGCGAAGAGGCCCGCCAGGCTGTCCAGGCGATCCGCCAGGCCGACGGTGAGGCCAATGGTCGATTCAGGGAGGACGTCGCCGGAGGAGCGGGGTAGGTAGTGCTCATAGATCGCCTGGGCCACCGCCGGGTCCTCCCCAGACTCGAGGGCGTACTCGCGCCCCATGACCCCCTGCAGGCTGGTGTGCTCCACCACCATCTGTGTGGCGAGATCCGCCTTGGCCAGATGGGCCGCACGCTTCGCTGCGCGGATCTCGTCTTCGTCCAACCCCACCATTGGTGCGATCTGCGGCACCAGCTCCTCCAGACGCCGAGTCTTGTCTAGGACCGACCCCAGCTCTTCCTGGAAGGTGAGGGTGTCGAGCCGCGGCAGGAACGCCTCCAGCGGCTGCGTGGTGTCCTCCTCGTAGAAGAACCGAGCGTCGGCGAAGCGAGCTCGGATGACTTCCTCGTTCCCGTGCCGCACGATGTCCAGGTGCTCTCGGCCCCCGTTCCGCACGCCCACGAAGTGGGGCATCATAGCGCCGGCATGGTCCACCAGGGGGAAGGTGCGCTGATGCTTCTTCATCACCGCCACCAGGACGTCACTGGGCAGGGCGAGGTACTTCTCCTCGAACGCGCCGAGGAAAGGTGTGGGGTGCTCCACCAGGTTTGCCACCTCGTTCAGCAGGTCGGGATCATCGGGGATATGGCCGCCGGCCTCCTGCGCGACAGCCTCGGCTTCGCGCTCGATGGTCGTGCGCCGTTCGACGCTATCGGCGATGATACGGTGCTCCCCAAGCAGAGCGACATAGTCATCCGCGTGGGGAATCTCAAAGGGCGCCGAGCCCTCGGACCGCGGCCCCCGGCTGAGGCGACCGCTGGTCACCCCGGCGTACGCCAGGCGTATCTCCGTGTCGCCCAACAGCGCCACCATCCAGCGGATGGGGCGGGAGAAGGCCACGCCAGTCTCATTCCAGCGCATCGTCTGACGGAAGTGGAGGCCCGCGATGAGGTTGGTGAGGAGATCCGGCAGGATGTCGAGGGCCGGTTCCCCGTCCTCGCGGCGAGCCGCGACCACATACGTCCCGCCGTCCATCTCCTTCGTCTCCAGCTCATCGATCGTAACGCCCTGACCTCGAGCGAAGCCCTGGGCGGCGCGGGTGGGCTGTCCAGCCCCGTCAAAGGCAATCTTGGCAGGCGGCCCCTTCACCAATTCCTCGACGGGCTTCTGCCTCGGCGCGAGCGCGTCGACGACCAGCGTCAGCCGTCGCGGCGTCCCCAGAACCTGGAGGCCCTCGTAGTCGAGTCGGGCGTCCTCGAGGACCTCGGGCACCGTTCTTTCCAGCTGCGCCAGCGCGTGGTCCAGATCCTCGGCCGGCAGCTCCTCGGTCCCCAACTCGAACAGCAACGTGGCCGGCTCCTGAGGTGGACTCTTACGAATCAGCGCCGCCCCCTCACTCCCCTGCTCCCCCGCTCCCCTGCCCCCTTGCTCCTCCGCTCCTCCGCTCCCTTGCTCGCCGTTGAGCCACGGGTACGCCAGCCGCTCACGCTGCTCCACGTACGCCTCGGCCACCTCCGCCGACAGGCTCCGCATTCGGCGGAAGTAGGTGGCCCGCTCCGTGACGCCGATGGCGCCCCGGGTGTCCAGCAGGTTGAACGCATGGGAGCAGCGGAGCACGTAATCGTGGGCCGGGATGACGAGATGGTTCTCCAGACAGCGGCGGGCCTCCGCTTCGAAGAGATCGTACATCGTGGTCAAGGCGTCCACGTCGGCCAGGTTGAAGGCGTACTCGCAGTGCTCCTTCTCCTGGGGGAGGTAGATCTCGCCGTAGGTGTGCTTGCCGTCCCAGTCGATGTCCCAGACCGAGCGCACGTTCTGGAGGAACATGACGATGCGCTCGAGGCCGTACGTCAGCTCCACAGCCACCGGATCGAGGGTAAGACCCCCGGACTGCTGGAAGTAGGTGTACTGAGTGATCTCTAGGCCGTCCAGCCAGACCTCCCAACCGAGGCCCCAGGCGCCCAGGGCCGGGCTCTTCCAGTTGTCCTCGACGAAGCGGATGTCGTGCTCCTCGCGGCGGATGCCCAGGGCGTAGAGGCTCTCCAGGTAGACGTCCTGGGGATTCCCCGGCTCGGGCTTGAGGATCACCTGGAACTGGGTGTGCATCTGCATGCGGTTGGGGTTGTCGCCGAAACGGCCGTCGTCGGGCCGGTACGACGGTTCGACGTAGCCCACGTTCCACGGCTCGGGGCCCAGCACGCGGAGGACGGTGGCGGGATTCATCGTCCCCGCGCCGACCTTCTCGCTGTAGGGCTGCCAGATCAGACAGCCGTAGTCCTCCCAGTAGTCCTGCAGGCGCAGTATGACTTGTTGGAACGTCAGGGGCTTCTCACTCACGCTGGATGGTTCCCTCCTCCTTCAAATAGTCGGTAACGTAGACCACAAATGCACGCAAATCATCGAGTCCCGCATCAAGGGCCTCCTGCGCCTTGAGAGGGTCGATGGTCAAATACTCGTGGACGAGGACATTGCGGAAACCTGCTAGCTCAGCGACGCGGGCCGCGAAGTCCAGGTCCGAGAGTAGCCCGGCCCGCCCCTCGGCGTGCGAGCCGAAGAGGCACGCGAGGACCACGCCGTGCTCCTGGAAGAGGTCGCGAAGCGTCTCAAGCTCGTCGAAGACGTGTGTCTCGGTCACCGGCTTGCCCCGTAGCCGCGGCGAATCTGATGCAGGAAGGCGGCGGCCTTGACGTCTTGCTCCAACTGATACGTGATGTACCCGTGCATCAGCCGCTCCGTCTCGCGGTGTAGTGTCGCGGAGATCGAGCGCATCGTCATGCTCGTGAAAGAGCTCCGCTGGCACGCCTGGAGGAGCCGGAGCGCATTGGGCGACATGGGCAGCACGTCCCGTTCCTGCTTGCGTACCTCGTAGCACTGGTGGCATAGCGCGCCGCCACGATCGGGCGCGAAACCATAGGGCCGCCGGCCGTTTTCCCGCCCACCGGCCTGCAGCGGTACCTGATCGGAGTGGCGACCGACGCAGCGGAAGAGCTCGGGCCGGAATCCCGCCAGGCCCAGCAGGTGCTGTTCGTAGAAACGGACGACGAGGTCGGCGTCGTCGTAATTGCAGAGCCAGGTCAGGGTATGATCCAACAGATCGAAGGCGGCCGCGCCGCCCTCGCCCTCCGTGAAGAACCGATCCAGCAGCTCGACGGCGTACCGCGCGAAGGTCCCAAGGAGCAGGTCGCCGCGCAACTCTGTGTGCGGATCCAGGGTCTCGGCCTGGCTGATGATGTCCCAGTAGTTGGGCACACGGGCGAGGACGAAGGCGGAGCGGGTGAAGAGCTCGATGTGCCCCGCCTTCCGGCTGCGCACCTTCCGTGCGCCCTTGGCGAGCACGTCGACCTTGCCGTCCGGCGTGCAGAGGCGCAGCACGCGGTCCGCCTCGCCCTGGTCGCGGCGGGCGATGACGATGCCTTCGGTTCGATAGAGTCTTCCTGTTCCCATAAGGTTTCTCTCGAATCCGCATTATAGCATGGGCAAGGTCCGCTGCAATCTCCTCCCTTCCCCCCGACCCCCAGAGGTCTCCACGAGGCC
>CAZIWL010000150.1:0-10429 GCA_964542755.1 uncultured Anaerolineales bacterium
GGCCCGTAGGCCTTAGGAAGGAATTGTGCGCTCACGCGGTTCCGGGAGCAGATCAATTGTCGGAGGACTTGAGATGAATGAAGAGATCACGACGGAAAGTAGAGTAAGGGTGAAGGATAGCAAGGTCTCGCTTCCGGTGCGCGGCATGACCTGCGCATCCTGTGTGGCCCACGTCGAGAAGGCGCTCAAGGGCGTCGAGGGCGTCGATCAGGTCAACGTGAACTTGGCGACTGAGAAGGCAAACCTTGAGTTCAAGACCGAGGCGGTCAAGCTCGAGGACCTAGTCAATGCGGTCCGCGAGACGGGCTACGACGTGGCGACAGAGACGATGACCCTCAATATCGGCGGCATGACCTGTGCCTCGTGCGTCAACCACGTCGAACAGGCTCTGAACAAGCTGCCCGGCGTCATCGAGGCCAACGTCAACCTAGCCACGGAGCGAGCCGCCATCCAGTACGTGCCCGACGCAACAGGCCCGTCCCAGTTCAAGAAGGCCGTCCAGGACGCGGGCTATGAGGTCATCGAATCGGTCGAGCTAGGCTCGGCCGTCGAGGAGGGCACCCACGAGGACGAGGTGGTACGGAAGATGCGCGAGGCCCGTTTCCGCATGTGGGCCGCGTGGCTCTTCACCATCCCCCTCACTTTGTGGATGGTCGTGGAGATGTTCTTCGGCATTACGTGGCCCAACGCCACGGTCTTCAACGTTGGGATGATCGTGCTGGCCTTGCCGGTGCTCTTCTGGGTAGGTCGACGCACCTTCAAGAGTGGACTCACAGCCGTAGCCCACGGGTACGCCAATATGGATACCCTCATCACGTTGGGCACGGGTGCCTCTTTCCTCACCGGACCGGCCTCTTTCTTCTTCCCCGTTGCCAACTATGCCGGTGTCTCGGCGATGATTATGGCCTTCCATCTCACCGGTCGGTACGTCGAGGAGTCCGCGAAAGGCCGCGCCTCCCAGGCGATCCGCAAGCTCCTGGAACTCGGCGCCAAGACTGCCCACGTGATGCGAGACGGTGAGGAAGTGGAGGTACCCATCGAGGATGTGGCGGTGGGCGACGTCATGGTTGTCCGCCCTGGGCAGAAGATCCCGACCGACGGGATCGTCTCGTCGGGAGAGAGCGCCGTCGATGAGTCGATGGCCACCGGCGAATCAATGCCGGTCAACAAGGAAGAGGGAGACGAGGTCATCGGCGCCACTGTCAACCAGGAGGGGCTTCTCGAGGTCCGCGCCACGAAGGTGGGAAAGGACACCTTCCTCGCCCAGGTCATCAAGCTGGTCGAGGAAGCTCAAGGATCGAAAGTACCGATCCAGGCCCTCGCGGACCGCGTGACGGGAGTCTTCGTACCCATCATCATGGCCATTGCGGCACTGACGTTCCTAGTCAACTTGCTCTTCCCCGGGCTCCTGAGTCCGTTGCTGGAGCTGGGATCCTTCTTGCCCTGGGTGAACCCCAGCCTCGGACCGGTAACGCTGGCCATCGTGTCCATGGTGGCCGTGCTGGTCATTGCCTGTCCCTGCGCCCTAGGCCTAGCCACCCCGACTGCCCTCATGGTAGGCAGCGGCATGGGTGCGGAGCACGGCATCCTCATTCGCACGGGTGAGGCGATTCAGACCCTCAAGGACGTGGCTGTGGTGGTCTTCGACAAGACCGGAACGATCACCAAAGGGAAGCCAGAGGTCACCGATGTGATTAGTCTGGACCAGGTCCATATGTCCGGCGAGCAGCTGCTTGGCTGGGCCGCCTCGGCGGAACGGGGCAGCGAGCATCCGCTGGGGCGGGCCCTGGTGGACCGGGCTGAAGCCGATGGGATCGAGACGGATTCACCGGAAGGTTTCCGCGCCCTCCGAGGCCGAGGTGTGGCCGCCACCGTCCGCGGTCAGGACGTCTTGGTCGGCTCTCGCCGGCTGATGGAGGAGGAAGGCATTGAGCTTGCTGACCCGAGGGGGCTCTTAGAGAAGCTCGAGAACCAGGCCAAGACAGCCATGCTGGTCGCCGTCGGTGGTAAGCTCGTCGGCACGATTGCTGTTGCCGACACACTCAAGGAGGACTCGGTCGACGCCATAGCCGCCCTTCACGAGATGGGTCTTCAGTCGGCGATGATCACGGGCGACAATCAGCGCACGGCCGAGGCCATCGCGGGCGAGGTCGGCATCGACCATGTCCTGTCCGAGGTGCTGCCCGATGGCAAGGTCGCCGAGGTGGAGAAGCTCCAGGAACGCTTCGGCATGGTTGCCTTTGTGGGAGACGGGATCAACGATGCCCCCGCGCTCACGCAGGCTAACGTCGGCATAGCCATTGGCACCGGGACGGACATCGCCATCGAGGCGAGTGACGTAACGCTGGTGCGGGGAGAGCTGACAGGCGTGGTCGAGGCCGTGAACTTGAGCAGAGCGACGTTCCGGAAGATTAAGCAGAACCTGTTCTGGGCGTTCTTCTACAACGTCATCATGGTGCCCTTGGCCGTCATTGGCTGGATGCACCCGGTGCTCTCCGAGATCGCGATGGCCACTTCGTCGGTCACCGTGGTCACGAACGCAAATACACTGCGGCGAGTCGACATACGACCGCCCTACGTGGAGAAAACGTCGGGGAGCTCACACCGCGGGAAGGTTGGTCAGCCCGCAAAGAGCCCGGCCTAGCCTAGGCGACACTCGGGAGTCGCGCCCGGTAATCGGAGAATCGGACCCAGCGGTCAGTGGGACCGCAGCAGCTAGCAAGGGAGGACACCCAAATGCCAATCGATCCCGTATGCCATATGGAAGTCGAACCTGAAGAGGCTCCGGCGAAGGCGGAGTACAAGGGGAGGACGTACTACTTCTGTGCCCCCGGCTGTAAGGTTGCCTTCGAGAAGGATCCGGAGAAGTACGTGGGACAGTCCAAGGAAGCGGAGTAGCCGGACGCTGATGTAGCCGTGAAGGATCCTCCGGGCCCGTTGCTGTCCCGGAGGATCCTAGCTTGCACCTAAGGAAATCTGCGCGAGGATGATGGTCTCGTGACAGCATTACGAACCCCGGGGCTCGGCGGGTCTCCACATTGCAGACCACCCGGATCTGGGAAAAAAGCCAAACACGCCAAGACAGGCGCGGCGTGCAACCGGGGGATCGAGCTTTCTAGGTTCGCAAGCCGGGCCCATGCCGATACCGGCGAAGCCCGCTCGTTCATTTGAGTACCGATGCCTTTGTCACCCAGACAGGAAACGAGGGAGAGTTGACAGACGATAGGTGGACGTGGATGGGACGAGGGAGAGTCTGGCTGCCATTGGCGGCCTTGATTGCTCTGTCGCTCGCGGTGACCAGCTGCGGGCTGAAGGGAGAGGAAGATAGGGAAGTCGGATGGAGCACCGATGACGTGCAGCGGATTGGCCCATCCGACGCCAAATCATTGATGGACCGAGGGGAGGCAGTCCTCTACGACACTCGGGACACGGAATGGTACGACAGGGAACATGCCGTGGGGGCCCTGTCGCTGCCCGAGCAGGAGGTGAGCGCCCAGGCGGATGCCCTCCCTGGCGACCGGGCACTCATTTTCTACTGAACGTGACCAGCTGAACAGACGAGTGCCCGTGCGGCACTCCAAGCGATCGACCACGGAGCCGAGCCAGGTAACGTGTATGCGCTCAAGGGAGGCTTGACCGCCTGGAAGGAAGCCGGCTACCCCGTAGAATCCGGCGCCGACCGTTAGCGGTCGGCCAGGTGCACGTTGCAAACCGGAACAGAGGACATACCAGCCAACAACCGTTCCATCCGAGGTGGTCTATGCTGGCCCCGCGACCAATCGCCGGGCCTGGCTAGCTGACGACAGATAGGAGACAACGATGAGAGCACCCCGAAAGCGGCGCACTATCAGCGTGACCACGGCCCTGATCGCTGTGGCCTTCGCCATCACTGCGTGCGCGGGCAGCGCCGCCGAACCGGCAAACCCGGCAGAACAACCCCAGCCCAGCACCGTTCCTACAACCGAAACGGAGCCAACCTCGACACCGACTCGGGCAACCGAGGTGCCCCCTACGGACACGCCCATGCCCGTAACACCGACCGACACGATCACACCCCAGCCCGCAACCCCGCCCCCCGCAACCAAGGTGCCCGACCTGGAAGTGGCCCCTGTCGTCGGTGCGGCTGCACCACCCCTGGTGCTGCCGGACCTAAACAGCGAGGAGGTGAACTTGACGAATCTGCGGGGCAAGCCCGTTCTCCTCAATTTCTGGACGACGTGGTGACCGCACTGCCGTCGAGAGCGGTCAGCTCTCCAGTCCAGCTACGAGCGTTACAGCAACAGCGACTTGGTGATCCTCTCCGTCGACATCGCAGAGGATCGGGACCACGTCAAGGCCTATGTTGAGAGCCAGGGGTTAACCTTCCGTATCCTCCTTGATCAGAGGAGCGAGGCAGCAAGAGCTTATCTAGTGCGGGGCATCCCTGCCACCTTCCTCATCGACCGCGATGGTGTCATCCAGGCCGCCCACAAGGGACCGCTGGATGAAGCGACAATTGAATCCCTGGTGACATCACAGCTCGAATGATCCGACACGAGGACCCGACGGTAGGCCGGGCACGAGGCCGCCGCCTGAGTCTACCTGGTCGGAAACGCAGTCGCCGCGCACGCGCTGGAAAGCCCCCCAACCGCATCTCGGTCACGCACCGGACCAGCCCAGAGGAGCCAGCCTATGGACCAGAAGCCAACCGGAGCCGGAAACAGCAGCTTCGACCTCGTCGACGAGAAGCGGCTTTTCGAAGAGCTAGACCTTCATGAGGGCCAGGTGGTGCTCGACGCGGGTTGCGGCCCGGGGCACTACGCCCTCGCAGCATCCCAGCACGTCACCAAGTCGGGCAAGGTATATGCCGTGGATCTCTGGGAGGAGGGTATTGACACGCTCAAGTCAGCCGCGGAAGCCCGGGCGATCAACCATCTCGATGCCCGGGTTGCCGACATCGCCCACCGCATCCCCGTCGATGACGACAAGGTCGATGTGGTACTCATGGTGGCTGTTCTCCACGACCTGCTGCGGGATCAGAGCCACGATGCCGCCTTGGCGGAGGTGAAGAGAGTGCTGGATCCAACGGGTGTCTTCGCCGTCGTGGAGTTCCGCAAGCTAAGGGGCTCTCCTGGACCGCCCATTGAGGTCCGGCTCTCTCCCCCGGAAGTCGAGAACCTACTCCACCCTCATGGGTTCAGCTTGGAGCGAAACGTCGAAGTTGGCCTCTTTCACTACCTCTCGCTCTTCCATCTCGACCAGCATATGTGAGCAGGGGATCCAGATGTTCCCAACAGGTCGGCCACGGAATGGTAATGCCTCAAGGTACGCGTACCTGCACCAGCGCCGAAGAGTCCTTCTGTGGTTCGCCCTAAGAAACGAGGGTCGAGGGCCTCATCTATAGGACCGAGAGCCCCATCCACACTCCTATAGCAATGAACGCAAGGGCAGAAACCCACAGCACCGTACGCCTTGGCACCAGGTCGCACAAAGCCTGCCCACCGACTACACCCAGACCCGTTACCATCGTCAGCGCAAGTCCGCCTCCGATCAACACCTCCCACGTGGACCCGTCGTTCGTCGACAGGCTGAACACGGCGAGCTGCGTCTTGTCTCCCAGTTCGGCCAGAAAAAGAAGCCCAAAGGTGGCGGCGAACGCCCGCCAACTCCACCCCGCCCCCGCAGTACGCCCGCCTTCGCATCCCGAGGACACATCCCAGCACGTCTTATCCCCATCCTGGGCGGTCATCTCGTCCTCGCTTCCGCGCGCCTCTCGCGCAACGAGCAGGCCCATCACGATGAACGCCACCGAAGCTGCACCCTGCAACAGTTCTGCAGGGATGACCCGGCCGAGTACTTGCCCAGCCACCACTCCCAAGGCCGTGACAGCGACCAACGCGGCGCTGGCGCCCGCGAAGATGACCCACGGCCTCCGGTACTTGCAGGTCTGCGTCACCACGGCTAGCTGCGTCTTGTCGCCCAATTCGGCAACGAAGACCAGCCCAAAAGATGAGAGAAGCACTGCCAGATCCAATTCAAACCCCCCTTCGTTTCATCCTGCGAGCGTCACCACAAGCGCTTGCGCACCACCTGCCTCGTCCCGATCAATCTCTTCCAGTGTCCGGCCGCCCTTGACGGACGCTGGCTCCGTGGAGGTTGGTTTTCGTCGAGCATCGGCGTCCACATCCCTCATCTTGATCAGCAGCCACATCGGATCGTCGCCCTCGGACGTCCGGATAAGGGCGTGGCCTCCTGAGAGCTTCTCGCCCTCGAGCTAGATCGTCGCATCTCCCTCGTCCAGCTGCTCAGATACAGGCCTGGGGCCCTCCCGGTCGTCGCCAGCTTCCTTGAGATTCCGGTAGCTACCCCGATCCCAGACCAAGACTGTGCCCCCTCCGTACTCGCCCTCTGGGATGACGCCCTCAAAGTCTGCGTGGGACAGGGGATGATCTTCGTTGGGGATCGCCAACCGTCTAACACTCGGGTCGGTCGAGAGGCCCTTGGGGACCGCCCAGGATTTCAAGACGCCTTCCACCTCGATGCGAAAGTCGTAGTGCAAGCTGGAGGCGGCGTGCTCCTGGATCCGGAACACAGGTCGCTCCGCGGCCCAACTCAAGTCGCCGTCGTTTGGGCTCGACTCCGGCGTTATTCCGAAATCTCGCTTCTCCTGGTAGCTCGCCAGCTCTCCGTCAGCTCCTGACACAACCTGCTCCCCCCTCTTCTCGGTCGCCGCCCTATCCCTATTCCGCTTGCGGAAATCAATACCGAGGACCTGGTGGCGGCTCCAACGTAGGTGCATCACAACGGCTTACCACCTGGCATCCTCTCCGATGGACGGAATCGATCTCCCGTGTCTCCAGTACTCTATCGGCGGCCCGCATCTTGTCAAGGCAGGTCGGGCGGACGCGGTGAGAATACTGCAGGCCGCTCCCAGTGCGCTGGCGTAGTTGACGAGAGAAGCATACAATATCCGCGGAAACCTTTGTTCCTGCCGCCCCGCCCTCTATCCTATTCGGTGCGGTCCCGTGGTCAATCAGTGCCAAGCAGGAGGAGCCATCTTGCCACCCACGCAGGAAAGGAGTCGATCTGTGGACACCACCAGCCTCGTAGTAGCTGCGGCAGCCGCCGTGTTGCTCGTACTCGCCCTTCTTCGCGGCACCGATGTAGCCGTTGACGGTCTCCTGGCTGCTTGGAGGACGTTCCGCCGGAACCTGGTCCTGCTAGTGCTGGGCTTCGTGCTCGCGGGGTTGGTCCAGGTACTCATCCCGCGGGATCTCATCACGCGCTGGCTTGGAGACGAAGCCGGCGTCAAAGGCGTCCTCCTCGGCTGTCTCGTGGGCGGCCTTGTGCCAGGCGCCCCCTACGCCACCTTCCCCCTGGTAGCATCTCTGTACCAGGCCGGTGCCAGCATCGGCGCCGTCGTCGGATTCGTCGCGGCATGGTCCCTCTGGTCGATCTCGCGCCTGCCCGTCGAGATGGCCCTGATCGATCCTCGTCCGGCCCTCATCCGCTATGCCATTACCTTCGTCGTACCGCCGCTGGCGGGGGTGCTCGCCGACATCGTCGACAAATCCGTATGAGCCCACCTCGTCGCCGCCTTCGCCCCTACCACGGCTAGCCCGGAGCCATGCCAACACGGACGTGATACACCGCCTAGACCCAAAAAACGGAAGACCCACCAAGGCCTTGGTGGGTCTTCACGATTAGGTGCCGAGGCCCAGATTTGAACTGGGGACACCCTGATTTTCAGTCAAGTGCTCTACCAGGCTGAGCTACCTCGGCATCTACACGGCATGTTAGCGTAACTCCCGCCGCTTGTCAAGCCATGGGCCCATCCTGGGTGCACTAACGAGTTGTCGCCCCGACCGGTGCGATACGCCTTCCAGGTGCGTTGCACCTCACGAGCGTATGTTTGCCTCGTATGCCAGTCAAGACAGGTCAGTACACGGGCGCCAACGGTCTCCAAGCAGCGACCATCTCCAGGACAAGTCGTTAGCGCACTCGCCCATCCTCGGTCCGGCTTACCGACCCAACCCCACAGGAGCTCTTCACCCTGACCCTAGTGTAACCGGAGCGCCTCCCAGCGTGTCACAGCCCTCACAGCCGCGCCGCGATCCCAGACATTACCCGCGACAGGACGTGCAAATTCCGCACCGCTTCACCAGGATCACCTAGGATAGTACCTCCCAGACCATCTCCAGCGCCCGGTCGGCGAGCCACAGACCATCTCTGCCCGTCGCTCCGCCGACCTCGTACACCTCGTCGATGACTGTTCGGGCTGTGTTCAAGGCCACGTAGACCGTCTGCTCCTCGTCCTCGGTGATTGGCCCTTGCGCCCAGACAGCAAGACAGAGATTGACTCCGAGAAACACCCGTCCCTCGCGCGCCGCCGCCCGGGCCGCCTTGGCCGAAAAATCGCCCGCCTTCTTGAACTGCGGGCGCGGCAGCGCCATCAAGCCAATCGCCTCCTGCACGCTCTCCACCACCAGACTGTTGCCCAGGGCAACGACACCTTCATCGACGTTGAAGAGACGTCGACTCACCACACCGTCCTCGCCGCACTCCACCGTGCCCAGCGTCAACTCACGCTCCACCAGTTCGTGAGCCACTCTTTCCGCTATCGTTTCGTCCGCCATCTCTCCCCCCTCCTCCATCTCCCCCGGTCACCACCGCACCGAGCATCACTCACACACCGCCGATTATAGAATGGCCGTGACCAACAGACAACTTCGGGTTGCCCGGACTTAACTGGTGCAACTCCAACAATCACTGATATAATGGCGACATCAGAGCTTGCGAGAGACAACCGACCAGGAGGGTCCTGCCATGCCATTCCGCCGCAGTAGCGGTATCCTGCTCCATCCCACGTCCCTGCCCAGTCCTTTTGGGATCGGCAATCTCGGGCACGCCGCTCGGCGATTCGTGGACTTCCTCTCCACAGCGGGTCAGTCCTACTGGCAGGTGCTCCCCCTCGGGCCCACGGGCTACGGTCACTCGCCGTATCAGGGCCTCTCCGCCTTCGCCGGGAACCCTATGCTGATCGACCTCGAGCACCTGGTCCGGCTAGGCCATCTCACGGAGGACGACCTGGCACACCGTCCCGACTTCCCCGACGCCGTGGTGGACTTTGATGCCGTCGTCCCGTACAAGTCTCAGCTCCTCGATCGCGCGTACGGGCAGTTTCGGGCGGCGGCACCTGAAAGCCAGCACGTGGCTTTCCGCGCCTTCTGTGCAGATCACGGCCATTGGCTGGAGGACTTCGCCCTGTTCATGGCCCTGCGGCAGAGCTACAACGGTCGCTCCTGGCAGACGTGGGAGCCAGGTATCGCTGCGCGCAAGCCGGCGGCGCTCAGTAACGCCCGGGGGGCCCTCTATGACGAAATTGAGAAACAGAGATACTGGCAGTGGCTTTTCTTCCAGCAATGGACCGACGTCAAATCATACGCCCATCGAAACGACGTCGCCATCATTGGCGATATTCCCATCTTTGTCGCTCTGGACAGTGCCGATGTATGGGCCAACCCTCACTTGTTCAAACTCGACCAGGACCTGGAACCGACAGTCGTCTCCGGGGTCCCACCAGACTTCTTCAGCGAGACCGGGCAACTCTGGGGGCACCCCCTCTACCGCTGGGATCTGATGGCGGAGAATGGGTACGCCTGGTGGATCTCCCGCTTCCAGATGGCCTTCACGCAGGCGGACGTGATGCGCATCGACCATTTCCGCGGGTTCTACAACTACTGGGCGGTGCCCGCCGACGCGGACACCGCCGCCAAGGGGGAATGGCGCCATGGACCGGGAGCGGATCTCTTTGACGCCGTCACCAGGGAGTTGGGCGATGTGGACATCATCGCTGAGGACCTAGGCGACTTCGACACCGAATCTCGGGCCGCGGTGGACGCCCTGGAGGCACAGTTTGGGTATCCCGGCATGAAGGTCCTCCAATTCGCCTTTGGCAGCGGACCCTCCGATCCCTTCCTGCCGCACAATTACGCGCCCGAATACGTGGCTTACACGGGGACCCATGATAACGACACGGTGGTCGGCTGGTATGAGAAGACCTCCCGTCCTGAGGAGCAAGAGTACGCGCTCCGCTACATGGACAGCGATGGCAGCGAGATCGGGTGGGACTTCGTTCGGCTTGCCTGGTCATCGGTGGCGAACACTGCTATGACCACCGCTCAGGATCTACTCGGCCTCGGGAACGAGGCGCGGTTGAACCTCCCCGGCACGGTGGGTTCGCACAATTGGACCTGGCGCTTCCGGGAGGGCGCCTTGACCACGGCCATCGCCCACAAGCTGCGCCAGATGACCGAAACGTATGGTCGGCGACGATAGTCACGTACTGACCGTGGCGATTCACCCTTTTGCCCTCCCCGGTGCACGTGCTATAATCAGCGGCGTGAACGAGGCCTAGTGCCATGCCGTGGCCAGTCCAGGCATTCATTAT
>CAZIWL010000151.1:0-10323 GCA_964542755.1 uncultured Anaerolineales bacterium
TACGGGCCACGCCACCGGGCCCGCTGCTCTGCGAAACGCGTCAGCGTGAACACCAAACGACCACCCTGGCCGCGGTCCACAGGTCGCCCGGTCGTCCTCGACTGCACACACGCCCGGAGATCAGGCATCGCGGCGAGGGCCTCCCTCCCTGTTCTCTTGCGGCTACGCTCGAAGTTCCCTGTCGCGGTCCCGCAGCGATGAGGGAAGGATGTTCAACGCGTTCCTATACTTGGCGACGGTCCGGCGGGCCACATCGTACCCCTTCTCAGCCAGCCTCTCCGCAATCGCCTGGTCGCTCAGCGAGCTTTCCTCGTGCTCAATCAGCTCCCGGATCATACACTTCAGCGGCGCGGCGCTGTCGAAGAAGGTCTCCAGGGGCACGATCCGCCGCCCGGGCAGCTCCACGTATTTCCCCGCCACGGCTCGGCTCACCGTCGACTCGTGCACGTCTATCATCTCCGCCACCTCAGCCCGCGTCAGGGGTTTGAGGCCGCGCTCGCCGCGCTCCAGGAAATCGCGCTGAACCCCCACCAGGCAGCGCATCAGCGTGTACAGCGTCTCCCACCGCTGCTGGATACTCCTCGCAAACAGACGGGCCCGACCGCACAGAGCGTCCCATTCCTTCCACGCCCCCTCGCCATTTCGCCCGGGCCCAGCGCTCTCCCCGGTCGCCCGGCAGATGCGGAAGCGGTATCGCCCGGCCTTCGGCAGCTCGATTCGATACCCATCTGGGGCTGAGTCGTCCTCCCCGATGATCACGTCTGGTTCGGGGCAGACCGCCTTGTCCGGGGACGGCCCACGTCTCTCTTGGGCCCAGCATGCGTGGGCGGGGAAGGGGTTCAAGTTCTCTCTAACGAATCGGAGCGCGCCCCGCACCTCGTCGACCGAGGCTTCCGCCTCGTCCGCGAGGTTCGAGAGCGATGAGCGGCCCAGCCCGTCCCACTGATCGCGGACCAGCCGCTCCGCAACGGCCCGTTCGCGAGAGGCCCCGGAAACATCCCGGAGCTGGATCAAGAGACACTCCCGCGCATCCCGGGCCCCGATCCCGGCGGGCTCCAGGGACTGGAGGACCGCCAGGACCTCCTCAATGTGCGCCCGCTCCGCGCCCACGTCCTCCGCCAGCACGTCCAGGTCCATCGAGAGAAACCCCCGCTCATCCAGAGACCCGATCAAATGACGCGCTGCAGCGACGTCAGTCGGCGCCAGCTGGAGCCGCGCCTGGGCCAGGAGATGCTCCTCAAGCGAGGTAGTGGAGGGCAGTCTCGACATCGGGTCGTCCCAGCCATCCAAGGCGCCGTTCCCCGGGGACGGAGGGCGCGGGGCGTACTCGGCGTAGTCGGAGAAGTCGGCATACTCGTCGAAGTCGATGGGCTTTTCGGACCGATCGAGCCACGGGTCATCCCGCAGCGCCCTATCCTCGCGGCAGGCCGGGCAGCGCCCATCCTCCATATCCGCGCCGCACACGGGGCACCGCTCCACCTGCCGCAGCTCCAGCGCGGGATTCTCGGCCAGCTCCTGAGCAACGGCCTGCTCCAGCTCCAGCGCCGTGAACTGGAGCAGCTGGTTCGCCAGCACCAGCTGCGGCGACACCGTGGGCCTCTGCTTCAGGGACTGGGTAAGTCTCACAGCCTTCCTTGTTCGCTGACGCCTAGGCTTCGCTCCTCAAACGCTCGATCGCCGAGTCGAGGCGGACCAGCACCTGCTCCCGCCCGATGGCCGCCAGCGTGCCGAAAAGCGGCGGCGTGGCCTTCTTGTTCGTCGTCGCCCAGCGCAGCGTGCCCAGGAGCTGGCCCACGCTCACCCCCAGCGGATCCGTCAGGTCCCGCAGCGGCGGCTCGATGGCATTCGGCTCGAAGGGCTCGATCTTCGCAAGCAAGTCCCGCGCACCCTGGAGCATCTCGGCGCTCTCCGCTCCGCTCAGCCCCTTGGGCACCAGCCGTTCCATGGGCGGCGGCTCGATCTCCGTGAACATGAAGTCCGTCCACTCGATGACATCCCGCAGCACCTTGAGCCGTTCCTGCACCAGTGAGGCCGCCAACCGCAGCCGCGGACGCATCTCCTCAGGACACGGCTCCGGCACCAGGCCCGCCCGCTGCCAGAACGGCAGCAGCCGCTCGACCAGCTCCGCCTCCGACAGCTCCCGGATGTAGACGCCGTTCATCCAGTTCAGCTTCTCGTAGGCGAACGTCGCCGCTGACGTATTCACGCGGAAGAGATCGAAACGCTCGACCAGCTCCTCCCGGCTGAAGACCTCCTGCTCCTCACCCTCGCCGGGCGACCAGCCGAGGAGCGTCAGGAAGTTGAAGAGCGCCTCGGGCAAGTACCCCTGCGCCCGGAACTCGGTGATCGACGTCGCCCCGTGCCGTTTCGACAGCTTCTGCCCGTCGGGACCGTTCACCAAAGGCACGTGGCAGTACATCGGCGTCTCCCAGCCCATCGCCTCGTAGATCAGCACCCGCTTGGGCGTGCTCGAGATCCAATCATCGCCCCGGATCACGTGGCTGATCTCCATCCCGTGGTCGTCCACCACCACCGCCAGGTGGTACGTGGGAAACCCATCCGACTTCAAGAGGATCTGGTCGTCGATCAGCGCATTGTCGAAGGTCACGTCGCCCCGGATGCCGTCGTGGACCACCGTCTCCCCCTCCAGGGGCACCTTCAAGCGCACCACGTGGGGCTCGTCCGCCGACACGGGGACCGCCAGGTCGCGGCAGTGCCGGTCGTACATCACGTGCTGCCCCGCCGCCCGCTGCTCCTCCCGCACCCTGGCCAGCCGTTCCGGCGTGCAGTTACAACGATAGGCATAGCCGCGCTCGATCAACGTCTCGGCCGCCTCTTGATACAGCTCCAGCCGCTCCGACTGCACATAGGGGCCGTGGAGCCCACCGACCGAGTACGCCTCCGCATTCTCGACGCCCGAGGCCGCCAGCGCCTCCAGACTCGGACCCTCGTCCCAATCCATCCCGAGCCAGCGCAGCCCATCCATGATCACCTGGATCGTCCCGGGCTGGTACCGCTCCCGATCCGTATCCTCGATGCGCAGGATGAACCGGCCCTCCTGCTGACGCGCGAAGAGCCAGTTGAAGACAACCGTTCGGATATTCCCAATATGCGGCTCCCCCGTGGGGCTGGGGGCGAAACGAACGCGCACGCTCACAGTCTCCTCCATTCCGCAACAACGACGACCCTAAAGGTCTCCAACGAACTCTCGCTCTGACCCACAATCTCCAACCTGGACCTCAACCCTCGATCACACAGTAACTCTCTCAGACCTTTAGGGTCTGCCGTCACGATTTCTTCAGCTTCTTCGCAATCTTCGCCCACGTGCTCCTCAGCGGCACCGTCCGGTTGAAGATCAACCGCTCGTCCGTCGAGTTCGGGTCGAGGCAGACGTAACTCTTCCGGTAGAACTGGAACCGCTCCCCCGGCTCCGCGTCCGCCAGGCTCGGTTCTGCCTTCGCCGTCGTCACCTCCAGGGAATCCGGATTCAGATACGCCGTGAAGTGCTTCCCTTCGGGGATATCGTTCATATCCGCCTTCGAGAAGAGGCGATCGTAAAGCCGCACCTCCACGTCCAGCGCGTGCTCCGCCGACACCCAGTGGAGCGTCCGCACGTACCGCCCGTCCGGCGTCACCCCGCCCTTCGTCTCCGGGTCGTACCGCACGCGCAACTCGACAATCTCCCCGTCCTCGTCCTTCACCACGTCCTCACACGTGATCAAATAGGCCCGCTTCAGCCGCACCTCACGCCCAGGCGCCAGCCGCTGGAACTTCTTGGGTGGATCCTCGCGGAAATCGCCCCGCTCGATGTAGAGCACGCGCGAGAAGGGGACCTGCCGCTTACCGGACTCGGGATCCTCCGGATTGATATCCACCTCGAAGACCTCCGTCTGGCCCTCCGGGTAGTTCTCCACCACCACCCGCAGCGGCTCCATCACCGCCATCACCCGGGGCGCCGCTCGGTTCAACTCATCCCGCACCACGTGCTCCAGCATATCCATATCGATCAGGCTGTCGGCCTTCGCCACGCCGATCTCGTCGCAGAAACTCCGGATTGCCTCCGGCGGATAACCCCGCCGGCGCATCCCCGAGATCGTCGGCATCCGGGGATCGTCCCACCCGTCGACGAAGTCGCCGTCGACCAGCTCCCTCAACATACGCTTGCTCATCACCGTGTGGCTCAGATTCAAGCGCGCGAACTCGATCTGCCGCGGCCGATAGATCTCCAGCGCCTCCAGGAACCAGTTGTAGAGGGGCCGATGGTCCTCGAACTCCAACGAGCACAGGGAGTGCGTGATCCCCTCGATGGAGTCGGACTGACCGTGGGTCCAGTCGTACGTCGGGTAAACGCACCAATCGTCGCCCTGCTTATAATGCGTCTCGTAGAGGATGCGGTACATCACCGGGTCGCGCATGTTCATATTGGGCGAGGTCATATCGATCTTCGCCCGCAGGACCCGTTCCCCCTCCTCGTACTCGCCAGCCCGCATCCGCTCGAAGAGATCGAGATTCTCCTCCACCGAACGGTCGCGGTAAGGGCTCTGGCGCCCCGGCGTCGTGAAATCCCCGCGGTAAGCCGAGATCTGCTCGGGGCTCAGGTCGTCCACGTACGCCTTCCCCTTCTCGATCAGCTCCACCGCCCATTCGTACAACTGCCCGAAATAGTCCGACGCGAAGAACATCCGGTCTTCCCAATCGAACCCCAGCCAGCGGATGTCCTCCTTGATCGCCTCCACAAACTCCCACGTCTCCTTCGTCGGATCCGTGTCGTCCATCCGCAAGTTGCAAAGCCCGTCAAACGACTCCGCGATGCCGAAGTTGATGCAGATCGCCTTCGCGTGGCCGATGTGCAGGTACCCGTTCGGCTCCGGCGGAAACCGGGTATGCACCCGCCCGTCATACCGCTCCTCCTCCACATCCTCCGCAATCATCTCCCGTATAAAATCAGTCCTCTCATCGTTAGCCATAATGACCTCCCCCCTCTCCTCCAAGACCACCACTGCCCCACCGCTCACAGCGTGGTTCTTCGTCCTCTTCCCAGATCCCCCGCCCCGTTTTCGCAGGGATGCCGATCCCCTACTCCTTGCTCCCTACTTATCTCGGCGCAGCCGAGCCCCACCCCTCACTCCTTACCTAGCTCGGCGCAGCCGAGCCCCGCTCCTTACTTTTCACCTAGCTCGGCGCAGCCGAGCCCTACTCCCGCCGTTAGAACTCCAACTTCCGATGCCGCATCACCACATTCTCCGCCAGCCCAATCCCAATCATCGTCGTCAACAGCGCCGCCGGCCCGTAGCTGATAAACGGTAGTGGCAGTCCGGCCACGGGCAGCAGCCTCAAGTTCATCCCGATGTTCACCACCGCCTGGAAGAGAATCATCGCCAGCGTCCCCGTGGCGATCATCCGACCGTAGCCGTCCGATGCAATCAGCACAATGCGCAGCAGCCGGTACATCAAGATCAAATAGAGCGCGAAGAGCACCATCACTCCCGCGAAACCCAGCTCCTCGGCGATCACGGAGAAGATGAAGTCCGTGTGCCGCACCGGCAGGTAGCGGAGCTGACTCTGCGTCCCCTGGGCCAGACCCTTCCCCCACAGGCCGCCGGACCCGATGGCGATAGCCGCCTGCTGGAGCTGGTAGGCCACGTCCGGGTTGCTGGTCGGATCGATGAACCCCATGATCCGCTCCTGCATGTACCCAAAGCCCAGCGCCTCCATGATTCGCCAGAGCGGATAGAGCGCCCCCAGGGCCACCAGCCCTGTTGCCACGATATACCGCACGCCCAGGCTCGACTCGAAGACCATCGCCAGCCACATCACCACCAGCACGGCAGCGGTGCCCATGTCCGGCTGTTGGAAGACCAACCCCGCCAACACAAACGTCATCGCCCCGGAGGCCAGGTAGTTCGTGAACCCGATCTCCTCGCCCGATGCGGCGTCCAGGCTCGTCTTGGGCGCGCCGAAGAGCGGGGTCGACGACGTGCGCCGTCTACGCTGCTGGCTCAGGACCGCCCCGGCCGAGAGCGCCAGCAGATTCATTGCCAGGAACGACGGCTGGAAGCGAACGAAGCCGAGGTCAAACCAGCTCCGCACCCGCCCGATCTCGCTCCGGCCGAACACGAGCACCAGAATGAGAAGGACCAGCGCGACGAGGTAGAGAAGCCACCAGAAATCGCCCAGCCAGTGGAAATCCCGCGGGAAGGAAGCCAGCAGGATCACCAGCCCCACCCCCACGGCACCGAAGATCGCCTGCCGTCGCCACAGCTCCTGGAGCCGCGGGTCGATGCTGCCCAGGTTCGCGCTGTAGACCATGACCACCCCGTACACCGTCAACAGGATCGCCGTGATCAGCAGAATAGCGTCAAAGTGCCGCCAGGCTCGCAGGGTGGTCTCCTACCTCTACCGACGCCTCCGCCGATCCCGCAGCGGGATGTCCGCCACCAGGCTCGAATCGCGGTTCGTCCCCGTAAGCGTCACCTCCACCGCGGACACGTCCACGTCGATGTGCCGGGAGATAACCGCGATGATCTCGTCCTTCAGGGTGTCCAGCAGTGCCGGTGAGATGCCGGCTCGATCCTGCGTCAGCACCAGGCGCAGCCTATCCTTCGCCACCTTCCCGCTCGAAGGCTCCTGGCGCCCCAACAAGCGCTCAAGGAATCCCATCTGATCAACTCCTCTCTGGACTGACGAAGCGCAAGATTCGTTCAAACACACCCTTATCCCGCAAGGGCTGGAAGGGAACCTCCTCACCCAGCATACGCCGCGCGATATTGTGGAACGAGCTGCCGGCCAGCGACCCGTCGCGCGACAGCGCCAGCGGTTCGCCCCGGTTCGCCGCCACCAGGATCTCCTGGTCCTCGGGCACCACCCCGATCAGCTCAATCGCCAACAACTCCACCACGTCGGCGATACTGAGCATCTCACCTCGCTCCACCATCTTGGGCTTGATCCGGTTGATGATCAGGCGCGCCGGCCCCTTCTCCTCCGCCTCGATCAGGCCGATCACCCGATCGGCATCTCGGGCGGCCGGGACCTCCGGATTCGTCACCACCAGCACCTCCGTCGCCGGCGCCAGCGCGTAGCGGAACCCCCACTCAATGCCCGCCGGCGAGTCCACCAGGATCACGTCGTACTCCTCCCGCAGCCTGCCGCAGACGTCGACCATATCCTCCACCTGGACCGCCGTCTTATCCCGCGTCTGCGCCGCCGGGAGGAGCCAGAGCTTGGAGAGATGCTTATGCCGCACCAGCGCCTGACGGAGCCGGCAGCGCTCCTCGATCACGTCGACCAGATCATAAACAATGCGGTTCTCCAGCCCCAGCATCACGTCCAGGTTCCGCAGCCCCACGTCCGCATCCACCACCACGACCCGCTGACCGCGCATCGCCAGCGCCGCGCCCAGGTTCGCCGTGAGCGTCGTCTTGCCCACCCCGCCCTTGCCCGACGTGACCGTCACGACCCGTGCTTCGGTCCCATTTCCCGTCATATGACTCCCTCTACCTCACCCAACGTCATTCTCCAGGCCACGGAACCGCCACGATCTGCCCATCGCGGATCGAAGCCATCTCCGGCACCGCTCGTTCCAGTCTCTCCTCCGGCGACCGCGCGATGTAGTTCCCTATACGAAGCTGTGTCGGCGCCAAATCCAGCGCACAGATCACCGCGTCCTCCCCTCCCAGTGCCCCGGCGTGCACCAGGCCGCGCACCCGCCCCCAGACGACGATATCGCCGCCGGCGACGATCTCCGCCCCTGGGTTCACGTCTCCAATCACCACAATGTGCCCCGGGTGCCGCACCGTCTGCCCCGAGCGGAGCGTCCGCCGCACCACCTTCGCCTCATCCGTGGCCTTCGATGCGTCCTCCTGTTCCTTCGGCTCCGGCTCCCGCGGCGGCTCCAGCTCCACCACCAGGCCCGACGCCCGGGCAGCGTCTTGCGTCTCGTCGTTGTCGCTCAGCAGCGCCCACATCTCCACCCCGTTGCGGCTCACCATCGAGCGGACCTCCTCGATCTGCCCGTACGCCAACGCACGCCCACCCACGTCCAGGGCGAGCCTCCCGCCGCGAAAGAACGCGGGGTTTTCCGCAAACTGGGCCTCAAGGGTCTCCAGCACCACCGTCCACTCGCCTTTACCCAGGGTCACGAGCAGCCCCTGTCGGATACCCCTGATGCGCGATCTTGACAAGTTCAAAACGGTCTCACTCCTGCTCAATCACGAGTATTATAGCACAGGACATCCGAACAGGAAAAGGCCTCTGCCTGGGCGTCAATTACCCGCCTCTTCGCGTCCCCAAGAACCCTCGACCCTCAGGGTGTCCGTCCAGTCTGTCGCCAGACGGGATGACCAGTCCACGGATGGCTCAGATCACGCAGATTGCATGGAGCCGGACCAATAGCCGCCGTCTGCTGAGTCGATCACCTAGCAGACAAGAGAGCGATCCTCAGCCCAACCACCGTCCCCACAACCCGTGCAACCGTGCTTGTCTGAGAAATCTGTGGATGCTATCCATGTGCAGTCCGCCGTCAATCCTCCTCCGCCTCACCGCGAAACGTGCGGATTCCCCTCGATCCTGAACCGCCACGGCGCCCGTACCGCCGCCCTGTCCCCCCGCACGTTCACCCGCGGCCCCGCCGCCACCGCCCACGCCCCCACCGGCTCCCCCGGCTCCAGGAACAACGGCGAGTCCGGCGCACACAGATCGACCCCATCGTGGCTCCGGTCGATCGCCAGCGCCTGGCAGAGCCGCCCCGGCCCGCTCGTCAGCTCCGTCTCACTCCGCGCCCCCACCGAGCCCCGCCGCTTCCGCATCGACGCCAACCCCTCCAGCGGCTCCAACGCCCGCACCAGCACCGCCGCCGGGAAACCCTCCCGCTCCGTCACGATGTTGAAACAGTGGTACATCCCGTAGATCAGGTAGACGTACCCGTGCCCCGCCTCCAGATACATCGACGCATTCCGCTCCGTCGGCCCGGAACTCGCGTGCGACGCCTCATCCTCCTCGCCGACATACGCCTCCGTCTCGACGATCCTTCCCGCGATCCGCTCCCCGTCCAACACCCGCACCAGCCGCCGCCCCAGCAGACTCCGCGCCACCGTCAGCGTATCCCGCGCGTAGAAGCCCCGCGGCAGCCGCACCCGTCTAGGCCCCAAAGCGTGGATCCCCCTTCACCGTCCGCCGCAGCCCCTCGCGCAGTTCCACCCGCGGCTCATACCCCAGCAGCCGCTGGGCCGCCGCGATGTCGGCGCACAGCCGCGCCACACCCCCGCTCTCCGCCGGACTGCGCAGCACGTCCGCCCGCTCCCCCACCGTCTCCGCCGCCATCGACGCCAGCTCATTGATCGACGTCTCGCGCCCGGTCCCGACGTTGATGATCCGCCGGTCCACGTCCGGCGCCGTCGCCGAGGCCATCAGCGCCTCCACCACATCGTCCACGTAGACGAAATCCCGCGTCTGCCCGCCCCCGCCGAAGATCACCAGCGATCCACCCTGCTCCGCTTGCTTGAGGAAGCGCGGCACCACCGGCGGATGCGATGGCGGCAGCCGCTGCCCCGGCCCGTAAGCGTTGAACACCCGCAGGATCACCGTCTCGATCCCCCACAGCGCCCCGATCGTCCGCACGTAATACTCCGCCGCCAGCTTGCTCACCGCATACGGCGACTGCGGATTCGGCCGGCAGTCCTCCTGCACCGGCTGCTCCGCCTGATCCCCGTACACCGCACCCGACGACGTCAACACCACCCGCTGCACCCCCGCGTCGCGCATCGCCTCCATCACGCTCACCGTGCCGCCGACGTTCACCTCGTTGTACTGGCGCGGATAAAGAATCGACTCGCTCACCTGGACCCGGGCCGCCAGATGGTAGACGCAGTCGATGTCCTGGAGCATCGTCCAGAGCTTCGGACGATCCAACACATCCCCGCGCGTGAAGAGCACATCCTCAACAAGCCGATCGGGATTCCCCGCGCTGAGGTCATCGATGACGCGCACCGTATGCCCTTCGCGGCACAACCGATTGGAGAGTGCGACACCCAGAAACCCGGCCCCGCCCGTCACCAGAAAACGCATACCACCTCCTAATGTCCTTGACGCGGGCATTCTACCACAAGACCGCCGCCCTAACGAGCCGCCCCCTCCCCCGCCCCCCTTGCGAGGGTTCCGTCTGACCTTCGACCCACACACCCCATACCCTACCAAGAAACTGTCATCGGCTGAGCCTATGGGCGCATTCGCACCATTGGCTTGTCGACCTTGCTGTCTCAACTAGCGCCGCCTCTACACCGGAGCACAAGTTTCTTCCATTCCAGAGTGGCGTGCGTGCGCGCCATG
>CAZIWL010000152.1:0-5822 GCA_964542755.1 uncultured Anaerolineales bacterium
CCAGGAGCTGCACGTTCTGTCCGGCCACCGCTGCGAGGTTGGCTATGGTGGTGAGAGTGTCCCTAACTTGCTCACTGTACGCATCCGGCCTGGGGCTGTGGAGCTGCATTACGCCGACGGTCTTGCCCTCCAGCTTCATAGGGAC
Source organism: uncultured Anaerolineales bacterium (assembly GCA_964542755.1). Taxonomy (GTDB): domain Bacteria; phylum Chloroflexota; class Anaerolineae; order B4-G1; family B4-G1; genus SKLM01. The sequence continues at coordinate 146 of CAZIWL010000152.1, forward strand.
GTAGAGGGCCGAGCGGGTGACGTCATCGTCGTGCTCGGGTGGCGGCCCCTCGTGGAGGGTCCCGTTGGGCTCGTAGCTGTACTCCCTGTTCGACGTCGCCACGGCTTCGCGATAATCGGGGGCATAGAAGGGCTCACCGGTGTGGATGACGCGGCTCTGCGTGCCTCTACCCGCATCCGCCAAGGTGAGCGGCGGGAAGTTCGACACGTCCACCTGGGATTCCTTGAAGACGGCGTATTCGGCCTGAATGAGGTTGCTGCCTCCATCGTATGACGAGACCAAAAAACCCCATGTGTCTGTGATCTCGCGGACTTGTTCGTACATGGCCTGATAGAGGCCATGTAGATCGCGGGTCTCGCTGAAGGTGAGGGCGAGGTCATTGACGGCTACCTGGTGGTCTAGGAGGCGGGCGGTTCGCTGCTCGGCGCGCCGCCGGTCGGTGATCTCCCGAATGACGGACAGCGTGGCACGCTCGCCGTGGGGGACGATCCGGGTCTCGAAATACCGGACCTGGCCATCCATCAAGAGCTCGTACTCGTCAACCTGCATCTCGCCGGTATCCACCGCCTGCTCAATGCGGCTGTGGAGCCTCTCGCCCGTACCTGGAGGAAAGATGTCCTGGATGCGCTGACCGAGGAACGCCTCGCCAGGGAGATAGAGCCCCTTGTTGCTGGTGGCGTAATAATCCAAGAAGACTCCGTCCTCCCTCACGACAAACAAGAGGTCGGGCAGGGCATCGAGGATGGCCCTGTTCCTGGCCTCGCTCTCGCGGAGGGCCTCCTGGGCCTTCTTGAAATCGGTGATATCCTCCAGGACGCCGCTGTAGTAGAGCACGTTCCCCTCGGCGTCGGTCACGGTTCGCCCCGTGTCGGCGACCCAGATGACCTCGCCGTCTCCGCGCCGAAGTTCGTGGGTGACACGCTTCCACTCGCCGTCCGGTCCGATCTCGCCGAACCGGTCGGCGCGTCCCTCGGGGCGGGCATACAGGTCCCGGGCGTTGATTCCGAGGAATGTCTCCTGGTCCGGATAGTGGAGCAGCTCGACCAGGGCGGGATTGGCATCGATGACCTCCCCGTTCGGGCGCGTGCGGTAGAGGCCGGCCGGTATCTCCTCGAAGACGGAGCGGTACCGTTCCTCGCTCTCCCGCAAGGCTTCCTGCGCCTCTTTCCTATCCGTGATATCCTGGACGATGAGTTGAATCGATGCTACGTGGCCGCCCTCAAGGATCGGGGCTGCGAACACCTCGACCCATTGGTCCCTCCCATCCTGGCGCGAGACCCTGAGCTCCGCCGCTTCCACCTGTTGACCTTCGCGGAGGCGTGATAGAAGGTCTGCGTGAAGGGCAAAGGCCCTCTCGGGCTGCCCGCTGAGGACGGTGAACGGGCCTCCGATCAGCTCCTCGCGGGGCGGACCGGCGAGGGACTCGGCCGCCGGGTTGCAGTCCAGCACCAGGCCCTCAGGACTGAGCAGGAAAACGGCCTCGGGAGAGGACTCGAAGAGGGTCCGGTACCGTTCCTCGCTCTCCCGTAGCGCCTCCTCGACGCGCCGCTGCTCTGTGATGTCCGTGATGAAGCCCTCGAGGGCGAGGACCTCTCCGTCCTCGTCCAGGACGCCGCGCCCCTGTTCCCACACCCACTTCACTGAGCCATCGGCGCTCCGTATGCGATAGGTGAGCTGGAATGGATCCCCCCGGCCCAGGGCGTCCTGAATAGTGTTCCAGACCCTCTGCCGGTCGTCGGGAAGGATCAGATCGGCGTAGGCGAGGGTGGCGTTATCGATGAGGTCGTCGGGATCGTAGCCAGTCAGCGGGCGGCTGCCTTCGGAGACGAACTCCACGGTCCAGTCGGGGTCGTTCTGGCAGCGGTAGGCCATGCCCCGCAGATTGCCCAGGAGCGTCGCGAGCTGGCGTTCGCTCTCGGCCAGGGCCTCCTCCGCGCGGCGTCGCTCGACCACCTTCCAGACCGAGTCCATGAGAAGGGTGAGCTCGCGAACGTCGGAGTCATTGTAGTCGGCGGGCTTGTTCCCCACCCCGACCATGGCGACAATGGAATCGCCGGAGAAGATGGGAACGGTGAGGAAGTTGTTGAGCTCGACGTGTCCCTCGGGGTATCCCCCCTTGAGGGAGTGAGGCGCCTGGAAATCGTTGATCAGGATGCGCCGGCGCTGGCGGACGGCCTCACCCCAGATGCCCGTCTTCGCCAGGTCGTAGACCGTCTCCCGTTCAGCCACCCGGCACTCGTCCATCACCTCCTCGGACCAGGTGTTGAGGATGAATTGCTGGCGGTCCTCGTGGTAGTGGTAGATGTAGCCTACGTCGCTGTCCGTGAGCTCAACGGCCTGGTTGAGGGCGTAGTCGAGGAGATCCTGGACGTCCTCAGCGTCGTACTGGGTGATGTCGAAGAGGCTTTGGAGGCGTTCCTCCTTGCGGGTCGCCTCCGCCTCGGCCTCCTTCCGCTGGCTGATGTCGCGGACGATGCCCCACAGCCCGACGGCCTCACCGTCATCGTCCTCAACAGTCCAGATCCTGATGGAGATGGGGAAGACGGTGCCGTCCTTCCTGATCCGCTCCTTCTCGTAGAGGTCGGAGTAGCCGCGCTCCAAGGCCTGTTGAACGGCGGCGGCGTCGACCTGGGCCCACTCCTGCGGCGTGAGCTCCTGGTAACTGAGGCCCTTCATCTCCTCCAGCGTATGCCCGGTGAGGTCGAGATAGGCTTGATTGCAGTCGACGATGTTCCCATCCAGGTCGCTCTGGGCGATCCCGTCGATGCTCGACTCGAAGAGCGTGCGGTACCTTTCTTCACTCTCTCGCAGGGCCTTCTGGGCGCGCCTGCGCTCTGTGATGTCGTGGACGATGCCGTACCAGGCCACCGGGTCTCCGTCAGCATCCGTCACGCACTCGGACTCAGCGTGCAGGACTCTGGTCGCGCCGTCCGGCAGCACGATGCGGTGGATCAGGCCGTAGGCCTTGCCCTCGTGCTGGGCTTCCAGGAACGTCCGGGCGACCCGCGACTTGTCGTCGGGATGAACCCTCTCCATCAGGAGCTCAAAGGTCGGGGCGGTCTCGCCCGGTTGGTGTCCCAGGATGTGGTAGGCCTGGTCGGACCAGGTGACCTCGCCAGTCCTGGGGTCCAGGCTCCAGCTGCCGACGTTCGCCATCTCCTGGGATTTCGCGAGAAGTCTCTCCCGGTTGCGCAGCTGCTGCTCGGCCCGTTTGCGATCGGTGATGTCGCGGGTGATGACCTGGATGGCCTCGACCTGCCCGTTCTTCATCATCGGAGCGGGGAAGGCCTCGGCCCAGTATGTCTCTCCGTCGTGGCGCGTGCCGTGGATTTCGACGGGCTCGATCTGCTCGCCCTCAAGGAGGCGGGTGAAGATGCCGGTGTACTCGTCCAACCTTCCCGAGGGCAGAAGCCCGAGCTGGGAAAACGGCTTTCCAAGGAGCTCCTCGCGGGACCGACCGGCCAGGGCGGCGGTGGCGGGATTGCAGTCCAGGAGCGTACCGTCGAGACCAATGAGCGCGATACTCTCCGGCGAGGCCTCAAAGAGGGTCCGGTACCGTTCCTCGCTTTCGCGCAGAGCCTCCTGCGCGCGACGACGCTCGGTCAGGTCGCGGGCTGCCAGGAGGATCTCGTCGTTTTGACCGTCCTGGCGTATGGCCGCCGAGCTGACCTCCAAGGGCTTCCGCTCGCCGCCGGCGTCCACGACGGCGATCTGGTAGAGGTAGGGGACGTCGTTTCCGTCGGCTCGCTGGCGGGCGCGTTCTGCCATGGCGGCGCGTTCGTGAGGCGGCAGCACATCGGCGACGGACATGGAGAGCAGTTCTTCGCGGGTGTATCCCATCAAGTCCACGGCGCTCTGGTTGACGTAGGTGATGTTCCCCTTGAGGTCGTGGGTGACGATGACGTCGCGCGCCGTCTCTGCCAGGAGACGATAGCGGCTTTCGCTTCGCTGGAGGGCCTCGTCGGCACGCCGGTGCAGCCTCTGGTGTTCGACACCGTGGAGGGCGAAGGCGATGTCGTCGGCAACTTCGTGGAGAAGCGCCTCTTCCATCGCGTGGACGTCGAGATCGGGTGGGGTGGAGATGACCAACAGACCGTAGGCCTTGCCGGCGTGGCTGATGGCTGCTTCGACCAACCTGCGCCGGGGACACCCATCGGCTGTCTGGAGCATCTCGAGTTCCGGGATGCACCAGGCCCGATCTCCTGGACGACCCTCTCTCTCAAGCGGATCGGACGGAGCGCGGACGGGTGCATCGAGGATGGACGGGGGTGTGCTCTCTCGGCCCGCGCTGACTACGCGGGGGGCCTGTTCGTCGTCGCCCTGGATCGTGATCCAGACGGTGTCATACCCGTCGATGTCGGCCAGATGCTCACAGGCACCCGCGATGAGGCGAGTGGGATCCTCCTGCCGGACGATGAGCTGCTTGATGTTGCGTACGGCGCTCAGGACGGCGTGGTGGCGCTGGGTACGCCTCGTTCGCAGGACGCGGTGGGTGACGTCGTCCACGCTGCCCTGGTAGGCGACGAGACGACCGGAGTCATCGCGGATGGGGCGCACAGTCTCCTGGACGAAGAGGGCCTCGCCGTCAGTCCGGGTCCAGACAGCTTCGAGGCTGGTGACCTGGTTGTCCTCGGCCATCTGCTGCTCGAAGGCTTCGCGGGGATAGTCCGGGCCGCGGATGTCGGCGTCGAGGTTCTTCCCGGTCAATGCATCCGGGTCTTCACAGCCCAGCATATGACCCAGGGCCGGGTTGGCCATGACAATCTCCCAGTCGGGAGCGGCGCGGTAGATGCCCACGGACGCTGTCTCGAAGACGGCACGGTAGCGGGCCTCGGCTGCCCGCAGCTCGCGCTCGGCTTGCTGCGTCCGGAGACGGGCTTCAACCCGGGCCAGCAGCTCGCGGGGCGCGATGGGGCGCATAATGGACCCGTCGGCGCCGGACTCGAGCCCCTCGACCTGATCATCCGGTTCAGTGCGCTTGCCGGAGATGAGGACCACGTGGGTACCCGCCAAGTCGGGGTCGGCCTTGATTCGTCGGCAGATGTCCGGGCCCTCGATGTCCGGGAGGACGACGTCGAGGAGAATGAGATCGGGGCGCTTCTGACGCGCCTTTTGGAGTGCTTCGCTGCCGCTGGCTGCTTGGATAACGTGGTAGCCGGCGCGTTCCAGGGCGAGGCCTTGAAGGCGGCGGATCTGGGGATCGTCATCGACGATTAGGATGGTCGGGTTTCGTTCCATTCGACAATCTCCCGAGACTGGTGAAGGCGGTTCAGGTAGGTGGCCCGGTCCGGCCCGCGGTCAGACCTCGTGCAAGCTGGCGTATTTCCGGTCCTGGTAGGTGGCGAGAAGGGGACCTCACGGCAGGTGATTGTAGCACGCCATTAAGGTCGGTACAAGTGCAGGGGGCGTTCCCAGGGGTGAAGCCATGGCGGTCGCACACGGCGTGCCTTGCGGCGGATTCGTCGTCCCGGGCGACCGAGGGGAGCAAACCGTCTCCGCCCCAGGCACGCGGGAGGCAGATGCTTCGGCGCTCTCTTCGCTTCGCGTCACGCCGTCCTCCGGATGACAGGTCGGCGGATGCTGGCGTCTATCTCGCATGGGCCCGGGCCGAGGGAGAGCCCGCGGACCCCTCCAGTCTGTGGAGCTGGTTATGGGCCGCCTAGGCTTCACCCATCAG
>CAZIWL010000152.1:5922-10212 GCA_964542755.1 uncultured Anaerolineales bacterium
GCGGTGTTGTCGGGACCGACGGACAAACCTGCGGGCGGCAAGTGCTCGGCCCCCGCAGCCAGCATGGGGCCCGTCACGGCAATCACACGCGAGCCCGACGCATGCCCCTGCACCTCCTCCCACTGCCCTCTCCCGCCATCTCGGGCATCACGAAGCCCTACAGACGCGGGTTCCCACAGCAGCGCTTGAACTTCATCCCACTGCCGCACGGACAGGGATCATTCCGCCCCACGTCGTCCGGTGGAGGCTCGTGGCCTGCCCACCAGCGCGTGGCCGCAATCACGTCGTCAATGAACCGATAGTGTCCACGCTCCCGCAGCCGCGCCAACGCCGCCGCCTCGTGCATGGCCAAGTGTGTCTCTACATAATCGAGGTCGATGGCGGATTCGTCGATCAAACCGTCGGCGAAGGCTTGGCGCATATCCTCTAGCAGAGATTGGGCATGGAGATAGCTGGTCTCCGAGATGAGGGCGGCCCAGACGTACGACCGCTCTCGCTCGAGCCCGCCTCGATAGAGGTCCCGGAACACCCCAATGACCTCCTCCCGGCTGTGCACCCCCTCGACGAAAAGGCACACCATCGCGCCCAAGGCGGCGGAGCGCACGTACTCGTTGAGTGAGGCGTTCTTGGCCATCGATACCATGGGCCCCATGTCACCGCCTGAGACCGAAGCCAGCATCCGCTGAAGATCCTCGGTGACGACGTCGCCCGTCGCGTCCAGCGTCACGTCGCCCGGCGTCGAGAAGAAGTCCACAATCAAGGCGTACGCTCTCTCCTCCCGAAACTGAGCCAGCAGGTAGAAGGCGAAGATATACCCATCGTATTCCTCGTCCTCCGTCAGGCTATCCACGTTCTCGGTTGCCCGCTCCACGATCCTCAGCAGATGAGGCGTGATCTTCTCCTGCTGGGCGATCGCCGCCTTGACCGGTCCCCGTGGGTAAGTTCCCGTGTCGCTTCTCAATCCGCGTAGAATGGCCTCAATGTGCATCCTCTATGCCCCTTTCGTCTCTCTGAAGTCCCGATCGTGGTTCTCGAACGCGGCGATCCAAGCGCGTCGGCCGGCCGAAGAGCGCCGCCGCTTGAACTGTCTCTGGTCACATGATGCGAAATGACTCGTCCCTCCGCTCGTTGAGAAGGACGTACCCCTTCTGGTCCCGCCCTCCGTCAGGGCATGTTTCCGAGCGCTTTCAGGTTGTGCCCTCCCTCGCTTGAGCTGGCGCACCCCGGCCCGCCGCTAACCCCTCCGGAGTTGCATTCAGCTCCCCGGGGTCCCGTTCGCGGGCGGGCAACGAAGCGAATAAGCCCCTGCCGGTCAGAGTGATTATAACCGTGCTGCTGCTCAGATCAAGCCGATCTGATCTATCGTTCTGGAACGGGAACGCCTACGGGTGGTACAGCCTCCTCCTCCGACAGAATGGTCTTGCCGTGGACGGCCTGTGTCGCGCCCCCCCGTGTCCTCGTTGGTGGCTCGGCGCTCTAAGGGTAGGCCGCACGCGTCGGGGTGGGCAGGGATGCCGGCCGATGGCGTCTACCTCGATCATCGCAAGGACCGGGAACCCTGTGCGGTTCTTGATAGGGTGGTGGCGTCTCTTCTCTCGAAGACGGGGTGATCGATATACACGGACACCTCCCTGGTTGCCGTCTCAACCCGGCGATATGGGCAGACAGTTTCGTGCTTCACGCATCACCGAAGCCTGGGCGCCGCGACCGGCGGATATCCCAAATCTGCTGGTATTTCCCAAATGGTATCCCAAAGTTTCCCCGTTGACAGGGGGCTGGCAGGATGGTATACTGGCGTTGACTCAGGCCCGGAAGGCCCGCAACGCTCGGGTCGGATGGCCTGAAGGACGGGGCGAAAAGAGCGCCCCGGTACAACGAGATAGAAAAGGGTGCCAACCTTCGTGGACGCTGTTCCACGAGAGGGGGATCAGAGAGATCCCCCAACGGCACCCTTTTCTGCATGAGGGGAGGGGGGCGGGCCGGTGGCACCCAGGCCGCGCCTCCTCCCCTGACCCCGGAGGATGATTGTGAAGAGCCGTCGCTGTACAGCCGTCTGTCTGGATGGGACGCCGTGCCGGGCCTGGGCCGTGCGGGGGACGGAGCCGCCGCGCTGCTCCGCCCACGGCGGCACGGCCGTGCGGAATGAGGGCGAGCAGCGGCGCCTGGACGCCCTCCGCCACGCGTGTTTTGCCGAGCCTGACCTCCCCAAGGACTGCTCCATCGACGCAGTCATCGACGCCGTCTTCCAGCGCCAGGTGGAGCTGGAGACGTATCTCCGTGAGGTATGGGACTCGGATATTGCGCCCAACGAGGTGGCGCAGCTCCTCCGGGTCCACGGGCAGAACGCGTTCCGGCTCGGGCAGCTCCTGCGGGCCCGGCGGGCGCTAGCCGGAGAGGCCGGCGACGGCATCGCGGCGGCTGTCTCCCAGGCCCTGGACGAGCTGAGCAGCGAGCTGGGGGTGGACCTATGAACCGGCGTCGGGCGTACGGCCCCGGGGAGGAGCGTCTGCGGCAGCTGCTGCGATCGCGGCGGGACGGCGCCCGGCACGAGGATCCGCGGCCGTACGACGACGACTGGGGATGGTGGATCGAGGGGCGGATCGCGCGGTTGGAGAAGGGGCAGACGTGGCTTATTCGTGTAGCGATTGCCGCCCTCGTCGCCGAGATCATCAGGATCGCCGGCGCGGCCGCGGGACTGGGAGCGCCGTGAGCGTGAGGGGCACCCAGGGGAGCTCAAGAGCGAGCTATGAGGCGTGGAAGAAGGCTCAGAGCCACAGGGTTCGCGGCGCGCGAGCCTGCAAGGTAGGTGCGAGAAAGGCGCTTGATGGGGAGCGTCCGGCCGGGTCAGCGCACGAAAAGCGCTGTCGTGGGGCGGGCCGTGATCGTGACGGTATCCACACCACGTTGAGAACGAGGCATGGCGGGTGCTGCAGGGGGCAGAGCATGTGTGTCGTGGTCAGCGAGCTTGGGAAGCTATCTACGCAAGACGTGATCGGCGCGGGCCTTCGACGTACCGTGGGGGGCGCTATCCGAACGGCGCGGGGCTGGCAGCGCCGTAGACATCATGGGTGTCTACGCGGACTTGAGAGCGAGGCAGGGAGCGTGCCGCAAGTCTCAGGGCAGGAGGAACCGTGGTCCGCGAGTTCAGCAACCTTCCGGCATGCAGGCGGTCTGCCCGTGAGCTTCTGCCTACGGCGGTGGAAGGACAGGCTCAAGGCCGACGTGCCAGGTCGGGCGAGGGTGTAGGGGGATCGGCAGGAGGAGTCCTCGATTGGAGACGGTTGATGGGTTGCAGACAGAAGGCCGAAACGTCGCTTGCACACGCACCCCACGCGGGGCGGCCGATGAGGCCCTTCGCCGTTCGAATGTGCCGTGGCGTGTCGGCCCACGGTGCAACGTGGAGGACGGATAGGGAGATGTGGAGGGCGCGTGCCCTTGCTGGGCTGCGGGAATCATGCGGCGGCGGCGGTGGATGGAGCACCGACGCACTGATTGTAGGCGGAAGGGCGAGCGGAAAAGCCATGCGGTCCCCACCGACGGAGCGAAGCCACGAATGGTAGGAGGAGAAAAGGAGAAGTGAAACCGTGAGCACTCACCCACACACCGGAACCGTCCCCCAGGCTGGTTGGGCACCAGAGGTGGCCCGGAGGCCACCCACAATCCAGGGGGACGATTATAACCAGTATACCACCGTGTCATGCCCCGTGTCAAGGGTCAACTCGCCATGACCATCCGCGATCGGCTCGTGACACTCCTCCTCGGCCAGCCCCTCGAGGACCTCGTCAATCAACGCCTCGCCTCTGTGAGCGTCCGCGTCGACGACTCCCCAGGCTGGGAGTCCCTCTCAGGATCCGGACCCAACGACCGCCCCTGGGCAGACAAATACTCAGACCTCGAACAAACCCTCCAGGCCTGGCAAAAAAACTTCTTCGTCCGCCGCCTCGTCACCCTCACCCGCTCCTACACCGTCGCCGCCGGCATCTCCTTCGCCTCCGACAACCCCGACGTCCAATCCTTCCTCGATACCTTCTGGAACCATAAGCAAAACCTCCTCGACCGCAGACTCGGCCCCATCTGCGACGAATTCACCAGGTCAGGGGAAATCTTCCCCATCCTCTTCACCAACAAAGTCGACGGCATCTCCTACCTCCGCTTCGTCCCCGCCTCCTGCATCCGCACCATCGAAACCGACCCCGACGACTACGAAACCGAACTCCGCTACGCCCAAACCCGCCAAACCTCCGCCGAACCTAAATGGTGGATCGGACCCGGCCACCCAGACGCCTTCTC
>CAZIWL010000153.1:0-10173 GCA_964542755.1 uncultured Anaerolineales bacterium
AGACGGTCTTTCCTACGTACCGCCATTCAATGCTTCATCCGATGACAGCGCCCCCCTCCCCTGGTACACTGCATACAGGTAGAAGGACGCCGGACACGCGCGCAGCGCGAAGGAGGGACCTATGGCTTACAATCCGAATGAACACGATCTGGTGATGCGAGAGCGCCGAGCCGACGCTCTGCACGAGGCCGAGCATTGGCGGCTTCTCAAGACCGTCAAGCGGCAGCCGAGCGACACCGGTTGGTTGTCGCGGCTGCGCGCCAGAAGCACACGCCGCGTGCACATACCGCGGGAGGCGGAGGCGACGCAGATCGACCAGGCAAGACGGCCGTCGGTGTCGGGATCGGAGGTATGACACGGTGTCGTCCCGACACGGATGCGCCCAGATTCTCGCGCTCGCTGGCCCCTCAAGGAAGGGGGCATCTCACAGCATGGGACCAGAAGTAAAACGGGCGACACGGGTCGTGATCGCCGACGACCTCGCCCGATCGCGAGAAGGATTGCGAGCCCTTCTCGGTACCCAGCCGGGCATCGAGATTGTGGGCATCGCTCGTGACGGGCAGGAGGCCCTGGCATTGGTCGGGCGCCTCCAGCCCGACACCGTGCTGATGGACGCGCGCATGCCACGCATGGACGGCCTGGCGGCCACTCGCCACATCAAGGCAACGTGGCCCGCGGTGAGGGTGATCGTCCTGACGATCTACGCGTCGCTAAGGGACACCGCCATGGCCTCTGGCGCGGACGGCTTCATCATCAAGGGCTGTCTGCCCGACGAGTTGTTGGAGGCCATCTAGAATGCCTGATGCATGCAGCGGCCACTCAGAACGGGGCCCAGCGGCGCCCACCCGACAAGGCGATAGAGCAGCTTGGTCGGCCCCACATCGATAGTTTGAAGGAATCATCGTGAACAGCGGTGACAACGGAGCACTTATCCATCTCCACGACGTGGTCAAGACGTACGAGACCGGCGCGGGTAGTCTCACCGTGCTCCAGGACGTCAGTCTAACCGTGGAGCGCGGCGAGTTCGTCAGCGTCATCGGTCCGTCGGGATCGGGAAAATCGACCCTCCTCAATATGATCACCGGCATCGACCGACCCACCGGCGGGGAGGCGGTTGTGGGGGGCGAGGCGCTCCACACGCTCAGCGAGAATCGATTGGCACGGTGGCGCGGCCGCCACGTGGGCGTCGTCTTCCAGTTCTTCCAGCTCCTGCCCACCCTGACGGTGCTGGAGAACGTGATGCTGCCGATGGACTTCTGCGGCGTCCACGCAAGGCGCGAGAGAAAACCTCGGGCCATGGAGCTGCTGGAGGAGGTACGGATCGCGGCCCACGCACACAAGCTTCCCAACGCTCTCAGCGGCGGTGAGCAGCAGCGGGCGGCGGTGGCCCGCGCCCTGGCAAACGATCCACCCCTCGTCGTGGCCGACGAGCCCACGGGCAATCTTGACACGGCCACGGCTACCGAGCTCTTCGAGCTGTTCGAGCGGCTGGTGGAACAGGGCAAGACGCTCGTGGTCGTGACCCACGACAGGAGGTTGAGTACCCGCTCCCAGCGGGTCCTCCACTTGCTCGACGGCCGTATCCACCGTGATGAGAGCAATGGCACATGGACGCGCTGACCTAGTCGGAGGATCTATGAAAGCCAACACGTGGGTGTATCGCACGATCATCATTGCGCACGACAAGAGGAACCGACGGGGCTGGATCGACAACTCGAGGCCGTCCGCGCCTCCGGCGGCGTTCGACGAGATTCTGGCTTACCATGCCGACGCCGGATGGGAGTTGGTCAGCCTCAACCCCGAGCGGCTGCGGGCTATCACGGTGCCCATAGGCCGGTACCTCATCGAGACCACCTCCCACAGGGCTGTCTTCAGACGGCGCGGCGAGGGCTCCAACGACGCATGAAGCGGTAGGGCGTGGGCATGACGATCATGTGGCGCAAGATCTGCCGCGATCTCTGGCTCAACAAAGCCCGCACGTTCCTCATCGTGCTTTCCACGGCGGTCGGTGTGTTCGCCCTCGGCTTCGTCTTCGGCACGTCCGACGTGATGCAACTGGCCCTGACCACCAGCCACGAGGCCAGCGTCTTCCCCCACCTGGTGTTCTACACCGGGCTCTTCGACGTGGACGACGAAGCTGCCTTGCTGGATGATCCAGGGATTGCGGTCGCCGAGGGCCTGCGCGTCGCAACCTTCCGCTGGAAGAAGGACAGCGACGAAGACTGGAGGGACGGGATCATCTATGCCCGGCACGACTACGCAAAGCAGCGGACGGACGTGTTCGACCTCACGGATGGCCGTTGGCCAGAAGGGCGCGAGCTCGCCGTCGAGCGGCTCTCGTCGCGCCAGTACGGTATACCCATCGGCTCGTCCATCATCGTGGAGTTCGGCCGTTCGGAACGCCGCTTGCCCATCCAGGGACGTGCCCGTCAGAGCCAGGTCTTTCCGCCTCAATGGGGCGGGGATGCCGTCTTCTACGCCACGATGGAGACGTTCGCCTGGTTGACGGATCAGGACCGGGGCTTCAACCGGCTCAACGTCCGCCTCGAGCAGTTCTCGGAGCCGGGGGTGGAGGCTGCCGCCGAGCGGATCGAGGACCGGTTCGAACGCATGGACGTCGGCGTGGGTGGCCACGAGGTCTACGACCCGGACGTCCACTGGATGCAGGAGACGATGGACTCCATCCTGCTGATCCTCAAAGTCCTGGGAGGGCTGGCGCTGGCGCTCAGCGGCTTCTTGATCGTCAACATGATGAACGCCACCGTGAACCAGCAGGTCTGGCAGATCGGGGTGATGAAGGTCGTCGGGGCTACACGGGGCCGGGTCGCGCGGGTCTATCTGGCCATGGCACTCTTCTACGGGCTTCTCTCGCTGGTCCTGTCGGTTCCGCCGGGGGCGGTAGCCTCCCATCTGCTCGCCGGGTGGCTTCTGGATCTGCTCAGCGTCACCACCGGCGACTTCCGCATCATGCCCATGGCCGTGGGTCTTCAAGTCGCCGTCGGGCTCGCCGTGCCACTCATCGCCGCCCTGGTGCCCGTGCTCCAGGGTGCCCGCATCACGCCGCACGAGGCCATCAGAAGCTACGGCCTGGGCGGAGGATTCGGCCGCGGCTGGTTCGACCGGTTCATCGGACGTGTCCGCAGCCTGCCCCGTCCGCTGGCCCTGAGCCTACGGAACACGTTCCGGCGCAAGGTCCGTATCACGCTCACCCTGGGCACCCTGGTCCTCGCCGGCGTCATGTTCATGGTCGTCATGAGCATCAGCCAGTCCATGACAAACACCATTGAGGTCCTGCTGAACGACTTCGGGTTCGATCTCCTGGTGGTCGTCGATCGGCCACATCGGGCGGCGCGCCTGCTGGAGGCGACCATGGCCGTCGATGGCGTGACCTACGCCGAGGTCTGGGACGTGCGCAATGCCGCGGTCGAGCTGGATGACGGTGGGGAGGTGCCGGGACAGCTGTGGGGCGTGCCCGACCACTCCAGGATGTTCAACCCACGCACCACGGCAGGCCGAGCCTTGCTGCCCGAGGACGGTCGGGCGATCCTCCTCAACACCAAGATCGCCAACGACCACGATATCAGGGTCGGGGACACCGTGACGCTGACCGTCGCCGACGAGGAGTTGACCTGGACCGTGGTAGGGCTGGTGCTCAACGTGAACAACTTGCAGCGGGACAACTTCGTCCCCTTCGACACCCTGGCCCGGGAGATCGGCAATGCGAACCGCGGGGCCTTCGTGATGATGGGCACGGCCGAGCAGGACTACGCGTCCCACGAGAGGGTGACGCGTGACCTGCGGGCGGTCTACAAGGCAAAGCGCATCAAGCCCGTCTTCTTCCAGGGGGGTGCCGAGCTTCGGCAGCAAACCAAGGCCCAATTCAACACCATCATCTACCTGATGTTGGCGATGGCGATTCTGGCCGGGGCGGTCGGTGGCGTCGGGCTGATGACCACGATGTCCATCAACGTCGTGGAGCGGGGGCGGGAGATTGGCGTGATGCGGGCCGTCGGCGCCACATCGGCCTCCATCCTCGGCATCTTCATCGTCGAGGGGGTCCTGGTGGGGGTCCTGAGCTGGGCGATCGCCCTGCCTCTGAGCTATCCCGCGGCCAGGGTCTTCAGCGGTGTGATCGGGAATACGCTGCTCGAGCTCCCGCTCGACTTCGCCTACTCGGTGGTTGGAGGCTTGTTGTGGTTGGTGGTGGTGGTCGTGCTCTCGAGTCTGGCCAGCCTCTGGCCCGCCCTGCGGGCGACGCAGGTCAGCGTGCGCGAGGCCCTGGCCTACGAATAGACGTCAAAGGTGGAGGAACAATGACCGATCGAAAGGCCACGCGCAATCGTGGCGCGCCGCCGTGGGGAACCCAGCGGATCAGGTGGCGGCCGTCATGGGGGAAGCTCATCGTGTTGACCGCGCTCCTCGCCGCCTGCAACGGCGCACCGACGGAGATTGCCCCGGTCGACAAGGTGGGGCCCGTCGACGAGGGCTGGGGCGTCGTGGTGGCCGAGGCCCACGTCGAGCCCGCGCACTGGGTGGAGCTCGAAGCCCCGGCGGACGTCGCCGGCACCATCACGGCCGCTGCCGACGAGGGGGACAGGCTGTCTGCGGGCGACCTGGTCGTCCAGCTGACGACCCGCGACGCCGAGATAGCCGTCGAGCACGCGGCGGCAGTCCTGGCCGCCGCGGAGGCAGAGCTGGCACGCGCCCTGGCTGGGACACGCCCGGAGGAGGTCGCCGTCAGCGAGGCGGAGCTGGAGGTGGCCCTGGCGGAGGTAGCCGAGGCGGCCGCTGGGCGCGGCAGACTGGGAGCAGGAGAGACACAGGCCGATATCGCCGCGGCGGAGGCAGCCTTGGCCGCCGCCCAGTCCGAGGAGAAGCAGGCCTTCTACCTCCACGAACGGACGATGAAGTGCTTCACGTTCAAGTGGCGCGGGGAGAAGCACACCGTCTGTCCGGCCCTGGGGCGACCAGAGGAGACGGCGAGATACAACTGGCACGCCTCCCAGGGCGAACTGGTGGCGGCGGAGCTGGAGCTGGAGGGCGCCGAGAACCGAGCGGCAGCACGGGTGCGGGAAGCTGGGGCCACGCTGGCTGGGGCCACGGCGCGTCAGTCGTCGGCCGAGGCGGAACTCCGGCTCCAAAGGGCCGGCAACAGGCTGCCCGAGATCGATGGGGCACGGGCCGAGGTGAGAAAGGCCGAGGTCGCCCTGGAGACAGCACGGGCCGCCCTCAAGGAGCGGTCCATCCGGGCCCCCTTTGACGGCACGGTAGCCGAGATCGCGGTGCGAGTAGGAGACTCGCCCGCGCCGGGCCAGGTTCTGGCCGTAATCGCCTCCCTCGACGACCTCCAGTTTCGAACCGAGGATCTTACCGAGCTCGACGTTGTGAGGATCGACGTCGGACATCCGGTGACCGTCACGCTGGACGCGCTCCAGGACCAGACCCTCGCGGGACGCGTCGTGCGCATCGGGGACCGGTCGGTGGACTACCGGGGTGACGTCACCTACCCCGTCTTCATCGAGCTCGTCCACGGTACAGCAGACCTCCGCTGGGGGATGACAGCATCGCTGGACATGCCTGTCAATTGACGACTGATGATGACACAGACTGCCGCGCAGACCGATGGGAAGGGTGGAGGGACGATGAAGAGAGGGATCATCCTACTGCTGGCCGGCGCGATCACGCTCGCCGGGTGTGAACAGGCCGGCGTCGCGCCCGAGCCTACCGCGACCCCCACGGTCGAACCGGTCGCGGCTCGATCCGTCGTAGCCGCCGAGGCGACCTTTCAACCTGCGCGGTGGAGCGAGCTCGTGTTCCAGAAGCCCGGCACCGTTGCCGAGGTGCTCGTCTCGCCGGGAGAAGAGGTCGAGATGGGCTCCATCCTGGTGCGACTGGATAGCACGAGAGCTGAGCTTGCGGTTCGTGAGGCAGAGTACGCCCTTGACGCGGCCCGGGCAGACTTGGCCTTGCTCCAACTCGGACCGCACCCGGCGGAGCTGGCGGCTGCTCGAGCAAACGTGGAGGACGCCGAGGCCGCCCTGACCGCCGCGGCCGCCCGGCGTGAAGAGGTGGCAGGCGGCGCCACCGACGCCGAAATCGCGGCGGCTGAAGCGGCCGTCTCGGCTGCCGAGGCGGACTGGCTCATCGCCAGGGACGACCGCGATGAGCTGTACCGCCGCACGGACGAGGACAAAGAGAAGGACCAGGAGGAGCGCGTGCAGGCGGACTACGTGCTCCACGCGGCGAGCGAGGCTCTGCGCGCCGCGCAGACCCGACTCGACACGGAACGGGCGACAGCCGGCGAGAGGCTCCGCGAGGCGCAAGCCGGCGTGTCTGTGGCCGCGGCCCGACGCGACGTCGTCTCGGCGACACTAAACCTCCTGCTGGTGGGGAGCCCTGACTGGAAGATTGCCGCCGCCGAGGCCGAGGTCTCCCAGGCGGAGGCCGTGGTCAGGGAGACGAAAGAAAGCCTGGACCAACTGAGCCTTCGCGCTCCCTTCGCCGGCACCGTGACCGAGGTAGCGATCGAGCCCGGTGCCCTGGTGGAACCGGGCCAGAAGGCTGCAACCCTGGCCACGACGCGGGAACTCGAGGCACACACCATCGACTTGACGGAGCTCGACGTGGCTCGCATTCGACCTGGACAGCGCGCTGAGGTGACAGCCGATGCCCGGCCGGACTCAAAGCTCGTGGGCCGCGTGGCCCGCATCGGCCTCCGGTCGGTCGATTACCTGGGCGATGTCACGTATCCCGTCGCAGTTGAGCTGGAGGAGGCCGCTGCGGGCCTCCGCTGGGGCATGACGGCCCTGGTGGAGATCGACGTCGAGTGAGCGTGACGCTGGCTGAATGGACGAGTCGGGTGGTTGATCTGTACTCCCGCCGAGATGCGGACGAGAGACACAGGCGCGGGCTGAGTGAGCGAGAGACGTGATGAGGAGGGCTAGATGGCGGGTCGAGCGGGTTTGAAGGCAGGGTTGATCGGAATCGGTGTGGTCGTCGCGCTGGCGCTCTTTGGGCGATTCGTCCCGCTCCACGGCGCGCTCATGTGGGTAAGCACGGCCGTCGGCCTCCTGGCTTACGCGGCCATCGGGGCGCTGGCGGGATGGTTCCTCGCCACGCCGCGGGCTCCCGGGCGAGGGGCTGGGGCGGGGGCCATCGCCGGCCTGATCAGCGGACTCGTCGCCGGCGTCGTCGGCATCGCGCTCCGCTTCGGACAGATCACGAGCGGCGCAGGCATGCCGGGCATGTCGCCACAGCAGGCTGCGCAACTCCGAGCGATCGCTCAATCCGGGACCCCACTGGCGCTCATCCTTGCGCCCAGCGCCCTGTGTGTCACGGCCATCGGATCGGCGCTCTCGGCCATCGGCGGGGCGATTCTCTCCGCGGTCGTACCGGACTAGGGCTGATGCGTCGGTCTGATGCGTCGGTCTGACGCGTCCGGACCGACGGGTACGACCGATCCGATGATTAGGCCTGTTCGCCGAGTCAGGCACAGAGCGCGGCCTTGCAGGGATCCCTCCAGCGTCACTCCACTGGACTACCGGCCCCACTTGGAACCCCAGAAACCCACGTCTCCCCCAAGACGTTAAGAGCGTTTCCGGAGCAGCTACCGCCTTCGGTGGACGGCGGAGTGGACGAGGTAAGAGAGACCCCTCGCTAACTCTGACCGCGACCCGGCTGACTTGCCTCCCGAGCCCGTCGATCGTAAGCCTCAGGCCCGCCAGCCGCCTCGATGATCCGGCGGCCCTTGGCGACCTGCTTCGTCGCACTCACATTCACGCGCTCCACAGAGCCTGGCGAGACGGCGAAGAAGGCCCGGCTGCCCAGGGGTAGCCCCGGCGGGATGGACTCGACCCGCATGATCGTACCGGGCTTGGCGTGGAACCAAAGGCCCAGCGAGTCCTCGCCGAAGTGGGTGATGGGGAGGCCGCTGGCTGCCTGGCGCTCGGCCGTGGGCCCGACGTGAGCAACGCGCCATTCGCCGTCAACGTACGCCTCACCCTCCCCCTCAACCATGAAGGTGCTGATCGCATCGTACCACTTCCGCATCAAGGGATCGATCTCGATGAGGGCATCGCGCCAGTTCTGGATCATGTCCCCGACGAAGAGCTTGTACCGCGCGGGGATGCCGGCGCAGCGGCAGAGGGCGATGAAGACGGAGATCGTATCGAAGCACGAGCCCGTGCCACGACGGAGCGTCTCCTCGACTGGTGTGATGGGCCCGATCTCGAAGAGGATCTTCTCCTTGGCAAACCCGAAGGCAGCCTCGGCAAACCGCGCGGGGCTCTTCTCAAAGGCACCCAGGGAGTGGGCCAGGGCGATCACCTCGGGCGCGAGGCAGTTGCAGTAACGGGTAGGACGGAGGAAGCGCCGAGTCGATCGACAGACCCGCATCCCGCCCTCGTGCGCCGGCAGCTCGTATCGTCGGGCAGGCCGCGCGTACCGCTCATCCGCGTCGTCCGGCTGTCGGAACCGACGCACCTCCTTCCCATGGGTCAGCAGGAGCCAGGCGAGCCACGACGCCCCCCTGGCCATGAGTCTCCAGTACGTCCGCTGGCCCTTCCAATGCTCGCGGAGATCCGCCCAGGCCTGGACACGCGGGCGGGTCGATACCGTGATGTGCTGCTTCTCGTCGATCGCTTCTGCCATCAAACCTCTCGCCTCTTGGTGGTCATAGGGTTGGCGCGGTCCAACGACGCCGGCAGGGCGGCGGCCTCCCGGCCCGCGATGCGCCCGAAGACGATGCACTCGGTGAGGGCACAGCTTCCCAGGCGGCCCGCGCCGTGGACGCCGCCGCAGACTTCACCGGCGGCGAAGAACCGTGGAATCGGACGGCCGCGAAGATCCAGGACCCGGGCCCGGACATCGATGCCGACGCCCCCGGGCGTGTAGTGGACCTTCGGCCACTGCCGCACGGCGTAGAAGGGAGGCGTTTCTATGGGCTGTCCCCGCCGCCGATCCAGGGGCTTGCCGAAGTGGTCCTCCTGGCCGCCCAGGGCCCGGTGGTTGTATTGACTCACGGCAGCTACCAGCGACTCCGCGGGGATCTCGTACGCGGCTGCGAGGTCCCGGAGGGTGTCGAAGGCACGGACCGTGCCTCGCTTCAGAAGCCGCGGTAGCCGCTCCTCCGCCTTCTCGGCCCCGGCTGCATCGACCAGCCCGATGCAGGGGTGACCGGCCGCGAACAGGGCATTCGACCGCTCCCGACGATCCGCCCACTCGTTCATGATGCGCCGGCCCGTGGCTGGATCGACGACGATGCCGGTCGGGTAGACAGCGTAGGAGGCGAAGCTGGCCGCGTGCCCATAGCCGCGCTCGTCCGGACAGCCCCAGGGGCCGGTCTGGATCCAGGAGAGATGGACCGGAAGCGCCCCGACGGTCAGCGCTGACGACAGCCCCTCGGCCGTGGCGCCCGGCTGGTTCGTCGATTCGACGGTGGCATCCAGCCGCGGATTCTGCAGGGCTCGGAACCCCACGTCAGCCCCGAACCCGCCTGTGGCAAGCACGACGCCGCCGACGGCCCGCACGTGGGTTGCTGGCCCGACGTCACCGTCGCTGGACCCGGATCGATCCTGAATCTCGATCCCCTGAACCGCCCCCTCGCGATCCCTGTGAAGACCCGTCATCGTGCAGCCGGTCCGAATCTCCACACCGAGCTGGTTCAACTGCGCTCTCTGAGCACGGATGATGTCCGCCCCCGAGTGGTTCTCGGTGGTCAGGCAGCGAGCGGCCGAATGCCCGCCGAAACGATCGAGACGGTCGAGGTATCTCACGCCCAGAACGTCCCGCGTCCACGCCACGGCACCCGCCGCTTCCCGGGCGACGACCGCGGCCAATGACCGATGGTTGAGATCAAGTCCCGCCTGGCACATATCCTCAAGGAAGAGCTCTGGGGAGTCCTCGATATGCCTGCTCCGCTGCTGCGGAATGCCTGCCGCAGCCAGTCCGCCGTCGCTGATGCGCGTGTTGCCGCCGATGGCCTTCATCTTCTCAAAGACGACCACGGACGCTCCGGCTTGCGCGACCTCAATGGCGGCAGAGAGACCGGCAGCGCCGCTTCCGACTACTGCGACGTCGATGTACTCATCCCATCCGCTCACGAGCCCGTCACCTCGTCTATGCCTCTGGCCTGACATCGGCTGCAAAGCACTCAGTGTAGCGCGTCGGCAGGCT
>CAZIWL010000154.1:0-10059 GCA_964542755.1 uncultured Anaerolineales bacterium
GACACGGGATCTAGCGATCCCTTCAGAACTGGGGGAGCTTTTACCGGCTCTTTCCGGTCCACGAGATGCGCGGCACCTCGTCCTGGTTCCTACCCCCTAGTCCCGCCGCTCTTAGTTGGCTTTCTCCCCACCCATGCTACAATATCCTACGATGAAGAGGTCGTGAACCTAGCCTAAGGAGCAACCACCTATGCGAGTCCTGTTCCACGATCCCGAGCTCTGCATCGCCTGCCGCCAGTGTGAGGATGTCTGTTCCGAGACGTTCTTCCGCCAGGTCGACGCAGAGAAGTCCAAGATCCGCATCCACGAAGCAGAAGACGGTCTCCCCGGCGCGGCTTTCTGCAATCAATGCGGCGAATGCATCGACGTCTGCCCCACCGAGGCCCTGTACCGCGACAAGCGGGGTGTTGTCCGCATCAAGCGGGATCTGTGCGTGGGTTGCCTGACCTGCGTGGGGTTCTGCCCCAGCCTGGTGATGTATTGGCACCCCGATGAGTCGGTGCCCTTCAAGTGCATCAGCTGCGGGATGTGCGAGAGAGAATGCCCCGAGGGCGCGCTCGAGGTTGTGGACGTCGATGACGTCCCGGCCCCGGCGGAGCCGTATGATCCGGCGTAGCCGCATGACGCAATCTAGCAAGGAGAGAAGTAAGCAAATGGCAGAGAGTGCAGGAACGCCCCGTCGCGTCCTTTCTGAGTTCTCCTACGAGCCGGCGGCTGCCCAGAAGGGCTACACCGGTGAGACGCTCTACGTCAACCTGACGGACGGCACCATCGCGTCCAAGAAGGTCACCGAGGAGATGAAGGAGAAGTTCGTCGGGGGCCGCGGCTTTGGCCTTTGGTATCTCTGGCACGGGGTGGAGGACAACACCAAGTGGGACGATCCGGAGAACGAGATTGTCATCTCGTCCGGCCCGTGCGGCGGCATCACCCAGTATCCGGGGTCCGGAAAGTCGCTCGTCGTCTCCATCTCGCCCCTGACGAACGTGGTCATCGACAGCAACGTAGGCGGCCACTTCGGCCCGCTCCTGAAGGCGGCCGGGTTCGATGCTATGGAGGTGCAGGGGAAAGCCGACGAGGACGTCATCGTCAGCATCGATGGGACGACGGGCAAGATCACTATCGAGGCGGCCCCCGAGGTGCCGGTCAACACGCACGAGATCGGCCACTGGCTGATCGAGGATATGGCCGAGACTGAGGAGGACCGCTATTTCATGTCGGCCGTGTCGGCGGGCTCGGGCGCCGATCACAGCCGCTTCGGCTGCTTGAACTTCAGCTTCTACGATCGGAAGCGGAAGGAACCGCGCTTCAAGCAGGCCGGCCGCGGCGGGATCGGCACCGTTTTCCGGGATAAAGGCCTGAAAGCCCTGGTCGTCAAGACGGACCCCATCCACGGCGACCTGAACCACCCTGCGGACGTCGCACGCATTTCCCGCGTCGGCGTCAAGATGCACAAGGAGATCCGCGAGCACGACGACGAGCAGTGCCGCATGCGGAAACGAGGTACGACGTATCTGGTGCAGATTATGAATGACTACGATCTGCTGCCCACGCATAACTTCCGCTACGGCTCCCACAAGGACGCCCCCAGGATTAACGGTGACGTCTGGGAGAACGAGTGGTTCACCCAGGGCATCCCCGATGGCTGCTGGTACGGGTGTACGCTGAGCTGCTCCCACGCCGTGGACGGATACGAGCTGCGCACCGGTCCGTACAAGGGGGAGACGGTCATCGTCGATGGGCCGGAGTACGAGACTCTCGGCGGCTGCGGCTCCAATTGCGGCATCTTCGAACCGTGGGCGGTGCTGGAGATCAACTTCTACTGCGACACGTACGGGTTGGACACCATTTCCTTCGGGACGGGCACGGCCTTCGTGATGGAGTGTTACGAGGCCGGCATCCTGGACAAGGAGAAGACCGGGGGGCTGGAGCTCACCTTTGGGAATGCCGAGGCGGCCCTGGAGCTCCTCCACCAGGTGGGGCGGGGTGAGGGCTTCGGTCTGATCTTCGGCCAGGGCATCCGCCAGATGAAGGACATCTTCGCGGAGAAGTTCGGTGCCGATCGGCAGTTCCTTGAGGACATCGGCATGGAGGCGAAGGGGCTGGAGTACTCCGAGTACGTGACGAAGGAGTCGCTGGCTCAGCAGGGAGGGTACGGGCTGTCCAACAAGGGGCCGCAGCACGACGAGGCCTGGTTGATCTTCATGGACCAGGTGAACAACCAGATTCCCACCTTCGAGGATAAGGCCGAGGCGCTCCACTACTTCCCGATGTGGCGCACGTGGTTCGGACTGTGCGGCTTCTGCAAGGTGATCTGGAACGACATCACGCCGCCGGATAACGCCCTCACAGACGAGCCTTCGAAGATCCCCGAGCACGTCCAGAACTATGTGGAGGTCTTCTCCGGCGTGACGGGCCGGGAGGTGACCAAGGAGGACCTCGTGGCACAGTCCGAGCGAGTCTACCAGTTCCAGCGCGTCTTCAACATCCGCCTGGGCTACGGCCTGCGGGACCACGACGCGGTGCCTTACCGCTCGCAGGGCCCTGTGACGGTGGAGGAGTATGCGTCGCGGGCAGAGCGGTACGACAAGCAGCTTGCTGAGGACGTAGGCGTAGACCCGACGACGATGACGGTCGAGGAGAGAGTCGCGGCGCTCCGGGAGTATCGCGAGGACCGGTATGAGAAGCTGATCGACGCCGTCTACAAGCGCCGCGGCTGGACCCAGAACGGCGTGCCCAAGCGGGAGACGTTGGAGAAGGCTGGGATCGCCTACCCGGACGTCTTGGCCGTCGTCGAGCCGCACCTGGAGGAGTAGGCAGAAGAAGATCCTAAGGGCCCGCACGACTACCGTGTCAGCTGGAGAGGGTTTTGCAGGGGCAAGTGGCTGAACGGAAGGGAGTTTCATAGAGACCCTTAGGATCTGTCTGCAGGTATGATCCAAGTCAACGACCGACACGAGGTACCCTGGCGTGAGGGTATGACCGCGGCTGACGTCCTCAAGGAGATGAACTACACCTACCACGAGATCATCGTCAAGGTCGACGGCGAGCTCGTCCCCAAAGAGGCCTACGATACGACGACGGTCCCCGACGGGGCCGACGTGAAGGCCATCCATCTCATCGCAGGAGGGTGAGAGCGTGAACGACCGGCTCGCTGAACTCTGCAGGCGAATGAGCGAGGTGGGCGTGGACGCGGCCCTGCTCCTCCATCCGCGTGATATCCTCTATTACGCCGGGACCGTGCGCCCCGCCAGCCTCCTCGTCGCTGCCGGAGCGCCGGAACAGGACGCGGTCCTATTCGTTCGACGCGGCGTGCGGGAGGTGCGGGAAGAGGCGCGGGTCGAGACGGTCCGACCGATGCACGGGTTCGGTGCCATCACCGAGGCAGTCGAGGCGCTTGGACTTCGACCGGGAACGCTGGGGCTCGAGCTGGACACGACCTCCGCGGCGCTTTATGAACGGGTCGCTGCCGCTTTCTCTGACTGGGAGATCCGGGACGTCACACCCGTAGTCCTCGACCAGCGCATGATCAAGGAGGAGCGCGAGATCGCGGCGACGCGATGTGCTGCGGCCGTCGCCGACGCCGGGCATCGGGCCCTGGCGCGGGCCCTCGAACCGGACCGCGAGGAGTTGGCGCTGGCTGCCGAGGTGGAGAAAGCCATGCGTCTGGCCGGACACGAGGGATTCCAGCCGCTGCGGCATCCAGAGGCGCGGGGCGGGGGTGTTTTCTTGATGAGCGGCACGCACCTGACGGTGCGCGGCGGCCACGGATTGATCGTCACCGGCGCCGGATTGAGCGCCGGCAGTCCCTACGGACCCTCGCGGCGCGTCGTCCAGGAGGGCGACCTGGTCGTGCTCGATATCGGCTCCGCGACGGAGGGCTACACGGCCGATGTCTCCCGTACGTACGCCGTCGGCGAACCCTCCTCTGCCCAGCAGGCCCTTTTTGACGCGGTTTGTCGGACCGAGGAGGCTGTTCTGGAGGCCCTCCGGCCCGGCGTCGCCATCGCCGAGATCTACGAGACGGCGGAGGGTGTGGTTGCGGAGGGGGCGGGCCCGGTATTTGGACCGGGAAGCCTGGCCCTGCCCGGCTTCGTCGGCCACGGCGTCGGTCTGGAGCTGGATGAGCCGCCGGTCCTTTGGCCGCGGGAGAAGAGCGCGCTCCGCCGAGGGATGGTGCTGGCTGTGGAGATCGAGGTGAGTGCGCCGGACGTGGGTTGGATGGCGAAATTGGAGGACACGGTGGTGGTGCGCTCGGATGGCGCTGAGATGCTGAGCCACGTGCCGCGGGAGCTAACGGGCTAGGTCCCGTCTTCCGGACCGTTGGACGCGTTGAGATAAGCGAGGAGGCAATGATGTCACATCGGATCACCATTTCGGCGGGACCCGTCACGATGGAGGCGGAGCTCAACGAGAGCGAGACGGCCGCGGAGATCTGGGACGCGCTGCCCATCACGGGTCAGGCGAATACCTGGGGGGATGAGATCTACTTCAGGATCCCGGTCACGTTGGACGAGGCGGCGGACGCCCGGGCGGACGTCGAGGTGGGCGAGCTGGGATACTGGCCCGCTGGCTCGGCCTTCTGTGTTTTCTTCGGTCCGACGCCGGCAAGCACCGGTGACGCCCCCCGAGCGGCCAGCCCGGTCAATCCCATAGGACGCGTCCTCGGCGATGCCGGCGCCTTCCGTGCCGTCCAGCCAGGCTCGACGGTGATGTTGGAGCGAGACTGACCAAGAACGAAAAGGACCCAGAGAGTCTGCGCCAGAATCGTGGTGAACCCGACATGGCGTGTTTTTGAGAACGAGTGGGTCAACCAGAGTGACTGTGGAGACCTCTAGGGTCGTCCGGAGTGGTCGGCGCCGACCGCACCGACGCTAGAGGTCTGCCTGAGAAGGCAACTGACCCCGATATGATCCTTCTCTTGAGGACGACTGGGTCCAACGGACTACGTGGAGAGACCTTTGGGGTCTCTCTCGCCGCTACCTGGAGGGCATCCTGGACAGCCTGATCGGTCGCAAACTGGGCCAATACGAGATCGTGGAGCGGCTGGGCAGAGGCGCTATGGCCGAGGTCTACAAGGCCTACCAATCCTCCCTCGACCGCCACGTCGCGATCAAGCTTCTCCACGGGTTCCTCGTCGAGGACGAGGAGTTCCTGCAGCGATTCCGGCGCGGCGCCAAGTTGGCCGCCAGACTCCACCACCCGAACATCGTCCAGGTCTTCGACCTGGGCGTCGTCGACGGCGTCTACCATTTCCTCGTGATGGAGCATATCGCTGGCATGACGCTCGGCGAACACCTGGTCAGTCTCAAGCAGCGGGGCGAGGGTCTCCCCCTGAGCGAGACACTGCGCATCGTGAAGGAGATCGCGTCGGCCCTTTCCTACGCCCATGGACTGGGCATGGTCCACCGGGACGTCAAGCCCTCCAACATCATGCTGGACGAGACGAGCCGGGCCGTGCTCACCGATTTCGGGGTCGCCAAGCTCCTCGGGGGCACCCAGTACACGGGCACTGGAGCCCTCGTCGGCACGCCGCACTACATCTCACCCGAGCAGGCCATGGGGAAGCGCGAGGACGTGCGCAGCGACATCTACTCGCTGGGCGCGGTGCTCTTCCAACTCGTCACCGGTCGGCTCCCCTACGAGGCCGAATCCGCCGGGGCCATACTCCTCAAGCACCTGAGCGACCCTGTCCCCACCGCCTCGAACCTGAACCCGAGCCTGCCGCCTATTGTGGATCACGTCATCTACCGCGCCATGGCGAAAGACCTCCAGGACCGCTACCAGGTGGCGCGCGAGCTGATGGACGGCCTGGATGAGATCGGGGCCGAGCTCGGCACCGACACCGGGCCCAGCGTGCCGGTCCGGCCAGATGTGCCGCCCCCGTCCACGCAGGCCTTCGCCTCCCGGCCTACCCATATCTCGCAGCGGCCAACCACCATCACGGCGGTGCCCGGAAGCTCCTTCATGGCTACGGAGCTGATGGAGCCCTATGTGCTCACCACCAAGCACATCGTCACGGATCCCACCGAGCTTCCGGCGGCCTGCGACGCCCAGTGGGAGCGGGCTGTGGAACACTTCGTGGCCGGATATATCACCGAGTGGCTTCGGGATGGCGCCCGGCGGCTCCGCACCATCCACCGCCACGGCGCCGCCGATGATCTGGAGCGGATCGCTATCCGCGCCGACGCCATCATCCAACGGGTGAAGCAGGATGAATTGGTCAAGAATGCGGGGCTCGAGGAGTTCCTCGAGTCCCTGGGCGCGGAACGGCCGGTGCTGAAGGTCTCGCCCGAGGAGATCGCCCTCGAGTCCGTCGGCGTGGGCGATACGGGGCAGGACGTGAATCTGACCATCACCAACGAGGGCCGGGGCTACCTGTTCGGCAGCGTGGCCTGCCGCGTCCCCTGGCTCGAGGTCGATCCCGAGTGGTTCGGCTGCTTCTCCGGCGAATCCTTCCAAGTGACCGTCGAGCCGGACCTGGCCGGACTCCCGGCCGGACGGTTGCGCTCGCCCGACGCCATCCGCATCCTGAGCGTCGGCGGCGAAAAATCGCTGGCGGTCGAGGTCGACGTGGAGTCAGCGGAGCTAGAGGTGGAGACCCCTGTGCTCGACTTCGGGGTTTTGGGCTTGGGGGAGACGGGTGAGACCAGCTTCACAGTGCGGAACGGTGGGGCCGGGGTGCTCGCCTGTCGGGTGCGGGCCCGGGTCCCGTGGCTCAGCGTCTTCCCCACGCGGTTCAAGGTGCCGGCCGGTCAGACGGTCGAGGTTACCGTGCTCATTGGCACGGAGTCGCTGACGCCCGGGACGACGCGCCACGAGTGGGCCCTCGCCATCGAGAGCAATGGCGGGGAGGCGGTGCTGGGCCTCAAGGTCGAGGTCCTCGAGCCGCAGCTCAGCATCGATCCCGCGAGCCTCGATCTGGGTGACTACGACATTGCCTCGGGAGAGCGGGAGCCCGCTGACCTGAACCTGGAGAATGCGGGGCCGGGGGTGTTGAATGGGGCCCTGGTCTCCATGTCTGACTGGCTCACGGTGGAGCCGGCTACATTCCGCTGCCGGAGCGGTGAGACGCAGGCGGTACAGGTCTACATCCAGCAGCCGATGATTGGCGAGCAGCGCGGTGCCATCCGCGTGGCGTCCAACGCGGGCTCGGAGGACATACCGGTCCGCGTGCGCGTCCAGCTGTCTTGCCGTCCGGAGATGGTTTTCGTGCCTGCGGGAGAGTTCCTCCGCGGCAGCCCGGAGGACGATCCGCTGGCAGAACCGTGCGAGATGCCCCAGCAGGAGATCTTCCTCTCGGACTATTGGATCGGCCGGTATCCGGTCACGAACGAGGAGTACGCCGTCTTCCTGCTGGCCTCCGGACGACGTCCGCCCTCGCACTGGCAGGACGAGGAGCCACCCAAGGGATGGGAGCAGCATCCCGTCGTTGGCGTCAGCTGGTGGGATGCCCACGCCTACTGTCAGTGGCTTTCCGACGTCACCGACCGCGTCTACAGACTGCCGACGGAGGCCCAGTGGGAGAAGGCCGCCCGCGGCACCGATGGGCGCAGGTACCCCTGGGGCGCTCACTGGCGCAGGGGGCGTTGTAACTCCGCCGAGCTAGGGAAGGGCACCACCACAGAGGTGGGGGCCTTCAGCCCCCCCGGCGATAGCCCCTACAGGTGCGCCGACGCCGCCGGCAACATCCTGGAATGGGTCTCCGACTTCTTCCACGCCGACTACTACGAACGCTCCTCCGTCACGAAGGATCCTTACGGGCCGGCCTCAGGGGCGGTGAAGACGCTGCGGGGCGGGTCGTGGTCGTCGGATCAGCGCGGGGTGCGCTGTACTAGCCGGTACAATGGGAATCAGAAAACGGCCGGGCCCGAGGCGGGGTTCCGGGTCGCCATCTGGTCCCTGTGGCGAGAGTCGGAGTCGGATTGAGGGGTCTCGACGGAGACCCCAAGGGTCTGCAAGATTGGCTTTGGGTTGCGGATGATGTGAGCGAGGTGGGGGGGGAGACCTTCAGGGTCGAGACGTGGAGGGGGCGGAGGGTTCAGTCGGCATGGGCAATCGGCACGGTGAACCTGAAGGTGGAGCCCTTTCCCGGCTCGCTCTCCACCTGGATCGAGCCGCCCTGCATCTCCAGCAAGCTCTTCGCAATGGACAGCCCCAGGCCCGTCCCTGGCACGTTGTCGATGGTCGGATTGTGGACTCGGTAGAACTTGTCGAAGATTCGTTCCTGGTCCGCCGGTTCGATGCCGACACCGGTGTCTGAGACGGAGCACTCAACGTATCCATCGCGCTTCTGCGCGGCCACGGTGATGCGGCCCCCGTCGGGTGTGTACTTGGTGGCGTTGCTCAGCAGGTTGTTCACGACCTGACCCAGTCGGATGGGGTCGGCCTTCACCCTGGGCAGTTCCTCGGGGACGTTCAGCTCGATGGTCTGTCCGTGCCGCTCGATCTGGGCGTTAAGTGTCTGGGCGGCCCCCTTCAAGACGTGCTCGACTGAAGCATTCACCAGTTCCAACGACAGCTGTCCCGATTCGATTCGGGAGATGTCCTGGAGGTCCGAGACCAAGAGCTCCATGCGATTGACGTTCTGCTCCACGGCCTCGATGAACTGTTTCTGCTTCTCGTTGAGGGAACCGACGGTGCCGTGGGCCAGGAGCGTGGCGTAGCCAAGGATCGACGAGATGGGTGTGCGGAGCTCGTGGGCCACGAAGGAGACGAACTCTGATTTCGCAGTATTGGCCCGACGCAACTCCTCGTAGAGGCGGGCGTTCTCGATGGCGACCGCTGCATGGTCCGCCAGCCGGCTGGCGAAGCGCTTCTGCTCCTCCGCGAAGCCCGGGCGGCCGAGGCTCCGCAGGTCGATGAAACCAATGGTCCGCTGTTCCACGCGGATAGGGACGAGGAGCCTGAGCCGCCCGATGTGGATTGGTTCGGAACTCTCCATTGCCAGGTCGATCTCCTGAGGATCGGGATCGGCGGGCTCGCGGTCGTCCCTGGTGGCTCGCGCCATGTGCATTGCCCCATCCGCGAGGGGGATGCAGAGGACACCGGTATCGGCCGTGGTGCCGTCCAGGGCCCAGGAGAGGGTCAGGTCGAGGACGCGGTCGAAGTCCAGGCTCTTGTTCAGGTCTCGGTCGATGCGCTGTAGCGTGGTCAGCTCCCCGACGCGGGCGGCGAGCGCCTGGTCGGTCTCGGTGTAGAGGCGGGCGTTCTCGATGGCTATGGCGGCCTGGTTGGCGAACGTCGTGAGGGTCGGCAGGTCGTCCTTGGAGAAGACGCCCTCTTGAATGTGGTTATCCAGGTAGAGAGCGCCGATCACCGTGCCGCGAGCCCTGAGCGGCATGCAGGTGATCGAGCGGAGGTGGTAGCCGATGATGCTCGCCTCGCCAGAGAAGCGGGGATCCAGCAGGGCGTTGGTGGTCAGGACGGGCTCACCCGTTTTGATGGCCTGCTGCACGACGGTGTGGCTGACCTCAAGGTCGGAAGCCTCAAGGCTCTCCTGATCGAAGTTCCTGGCGGCCTCGATGACCAGTTCGTCCCCTTCGGCCTGGAGCATGAGGCAGCCTCTCTCAGCCCCAGTGAGACGGATGAGGGTGTCCATCACCAGATCGAGGGTGTCCGCCAGGTCGAGCGACGAGTTGAGGACGCGGTTCAGATCATGGAGTGCCGCGAGTTCGGATTCCTGGGCGACGTTGCCGGCGAGTCGATTGACCGTGACCTGCCACTCCTGAATTCGGCGTATCACCTCTCCAGAGGATAGGTGATTGGAGCGGCGGAGTTCGCGCGCTGTGGATTTTAGGCTGCCTGCCAGGTCTCGAAGCTCTCGCTCGGTGCTCACGTCGCGGGTTTTTGCCATGGGCCCTCCTGATGATTCTTTGCACGTGCAAGCGAAGGATACCACATTGTTCTAACGAGCGCATTGCGGCGGCGTTACGGTTTGGTTAAGGGTTGGTCGGGGTGGGACGACGGCTTCCCTCTCAAGACGTCTGAAGGGGCGAGCAGTGAGTGGGTGCGCTAACGAGTTGTCATAGATCTCGCGGCGGAAGTCCGAAACGACATGAA
>CAZIWL010000155.1:0-5959 GCA_964542755.1 uncultured Anaerolineales bacterium
CTGTACAGAATCGCCAGCATGCGGTGCGTATCCCAGGCATCGCTGCCGTTAGGAGCCACCTCAAGGGCCTGCTGTAGCGCCTCGACCGCCTTCTGAGGCTGGTCCTCCTGCGCGTAGAGCGTGCCCAGCACGCGCCATGCCTGGACGTGATTGGGCCTGAGATCCAGCGCCTCTTCATACGCCTCGATCGCCTCCCCCGTCTCGTCCCGTTGGCGCCGAATGTCGCCCACCCGCAGCCACACGTCCACCTGCTTCGGATCGAGCGTCAGCGCCGCCTCGTAGGCCTCCAGGGCATCCGTGATCATGTCCTGATTCGCATACACGTCAGCCTGAATCGTCAACGTCTGCTCGAAATCCGGATCGATCTCCAGGGAGTGGGCGATCTTCTCCTGCGCAGCCTCGAACTGACCGGCCGAGAGGTAGAGCATCCCCCACTCGTTCCATAGGATGGCATTCTGGGGGCTGAGGCTGGTGGCAATCTCGTAGTTCTCCGACGAGAGCTCCAGCAGCTCCTGGCGGCGCTCCCCGTCCTGGGCGATCTGCATCCAGGTCCGGTACATCCGGGCCAGGTTGGCGCTGTGGTCCGTGTTGAGGGGATTGATGTCCCGGGCCTCTCGCAGCGTCTCCTCAGTCCTGCCCAGCAGCGTGCGCCTCTCCTCGGTCTCCTGGACCGTCTTGGCGTACTCCAGATAGGCCCGGCCCAGGTAGAGGTAGTAGAAATCCTCGCGAGGTGCCAGGTCGATGGCCTTCTGATAGTGGCGAATGGCCACACCCCACTGGTCCTGACGCTCGTAGGGGTTCGCCTGCTTGTAGATCACGTCGGCCTGAATGGGCCGCAGGTTGGTCAGGACGGCGGCAGCCCCGGTCAGTAGGCCGAGCACCACGAGGACGACAACGCTCATCCCCCCCACCGTGTTGAGCGTCGCCCCCGAGCCAATCAGGAGGACACCACCTCCCACGATCAGGGCAAAGAGGATGAACTGGTAGTAGAGGGTCACCACGCTCGCCACGTCCCCGGCCACGTCGATCACCCCCTCCACCGTCTCCGGACGCGCGCGCACCACGGCGGCATGGCGGCCGGCCATCAGGAAGGCAAACCCGAACCCGATCCCCAGGGAGACCAATAGATACACCGCGGTCGCCAGGGCCCAGTCGTCGTGACGCTCCTCGAAGGCGCCCCGTTTGGCCATCTGGGCCACAAACAGCACCGCGCTCATCACCCACGTGAAGGCGAAGATCATCAGGGCGCCGTACGACGTGCGGCTGCCCTGCGCCGGCAGGACGGTCAGCGAGCGCCAGACGATCTCCCCCACGTTCGTCAGCCGTTCCGCGTTCGTCACAAAGTCGAAGGAGAGGGTGCCGATGATGAAACCACCGACCACGGCTGCGACCAGCGTAGGCTTGAGCCAGGCGGGCAACCTTCTCTCGCCCCGCTTCCCCCGCCTTCTAGAGGGAGCCGGCTCCGCAGCCTCCTCCTCTTGAATCAGGTCCAGGCCCACGACCACCATGAGCCCGGCGAAGCACCAGAACGTGGTGCGCGTGGCGGCGATGGCGATCCCGAAGTTGATCTCGATGAAGTGCGCCACCATCGTCGCCAGCAGGCCCATCAGCAGCACGAAGCGCGGATGGAGCTCCACGTCCTCCTTGCTCTCCCATTCCGAGAAGCCCCACACCACCAGATACAGGAACAAGCCGCCCACCATACCGACGGGTATGGCCAGCCCGAAGAAGTGCGGGCCGATGGTCGGCACGATGACGGCCGTGGCCGCGGCAGCGCCGCCCGCCAGGAGACCGAAGAAGAGCTTCTTCCGCCAGTCGTCCGGGAGGAAGCCCAGCCAGCGCAGGCCCCAAGTGAAGACGGCCCCGAAGAGCCAGACGTAGGCCACGAATCCCAGGAAGCCCTTCGTCACCCACGCGTCCCAGGTCTCGTTGTGGGAGCGGTCGGGGGATGCCGTACGCGACTCATAGTGGCCCAGCAGAGGCGGGTAGTACGAGTTGTAGGCCACGTACATCGACTCGGGACCGTGGCCCACCAGGGGGCGGAGCACGTCGAACGGATCCGTGTGGCCTTGCGGACGGGTCTCCGTTGGCGGGTACCACACCTCCCCCTGAGGTGAGATCATGTCCAGCGAGCCCTGCCAGATCAGGTTGCGGACCATACCGGTGCCGCTCTCGTACTCCAGCACCCGCGCCACGCGGTTGAGCGGTGTCTCCAATGCCCACTCGTGGAAAGGCCCGCCCGGGTTGATGAGGAAGAAAGCCACGGCGACCAGCACCACGGTTGCCAGCGTGCCGATCCAGATCCCCCGCCACAGTCCACGGCTGAGGACGCGCCGCAGGGCGAGGAACCCGAGCACAATCCAGATACCCAGGCCAGCCAGCAGCCCCATCAAAGGGCCACGGCTCTGCGTGTACCAGATGGCGATGAGCTGCACCAGGAACGTGAAGATGTAGACCGCGGCGCGCAGCATGTCCGCCAGCCCGGTCTCGTCGTCCGTGAGGATGGAGCGGAAGGCGTCCACCACCCGGGAAAGGGTTGGTGGGGCGGCCATGATCATATACGCGGCGACGAAGATAGCGTTGCCCATATTGGAGGCCACGCGCCGGGTCACGTCCCCGCCCCAGGGCAGGGGGTCGAGCTTGTTCCGCTGCACCAGGCCGTAGAGGGCGATGGGCAGGCTGTTCAGGATCACTACCGTCACCAACCGCTCCACCTGAGCGCGCGTTCGGAGCCCCTGAAGGATCACCAGGAAGAGGACGATATAGGCCAGGGTCGTGTAGGTGCCCTGGAGGCGCTGGTAGGAGCCGAAGAAGCTGACCCAGGGGTTGACGGAGAGGACCGTGCTGACCAGGTAGATCGCCACGGTGAAGAGCGTGGGCTTCACCAGGGGCGTCTGCCACGACAAGCCGACGTCACGCCGCCCGTGGGCGCGCTCCTCGATGATCTTCACCACCCAGACCACAGCCATGATCAGGGCGAGGGTCCGCAGGGTGGTCAGTTTGTCCGGCTCGAAGACGCGGCTGGAGTAGACGTTGAAGAAGAGGGGGGTGATGATCACGCCGAGGAGCCATCCCATCTCCAGCACGTTGTCGCAGAACTTGCTCAGCTTGGTGGAGTACATCCATGCCTCTCTATCTGAACGGTTGGGAGTCGATCAATGACGATAACCACTAAGGACACGAAGGGAACACGAAGGACACGAAGGTTCTTTCTGTTTGGTTTGTTTGCCCCATCGGCTTGGCAGGTATGGAAACCTGCCCCACATCTTATGGAAACGATGAGACCGGGTCTGCCGTTACGTCGTATCCTTGGTGTTCTTTGTGTCCTCTGTGGTAAACGACGGTCTTACGTACCATCCGCACCCACGCCGTCCCGCTGGAACCAGGCCAGCGTACGCCGCAATCCCTCGTCGAAGGAGGTCTCCGCCTCGAACCCCAGGATGTCCCGAGCCCGCGAAACGTCAGGCACGCGGCGGCGCGTCTCCTCGAAATCCGACCCGTAGGCCCGGGAGGAGGGCACGTGCGTGATCTCCGAGTCCGACCCGGTGACCTTCAGGATCATCCCTGCCAGCTCGTTGATGCTGGTCTCCCGGTCCGAGCCAATGTTGAACACCTTCCCCGCGGCCTCCCGAACGGAAGCAGCACGCATCGTCCCCGCCACGGTGTCCTCGACGAATGTGAAGCAGCGCGTCTGGCGCCCATCGTCGTAGACCGTCAGCGGCTCGCCGCGGAGCGCCTGGGTGAAGAACTTGGCGATCACGCTCCCGTAGCCCCTCGGATCGACCCGCGGGCCGTAGGCGTTGAAGTACCGCACGACGCTCACCGGCAGCCCCTTCTGGGCATAGGCCAGGGCAAAGTACTCATCGATCGCCTTGGCGTCCGAGTAGGACCAGCGGTTGACGGCCGTGGGGCCCAGCAGCCGGTCGCTGTGCTCGTCAAGGGGAACGTCCGTCGACTTCCCGTAGATCTCCGAGCTCGACGCGATGACGGTCTTCGCCCAGTACTTGAAGGCCAGCTCCAGGACGTTCTCCGTGCCGCGCACGTTGGTGACGATGGCGTGGAGGGGGTCCTCCACGACGTACTTCACGCCCACGACGGCGGCCAGGTGATAGATGACGTCCACCTGACGGATGAGGCGCTCCAGGGTGCTGGTATCCAGAATCGAACCGTTGACGAAGTGGAAGCGGTCGTCCTCCAGATGATGTTCGATATTGGAGACCTTGCCGACGGAGAGGTTGTCCAG
The DNA here is from genome assembly GCA_964542755.1 of uncultured Anaerolineales bacterium. Classification (GTDB taxonomy): domain Bacteria; phylum Chloroflexota; class Anaerolineae; order B4-G1; family B4-G1; genus SKLM01. The sequence continues at coordinate 4,244 of CAZIWL010000155.1, forward strand.
GACGGTGACCTCGTGCTCCTGCCCCATCAGGATATCGACCAAGTTGGAGCCGATGAAGCCCGCGCCACCTGTGACGAGAATTCTCATAGGTTACGTTCCAGGTTGGGAGTGTTGCGCGATCGGTTTGCTGTCGAGCGATGCGACATATGATACCCAAGGCAGGACAAAAGTCAAGGGGTCCCGAACGGCGTCACACTGAGTGACACGGAGGGATCACTGAGAGGCACAGAGAAAGGAGAGAAAGTGAGAATGGCCCGGCGAGGCGAGGAGGTGCGAGGCCAGGACGTGGCGGCTATCCAGGAGCGGCGCTGAGGGCGCAGCGGGTCGGCCCCGCTCTCTATGCCGTCGACGGCTGCCGAGCGTCGCCCCTGGTGCGGAGCCACTTCACCAGCATGACGATGCCCCCTACCACGGAGGCGACGGAGACGATGCCCCCGGCCACGGCGGCACTGATCACGGCGACGCGGTGGCGCTTCTTCCGCTGCCTGGCGCGGCGCGCGGCCTCTTCCACCAGCTCCCGGCCCAGGCTCTGCACGAAGGCCGGCGAAGGGCACGCAGGTGTCATCCTGGCATCGAGAGACCTGGCAATCTTAAGAAGTGACGCCAACTCGGCGCGGTCTTCAGCCGGAAGTCCGGATGCCGAAGGGCGCTCAACCCCCGCGTCAACGTGGCCCGCCAGCAGCTCCGCCATGCGATCCGCTGCTCGCTCCGGCCCCACCGCATCGATATGATCCTTCTTTGATCCCATCGCCCCTACTCCCTGGATCCTACTCAAGCTCGTCCAACTCTTCTACGAGATCCTCTCGAAGCGCCACCAGCGCTCGATGGTAGAGGGACTTGACGGCGCCCTCTGTCCGGCCCATGACCTGGCCGATCTCCGCGTTGGTCAGGCCCTCCACGTGCTTCAGGATGATCAACTGCTGTCGATCAGGGGCCAGCCGGCGCACGGCCTCCATAAGGACGTCCTCCCGATCGCTCTTCTCGGCCTTGGCCGCCGGGCCCTTGCCCTTCGGTGCTGAGAGGACCAGGTCGTCAAGGGCGATCATCCTCCGGCGGCTGTTGTCCCGGTGCCAATTCGCTACCAGGTTGTGGGCGATACGGTACAGCCAGGCCGAGAACGGGGCACCGCGATCCTCGTAGTTGTGGAAATGATCCATCGCCCGGTAGAACGTCCGCGCCGTCAGATCCTCCGCCTCTTGATCGTTCCCCATCCGGTAGCAGATATAATTGTAGATCCGGTCCACGTACCGCTCATAGAGGGCACCGAAGGCCTCGGGTTCCTCCTTGGCACGAGCGATCAGATCTGAGTCGGTCGCTTCAATCATTCGTCGATCTTCACGGCAGCTAGCACTTCCTGGATGTCCCGCGACCGACGCTCATGAAAGGAAACACGGTCGCGCGTCCGACGTTACGCACAGATGCGTCATAGGAAAGAAACACCCTCCCTCGCCTCTCAACGGGCCCCTCCACGGACGGGGGTCACCCACGATCGAACCCAGGCCCACGTCCGGCGGGCTGCGAGACGAGACATCGGCACCCATGGCGCTGCGCGAGGTGATGTCAGTATACCAAATGCCCGCTGGCGGGTCAAACGACTCGCTCGCGGCACAGATGTTTTGAAAGGCGCCGATTGTCGCCGGGCAGACTCGTGCCGAGCGAGCGCCGGTTGAGTAGACGTTGAGCGAAGCGACACGTCGTATCGAAACCTCGCGAGCG
>CAZIWL010000155.1:6059-10056 GCA_964542755.1 uncultured Anaerolineales bacterium
GCCGGTTGAGTAGACGTTGAGCGAAGCGACACGTCGTATCGAAACCTCGCGAGCGAGAGATCCCAGCCGATTCCGCCTTGCAAGCCATCCCTTGCTCTCGACGCCGTGCTGAGCTTGTCGCTCGTATCGAGCCCGTCGAAATGGGGCATACACCCAGCCAACGATGCTGGGCACTCGATCGGCATAGCTTCGACAGTCTCCCTTTCTTAACGTCTGCTCACGGCGGGTGGGCTGGCGAGTTGTTATGGGCACGCGCCCATCAGGGGCAACGCACGGGGAAGGTCCATCACACCGGGGCCCTGGTCGGCGCCGGAGGGTCGGCGGGAAGAGAGGTCCGGATGCGCGGGAAGCGCGTTGCAGCGCTCCACGTGCAGCACGCGACCTACGTGCAGCGCCCAACGCGCTCGCCTGTGCCACCGCGTCGATGCCCCCTCCTCCCGCCGACGGTTGCCCGGTCGTCGGAGCCGCTGTACAATGGCTGTCACACTCAACGCTCAACGGAGGACATACCATGCCAGACGCGACATTCCATTTTCCGGACGACTTCCGCTGGGGCGTCGCCACCGCCGCTCATCAGGTCGAGGGAAACAACTCCAACAATGACTGGTGGGCCTGGGAGCAGGTCCAGGGACACGTGGCGCGCGGCGATGTCTCCGGTCTGGCCTGCAACTGGTGGGAGGATGCTGAGGCCGACTTCGACCGGGCCGCGGCCATGGGCGTGAAAGGCCTGCGGCTCTCGGTCGAGTGGTCCCGTATCGAGCCGCAGCCTGGCACCTTCGATGACGAGGCCCTGGCACGCTACGTCGAGATGGCCGATGGGCTGAGCGACCGGGGCATCGAGCCGATGATCACCCTCCACCATTTCACGAACCCACGCTGGCTGGCGGAGGCCGGTGGATGGGAGGAGCCTGAGACGGTCGATCGCTTCGCGCGCTACGCCCTGCGGGTCGCGCGGGCACTGGCCCCCACCTGCAGTCTCTGGTGCACGATCAACGAGCCCAACGTCTATGCCTACCAGGGCTACCTTGCGGGGCTCTGGCCGCCCGGCCAATCCGATCTGGGCACGGCGATGAAGGTGATCCGCCATCTCCTCCTGGGCCACGCCGCGGCGTACGACGCCATCCACGAGATCCAGCCCGACGCAAGGGTGGGCTTCGCCCACAACATGCAGGTCTTCGACCCGGCAAGACCCGCCTCCCTGGCGGACCGCCTGATCAGCGCCCTCATCGATCGGACGTACAATCGCGCCATTCTCACCGCGCACAAGAGAGGAATCTGGACACCGCCCCTGGGGTTCGGCCTCGTGCGGGACCTGCGGGACACGCTGGACTGGATCGGCCTCAACTATTACACCCGTGAGTTAGTCGCCTTCGACCGTGAGGCCTCCGACGCCTTCTACAGCCGGCGCTTCCACGCCGAGGACGCCGAGATGCTCGACGGCGGCTACGGCGAGTTCTACCCTGAGGGCATCTTGCGCTGCCTCGAGCGCCTCGCAGACCTCGACCTTCCCATCTATGTTACGGAGAACGGGATCCCGGACGAGGACGACGATCAGCGCCCGCGGCACATCCTCGCGCACGTGCACTGGGTCTGGCAAGCGATTCAGCGCTGCTATCCCGTCATGGGCTACTACCACTGGACCCTGGTCGATAACTTCGAGTGGGCGGAGGGCTGGCAGCTCCGGTTCGGCCTGATCGAGATGGATCCACGCACCCAGAAGCGCACGCCCCGGCGGAGCGCCGAGCTCTACGCGAATCTGGTCCGCGCCAACGCGATAACGCCGGCCCTGATCGATACGTACGCACCAGAGCTGAGACACGACTTGTTGCCCGAAGTAGACACCGTCGGATGAAACCGCATGGAGCCGTGACACGTTGGCTTCCTGGGCACGTCCATTCACCCGCTGCGCGGCTCGTCAGCGAGTGAAAAGGGCAGTTAATGGTCCGAACCATCCACCAGTGCGATGCACCTGAGCCTTCCATACGACCAGCCCAGCAGCATTGCCCGCCCGAGGTGGTTTCACCTGGGACGACCAAGGAACTCGTCGAAGTCAATCCGATTGAATGAGAACCGCGTTCTCCGCCGCTCGCTCACCAGGTGGGAGGCGTGACCATCGTTTCTCAGAAGGCTCTGGATCCAATGGAAGGGGAACCGAGATTCTGCCCCCGCTGCGGTGCCGAGATGGAAACCCGCGAGGTGGGCGGCCGTCCACGCCGGGCGTGCCCAACCTGCGGATTTGTGCTCTACCACAACCCGGTGCCGGGGGTCGGCGTCCTCGTGGAGATAGACGCCTGGGACGACCCAGAATCGGCATCGTCGGAGCAGCCCGACCAGGGCTCGCGGCAGGGCATTCTGCTCGTCTGCCGCGGCGAGCCCCCGTTTGAGGGCTACTGGGCACTCCCCGCCGGCTACATCGAGGCCGATGAGAGCGTGGAGGAGGCGGCGGTTCGCGAGTGTCACGAGGAGACCGGCCTCGACGTGGAGCTCCTGGAGCTCTTCGGCGTCTACTCCTTCCCCGAGGGCCCCGTGCAGAGCGGCATCATCATCTTCTTCCGCGCGCGCCCTGTCGGGGGCGTGCTCCGCGCGGGGGACGACGCCCAGGGGGTAGCCGTCTTCCCGCCGGACGGGCTTCCCGAGGACGTGGCTTTCCGCACCCACCGAGAGGTGCTGGAACGCTGGGTGCGCAGCCGCTCCCCCGAGTTCCGCACCCAGGTCCCTGGCACCGTGATTCGCGAGGCGCGTCCGGAGGACGAGGAGCAGGTCCTGGATCTGCTGCCCCTCATCCCGGCCAACCAGAGCCTCTCCGCGGCGGAGAAAGAAGCCGCGGCCCAGCGGTTCCGCGAGAGCCTCTCCATCGACGTCCTCGTGGCGGAGGTCGACGGACAGGTCGTCGGCTTCCTGGTCCTGGCCTTCGTACCCGCCCTCTCAGGGCTGCGGGCGCTCATCGATGACCAGGCCGTGGCCCCCGACTATCGACGGCAAGGGCTGGGGGCTGCCTTGGTCGAATCGGCCATTCAGCGGGCCAGCCGCCGCGGGGCCACACACCTGCTCGTGGATACGTCGCGTGGTGACGCGGCAGCTCGCGACTTCTACGAGGCCTGCGGGTTCGAAGCCGGGGGCATCGCCCCGCTCCGCATTCGATAGCCCGTCACCTTCAGACTTGCCCCAGGATCTCCCCGAACCGGGGAGCATCCTTCCACAAAGAGACGTTGTTGAAAAGGACATACACCTCTTCGAAGCCATCATGGAGAATTCGTAGCTCCTCGTCCCGGCACCGGGGGACCGTCCGGACCATAGGCGGCGTATAGCATATAGTTCGGACCTGTTCAGCTCGAGAAGGCGGAGCCGCTCGAAGGTCGTGTCGTCGGCCCTGCGAAATCCACGCGCGCCTACATCGCTGATGGGGTTCCGTCCTCAGCGTCTACGTTCGCCTGACCACGCTGCCACCACCCACCACGCTAAGGGAGGAATGCCCGGGTGCGTGACGTCTGCCCGCAACGACCAGCTATACGTACCGGAAACAAAACAAGGGGCAGCCCCATGACGAGGGCTACCCCTGATGTGGCGGAGAGGGTGGGATTCGAACCCACGGAGCCCGAAGGCTCACGCGCTCTCCAGGCGCGCGCAGTCGGCCGGACTATGCAACCTCTCCGCGTCTACTGAAACGAATTATACCACCTGGGACGCTCGACGACAAGCTCACGGCCCGCAGAGGGTGCGCTAACGAGTTGTCGCGGACGGACCGCGGATTGGCTAGAGATGAATCGTGACAGCCTGTAGAGGCCCATTTTCACGCCGCTTCCGACTTCCGCCGCGAGATCTATGACAACTGGTTAGCTCACCCAAGGGAAAGCGTCGCCTTGCGAAGGTTCCACCAGACCCGCCGGCGTCCCAGAACCTTCGCCCCCTCCAGCGCCCTCCGCCGTACACCCAACCCCCCTTCCTTCGCAAGGTTGCTGTTGGATGCCAAAGACAACCTTGCGAGAAAGTCCATGGC
>CAZIWL010000156.1:0-10012 GCA_964542755.1 uncultured Anaerolineales bacterium
AAGTGGTGGTGCGCGTTGATCAGCCCGGGCAGCACGGCCTTGCCCTGGGCATCGAGGATGTCACGCCCGGTGTAGCGACGGCTGATCTCCGACGCCGGTCCCACGGCGACGATGTGGCCCCTGTCGACAGCCAGGCTCCCATCGTACAGGATGCGGTTGTCATCCGTCATTGGAATGACGATGCCGTGGCGTATGATCAGGTCGACCTCGCGGGGTCCGGCGTAGTGTTCTCTCACCTTGTCGTCTCTTGTTCCGTTCGGTCCTGTGGTGGGCGCGGGGAACTGTGATCATCCCCGCTGAACCACGCGTGCCCCATCGACGTTCTCGTGCAGCCAGCCCCTGACCGGCGCTTCTTTTCTTTGGAAGCCGGCGCTCTCGGCGCCGGCTGTCGCGGGCGAACGCCCATCAGGTGCAACGCACCTTGAAGGTGCGTCGCACCGGCGCTTGAGCGGGGCAGTCCCTTAGCCCGCCCGCCCTAGACCCAGAAGTTGTGCGACCAGGCGTGCTCCTTGAGCTGTTCCAGGGCCTCGTCCGAGAGCGGCCCCTTGTCGGAGGCGGCAGCGTTAGCCCGCACGTGCTTGGTGTTCCGCATGCCGACGATGACGGTCGAAACGGCCGATTGGCTGAGGAGGAAGCGGAGTGCCGCCTCCGGCAGGGAGTCGGCTTCACCCTGGTCCACGAGCCATCCGAGCGCCTCGGCCCGCTCCATCACCTCTTCCCTTCGCTCCCCGCAGAAGTAGTCGTTGCGCCAATCCTCCTCAGGGAAGCAGGTATCCGGCGTGATCTTCCCCGTAAGCGCTCCCTCATCCAGCGGGCAGCGCGCGATGATGCCCACGTCGTGCTCCTCCACCAGGGGGAAGAGCATCTCCTCTGGCTCCTGCTGGTAGATGTTGTAGACTACCTGGCAAGCGTCAACGAGGCCGGTCTCGATGGCGCCGCGGGGGACGTGAGCTTCCGTCAGAGGGAAGACGAGGGAAAGGCCGAATGCCTTGATCTTTCCCTGGTCCTTCAGTTTCACGACGGCCTCTTTCCATTCATCTTGTTCCGCCCATTCATCGAGCCAGACGTGGAACATCTGGAGGTCGAGCTGTTCGACGCCCAGGTTCTTCAGGCTAGTCTCCGTGCACTCAGTGATCCACTCCACGGGGAAGGCCTCGTCGATCGGATCTCCCGGAGAGGGACCGAAGTTGAAGTTCTGTGGGCGGATCTTCGTGCCGACGCGCACGTCTTCAGGGCGATCGGCAAGCACCTGTCCAATCAGCCGCTCGCTGTGACCGTCCCCGTATCCCAAAGCGGTGTCGATGAAGGTCACGCCGAGATCGAGGGCCATGTTGATGGAATCGAAGGCGTCCTGGTCGCAGCTGCCTTTCCACCAGTCGCCGCCGATGCACCAGCCTCCGTATCCGATCTCCGAGACCTCAAACCCTGCTTTGCCAAGCTTTCGGTATTTCATCGTTCGTATGCCTCCTGTCGTGTGATCACGCTGTAAGCAGTTCGTGTAGATGATATTGATGTCGTCCGAACTCGCCGCCGAAGTTCATCGCGCCGATCTCCCGCACGCCGTCGACCCGGGCGGCCGCCTCGATGGCAACTTGCATCCCCGTCCGCATCGCGGCGGGCGAGGCTCCGAACATCAGCAGGTTGAGGATCGAGGAGACCCCGTCCGGGACGCGGCTTCGCTCGATCTGGCCCTTCAGTGCCGGCACGTAGTCGAGTTCTCGGAAGATCTGTTCCAGGCCGTAGCCCATGGGACAGACGCCGTCGACACCGGCGATGGCATCCTTCGCCGCCTGTACCGCCAGTACCGCTGCGGGCTCCGAGTCCGCATAGCAGACGATGTGCCCATCGGTGCCGCTGGTGGACAGAGCGATTGCCGTCTGGTAGACGAACTCGCCCGTCGTCGTGGGCACGACGCAAACGGGCCGTCCCCCGACCTCCCTCGCTGCCTCGTACCCCTGCCAGTGGTCCGCCGTGGGGCCGTAGAGATCGATGGGCTCGGTCTCCGGGTTTGGGATCATGGCGTCGTAGACCGCGATAGTCGGGATCAGTGTGGCCAGGACCAGCCGCAGCGAGAGTTCCGCGACCAGGTCGGAACGGCGATCCGGCGGCAGAGTGAGCGAGACGAAGACGCCGGGCCGTCCATCGGGCGTCTCCTGAGGGCGCGCAACGCGCTCGATGCCGCCATTGATGGCGGAACCTAGCTCGCTCGAGCCCGCAGCTCCGACAAACTGGTGGGCGCCGCCGAGGGCGACCTCCTCCGAGATCGCAGTGAGCACCAGCCGGACCACCTCCAGATCCCAGGCCTCGGCGAAGGTGTCTTGGATGATGACGTCACCTATGTTCACGGGTGTAGACCTCCAGATGGGATCAACATGCTAAAGGTTCTCGTTGACGACCATCACCTTGATCCCCTGACGCGTTTTGGCGAATTCGAACGCTTCTTGAGTTTTCTCCAGAGGGAATCGATGGGAGATGAGGGGTTCGACGTCCACGGCACCGGTCTTCAACAGGGCGAGGGCCGCCTCATACCGGGCGGTGGTCGAGTCGTGGCTTCCTACCAGGCGGAGCTCTCGGTAGTGAATCGGCTCCAGGTTGACCGTCGCCGGATCGCTGAGTGTGGCCGCGAAGTAAAGGATCTGCCCGCGCTTGGCTGCGATCGTGATGGCCTCGTCGAGGACGGCGGTGTCGTTACCCGCGGCGCTCACTACCACCTCGGCGCCCCGACCGTCCGTGATCTCCATCACCCGATCCACCACGTTCTGGTCGACCTCGTGATGGGTCTCGGCCTGGATCGTCACGTCCGCGCCCAAGTCCTTGGCGACCTTCAGCCGTCTCTCCCGGAGGTCGACACCGACGGTCATCAGCCCGCGGTTCTTCAAGACCTGGAGGTGCAGCATCCCGATGGGCCCGGTGCCGATGACGACGCCCACACCCCCTAGAGGGGGATCGATGATGTGCCCGTTCCCGTTGACGACGCAGCCCAGGGGCTCCCCGAAGGCCGCGTGTTCCAGAGACACGCCCTCGGGCACGCTGACCAGGTTTCGGTAGGGGTAGACGGCGTACTCCGAGAAGCCGCCGGCGACGTAACCCTGGTCCGTGCAGAGGTTGAACAGCCCATGTCGGCAGTAGTGGCAGCGCCGGCAGGGCAGCCGACCGTCTGGCACCACCCGGTCGCCCACGCGGAGACCGGGCGCGTCGGGCACGTCCGGTCCCACAGCGGTGACGATGCCAGAGAGCTCGTGGCCCATCTGGAACGGGTAGACGATGTGCCACCCGCTGGGGTTGTTGCCGGTGAAGGCGTTGAGATCGGTTCCGCAGATGCCGCACGCGGCGACGTTCACCAATACCTCGCCCGCTCCGGGCTCTGGCACCTCGTGCTCCTCAATGACGAACTTGAATGGTTCGTGAAGCAGGACTCTTTTCATGTCGTTTCTTCCTTTCGTGCACTCCGATAGTAAGGCGAGATCTCGAGCCCCGCCTCCGAGAAGCGTCTTAGTGCGAAGGCCTCGGCCTCCGCGATCACGGTCGGCTCGTCACAGGTGAGGAGCTTCCGGTCCTCGACGACGATCCTCCCGTCCACGATGACCGTCTTGACGTCGCTGGCCGCGCTGGCCGCGTAAACCAGGTTGTTGAGCACACTGTTGATGGGCCGCATGTGGGCCCGTGAGAGATCGACGAGGATGACGTCCGCCCTCTTGCCCACCTCGATGGACCCGATCTGGTCCTCAAGGCCCAGGGCTTTGGCGCCTCCCAGCGTGCCCATGTCGAAAGCCTCCGCCGCTGGAAGGACAGCCGGGTCCATCGTCGTGACCTTCTGTAGAAAAGCCGCCACCCGCATCGCCTCGAACATGTCCATGTTGTCGTTCACCGCGCAGCTGTCGGTACCCAGCGAGACGGTGACCCCTCTCTCGAGCATCTTGGCGACTGGCGCGGCCCCGTCCGCGACCTTCATGTTGCACTCGGGGTTGTGGGAGACTGCGGTCCCGGACTCCCTGAGCGTATCGATGTCCTCGTCCGAGAGCCAGATGCAGTGTGCTCCCAGAACGTCCGGGCCGAGGAATCCGATCTTGTGCAGGAATCCCACAGGCGTCGTACCGTGGAGCTCGTGGATGTTGTTCCACTCGAACTCGGTCTCGGCGATATGGACGTGCAGCCGCGACCCATCGTCGTCGGCGCGACCGCGGACGATCTCGAAGAGCTCTCGACTGCAAGAGTTGGGGCAGGCCAGGCCGTACCAGAAGGAGACGAGGTCCGACGCGCGGCAGCGCTCGATCAGACGGTCCGCCAGGCCCATGGCCTCGGTCATCGGGAGCAGCATCCCGCAGGCCTGCCACTGGTCGACGTCCGTCAGCGTCAGCGTGTGAGCCGCCCGGATGCCCATCTCCTCGTAGACGTCGACGATCTCTGGCGCCGTGGCCCACTCCATGTTCAGGATGCACGTGATGCCAGACCGAAGCGCCTCCACGCAACCAAGACGTGTGGCGTGCCGCTGGAGCCCGTGCTTCCCCTCCTGGTAATCCCGGACGGCGGCGATGATGCGTGGGGCCGAGACCCGGTCGATCCACTCCTCCAGAGCGAGATCATCCCGCGACCCTTTCAGGAAGTTCTGGAGGAAATGGTGGTGGGTATCGATCAGGCCCGGCATGACGGCGGTCTCCGCATCGTCCAGCGTCTTCCGGCCGACGTAGCGTGTGCGAATCTCGGCCGATGGGCCCGCTGCGACGATAACCCCATCGTCGATGGCGACGGAGCCGTCGTAGATGATGTCGCGGTCCTTGTTCTGGGTGATGACGACGGCGCCTTCGACGAGGATGTCCACCTGCGCGGTCATGCTAACCCTCCTCGCCGTCGGCGGGGGCTGCCTCGAGGGCCTCGTCGATGATCTCGGCAATCGACTTGGCCCGCATGTCCATGCGCAGGATCCGCGTGCCTTGCCGGAAGCGGACGTGGCAGTTCGGGCACGAGGTCACGATCTCCTCCGCCCCGGTTGCCTCTGCCTCCTTCAGCCTGGCGCCCACAGCGTCCCGTGCGGTCCGCTGGGCAGCGAAATAGACGCCGCCCCCGGCGCCGCAGCAGAGGCCGTTTTCGCGGTTGGAGTCCATCTCCACCAGCTCGAGCCCCGGTATGGATTGGAGAAGCTCGCGCGGCTCGTCGTACATCTCCAGGTGCCGACCCAGGATGCAGGGATCATGCCACGTGACCTTCTTCACCACCTCCATCACGTGATCCGGCACCCGCGGCAGCAGGAACTCCGTGATGTGCTGGACATCGACGTCCACCGTCAGGCCCAGCTCCTCCGGGTAGATGGACCGGAAGGCGCGGTAGCAGGCGGGACACGTCGTTAGGAGCACGTCGGGCTCGTACGCCTCGATCAACGCCAGGGTCTGCTCGGCGATCGCTCTGGCATCGGACATCTGTCCGATCTCATACAGTGGGATGCTGCAGCAGGTGTCCTCTTGGAAGAGGGCGAAGTCGATGCCCAACTTCCCCAGGCTGCTCGTGACGGCGTCCACGATCTCCGGCGCCATCCGATTGGTCGTGCAGCCGGGATAGTAGAGCACGCTGGCTGTCTTCTGCTCCTCGGCCTCCGGCTCCTCCGCCTTGGGTCCGTAGGGATTCAAATAGCGCTTCATGAGCGCCATCATCCGTTCGTGTTCCGGGAGGGCGTGTCCCGCCTCGGCCAGGTCCTGCCGCCAGGCGTGGAAGATCTCCGTCAGCGGGAGCCCTACGGGGCAGTGCGCCTCACAGCTGCCGCAGAGGGTGCAGACGTAGGCGTGCTCCAGGAGAGGCTCCGTGATCTCCACTTCGCCGTCCAGCGTCGCCTGGGCCAGGCGTACGCGGCCGCGGGCGTAGTGCGTCTCCCAGCCGGCGGTGAAGGGATACGTGGGGCAGACGTGATCGACCCCGGACCAGCCCCAGACGCGGCAGAACCCGCAGCGTGAACAATCGAACAATTCCTGCCTGTACTTCTCAAGCATCAAATGCCTCCAACCTGCTACAACCCAAGAACGCCGGGATTCATGATGTGGCTGGGATCGAGGGCCGTCTTCAGCGACTTGAGCACGCCCCAGTAGCCCGTGTCGCCGAGGTGCCGCTCCAGGTGTGGGCCCCACTGCCGCCCCTTGGAGTACGGTGCCCCTCCCAGGGCCAGGGCGGTGTCCATCATCTCATCCATCGCGCGCTGGATCTTCTCATACTCCTTCTGGTCGTCCGGGTGGTGGAAGAGGAGGCTGACGTGCTCCGAACCCGTCGGCTCGGGGAACATCTGCTGGGCGTATTCCCGTATCCCGTGCCGCTCGATGATCTCGCGCATCGTAAGCGTGGCCTCCTCCAGCTTCTCGAAGGGGAGGAAATAGTTGACGGCTCCGGCGATGCCCTGTTTGAACTCCTCGCCCGTCTTGAACCAGCGGTAATCCCAGAATGCTTGCGGTCCCTCCGGCCCCTCGTAGGTCACCGTATCATACTCGGAGATGATACCCCGAATCCTCTCCATGTTGTGCTCAACCTCGGCCTCGTCGCCCTCGACGTTGACGTCGAAGAGGATCATGTCGGGTTTGATGACCGGCACGGAGATGTAGCAGACCAGGTTGTGGAGCGCGATCTCCCGGAATATGTCGACGGCATCGGTGAGGTTGGAACCGACGTACCGCTCCAGGTAGATCTGCTCAGGCCAGGGATACATGCGCAGGGTTGCCTCTGTGACAACACCGAAGGCGCCTTCGGCACCGATGAAGAGGCCGGCGAGATCGGGGCCCAACGCGTAGCGGAAGAAGCTGTCGGAGGCCGGGTTGGCCGCTGTGCCGGTCTCCACGACCTCACCGGTGGGCAGAACGGCCTTCACGCCGATCACCTGCTCACCCTGAGAGACGTACTTGATGTTGCCCCACCCGACGCCGGGCCGAGAGAGGTGCGCGCCGACGGTCCCGGCCAGCGCACCGGAGGGTGCGATGCCAATCTTCCAGCCTCGCTCCTCCAGCTCGTTCATCAGCTTGCCGAAGGTGATGCCCGCCTCAACGGTCACCGTGCCGGTATCCTCGTCGATCTCCAGGATGCGGTCCAGACGCAGGGTCTCGAGAACGATGCCTCCCTCAGACTGACATCCTCCCTCCTGGGCCGATCCGCCGCCCCGTGGCGAGACAGGGATCTCCAGCTCTGTGGCGAGCTGGAGGACGGCAGCGATCTCCTCCGTTGTCCCGGGCCGGACCACGTAGGCTGGCCAACGCGGAGGCTGCGTGCCGAAGTCCCTGGTGTACGTCAGCCGGATGAAGCTCTCATCCGTGACGTGATCCGCCCCGACAATCTCGGCCAGTCTCTCTCGAACCTGTTGCTGGTCCATGGACTCCTCTCTCGGCACTGGTCAATCGGTCCCGTTCGGGAACAGGATGGTGTGAATCTGCCGCACCAGGGACTCCGGATCCTCCGCCTGCCAGACGCGCCTTCCTATGGCGATGCCTGCTGCGCCGGCCTCTGTCACCTCGCGCACCAACTGGAGCGTGCTGTCGTCGCCGCTGCCCTTCTTGGGTCCACCAGCGGTCAGGATGGGAACCGGGGACGAGGCGACGACGCGGCGGAAATCCCCCACGTGGCCGCAGTAGTTCGTCTTGACGATGTCGGCGCCCAGCTCAAATCCGATGCGTGCCGCGTGCGCCACCGCTTTCGCGTCGTAAGCGTCATCCTGAGGCGGCATCATCTCCGCCAGCACGGGCATGCCGAACCGGGCACAGCGCTCTGTGAGCTCGCCCAGGTAGCGCATGGTGGCTGTCTCTCCTCCCCGGCCGAAGAAGATGGACACTGCGACGGCGTCGGCGTCCATGCGCAGGGCTGTGTCGACGGTTGCCACAGGCGTCTCCTGGGTCGCGTCCGGAGCGAGGCCCATGGCCAGGCTGACGCGCAGGACCAGGGCTGTTGCCGGATCCAGGACCGGCTCTACGGCTCTGGCGAAGCCGGGACTGACGAGCAGGGCGTTCGCCCCGCCGGCCAGGAGTCTCTCGACGACGGCCTTGGGCTGGACGATGCCGTCGACGGGGCCCAGCCAGGGTCCATGATCCAGGGGTACCAGCAGGCAGCGGCCCTCGGGTCCCCGGAAAAGGCGCTTCAATCGTCTCCTCTTTCCCACCATATCTCTCTACCCTCTCATTTTGAAACGACTCGGTGTCACGATTCTCGAGCCCGCCGGTCGGCGAACTCGGAGAACGCGCGGTATCGCTCGTACCCCTCGTCATAGACGTTGGATCGTTCTTGTCGACGCTGGATCACCTGTGGAGCATCGAAGGTCTTCAGCAATGCATCCTCGAACGCGGCCCGGCCCAGGCTCGCCTGGCAGAGCGCGAACAGGACGCGGGTCACCGTCTCCTCCTCGGCATAGATGACGACGTCCCGCTGGCAGACGTCGGCGATGATCTGGGGCCAACCCTCCGTGGTTGCCCCGCCTCCGGCCAGCGCGATTTCCTCAATGGGGACAGCTAGCTCTTCGTAAATGTCCAGGAGATGGCGCAAACTGTAGGCGACGCCCTCCATCACGGCGCGCACCAGATGCGCGCTGTTGTGCGCCAGCTGGAGCCCGTAGAAACCGCCGCGGATCGCGTCGCTCCAATACGGACTTCGCTCTCCCGCCAGGTAGGGCACGAAGCAGACGCCACCGGCACCGGGCTCGACGGTCAATGCCTCGCGCACGCATCCCTCGTAGTCCCCCTCCCCGCACCGCTCGCAGATCCAGACCAGGGCCGAGCCCGTGGTGGACGAGACGCCGCCCAGCAGTGGGTAGGGACCGAAGGGGTAGACGTACAGCCTATGGTCGGGATCGTCGATCTCCCGGCCCTCGCCAATCGGCGCAAAGACCATCGACGAGCTGCCCAGTGAGCAGAAGACCCGTCCCGATGCAGGTGGGGCGGCGCCGAAAAGAGCCGCTACGTCGCCCATTCCCACGACCACCCTGGCACCAGGATTAAGCCCCAGGGAGGCCGCCACCTCCGAAAGGAGATTGCCGCCGTCCCCCGTCGCCGGCTGGATGGAGGGCAGCACGCTCGGATCCAGCTCCACGAGCGCCAGTCTCTCCACCGCCCACTCGGTTCCCCGCCAGTCCAGCAGGGCGGCGCCCCCAGGCTCCGTCAGGTCGGTGCAGATCTCTCCCGTGAGGCGAAAACGGAGATAGTCCTTGGGCCAGAGAATCCGGGCCGTCCTATCCAATGCCTCCGGCCTATGGCGCCGGAGCCAGAGGAGCTTGGGGAGCGTGTACGTGCTATTCAGTTCGTAAGGGGGCAGACCCAGCTCCATCTGGAGCTCTTCGGTCTCCTGGGCGGCCCGACGGTCGAGCCAGAGGATGGTCGGGGAGACCACCTCTCCCTCCTCGTCGAGGAGGACGGCCGAGTGCATCTGCCCGGTGAAGGAGATCGCCTCCACAGCCTCCAGGTCATTCCGCTGGCCCAACGCAGCGAGCGCACGACGCAGCGCCCGCCACCAGGTGTGAGGATCTCCCTCGGCCCAGCCCGGATGCGGTGCCTCGTACCCATACCGCTCTGTGGCCTTGTCCAGCATGTGGGCCTCGGCGTCATAGAGAACGGCCTTCAAGGACGAGGTTCCAACGTCCAGCGTCAGCGTGGTGCTGCCCGTTTCCTTCACGCGGTGCGCCTTTGTGCGGGGACCAGGGTCTCGATCAGTCAAGCTCGCCCCGCTTCCGGTAGAACGCCCGGGCGTCGTCCAGGATGCGGCGGATCTCCTCCTCCTGGTCGGCGTTGAGGGGCTCGGGCTCGTGCACATCGAGGATTTCCTCCATCCGCTCTCGCGCGTGATCGAGGGCACTCGGTTTTCCCTTGAGGATCCATTCCTGATAGCTGGATTGCTCGGCGGTGCGCGGTACGAACTGCTCTTTCCGACACCACTCCCGGGTGTGTCCCTGCCCGAGATAGTGTCCGGGGATCGGGCCCACGTCCTCGATGCCGTCGAGAGCCAGGGTCTCCTCGCTGACGATCTCTCCCTCGATGAAGCGCCCGCCCATGCCGGCGATGTCGTCGTC
>CAZIWL010000157.1:0-6117 GCA_964542755.1 uncultured Anaerolineales bacterium
ACGGCTGCTGCCGTCTGCGCCGGCCAGCAGACGAAGACCAGATAGGGATTGAAACTCGAGCAGGTCTTTGACGCGCATGGGTGACCTCCTGATCCACTTCCGCGAGTGCTGTGCGTATGTTATCCGATGTGGATATACAGGACAAGCTGAGATTGTGCGGTGTGACCATAGACGGGAGGGTGATGGTGGATTAGCATAGAGGCACTTGAACGTAGCGCGATGGAGTGGCACGAAAGGAGCTGACATGTACACAAAGTTGAATCTGGGGCCATTGAAGGACTCGATGGCAGGTGTCGTCGACGGGCAGCCCATGGACCCCCTGGGCGCCGTCCACGAGACGGGAAGGACCATCCTACAGGGCGGGAAGGTGGTCGATCCGAAGAATAGCATCGACGGAGTCAAGGACATCGCTTTCGTCGATGACACGATCACGGAAGTAGCAGACGAGATCAAGCCTAAGACCGGTGATCGTCTGATTGACTGCTCCGGGCTGCTGGTGGTGCCCGGTTTGGTCGACATGCACGTGCATCAATGCGATCTGTTCGAGGTGAGCACGCAGCCTGTGTTTGAGTCGGCGAGGGACGGCGTGACGATGGGGCTCTCCCCGGGTGCGGGCAACACGCTCATGGCCCCGGCTCTGCTGGGCGCGGAGATCGACCGGGGAGTTCCGCTGAACCTCGGTGTCTACATTGGGGCCGGCAACGCGCTGTGCACGATGCTGAGCCGCGACGAGTTGATCCAGCTATTCAGAGGGGAACTGGATCCCAGCGTCGGCAGCACCCGTATGACGCGCAACATGATCACCCTCCTGACAGCCCCCCTGACCATTGGCATTAAGGACCACATGGGGCACTTCATCATGTCTGACGAGGACATTGACACCGCCTTCGAGGTGACGTCCCTGGCGGAGCTGGTCTATATGTCCCATACGCAGGATCCGGAGCACACGGAGCGACTCGTCGGGTTGTCCGACGGGCGGCCGATTCACCTGGCCCACATGACGGCGGCGGGCTGCGGCACCCACGGGGATGCAGTGGAGGGGATGAAGCGCGTGGTGGAACTGGTCAAGGAAGATCACGTCACGGGCGAGTTCGTCACGACCCAGCTGCGACCCGGATTGGGCAGCCGCGAGGGGTTGAAGATGACGGAGGCGTCGCAGCAGGTGGCCTACGAGGCTCTGGAGAGCGGGCTGGTCGACATCCTGATCTCGGACGGCCAGAACGACGCCACGATGAAAGGCTTCGGCGACACGAGGGACAACATTCCCTGCCTCCTGGAACTCCCGGAAATCGGCGTGCTGTCCCTGTCCGAGGCCGTGGCGAGCATGACGTGTAACCCCTCGGCCCTGCTGGCGGAGCGCACGGGCAATGCGTGGTGGAAGGAGGCCGTAGGACACCTAGGCGAGGGTGCGCTGGCGAACGTCACGGTGATCGATGAGAAGGACAAACTGGCGACGCTGACCCTGGTGAACGGTCAGTTGGCGGCCTTCGAGAACCGGGTAGTGCGTCGAGGGAACGGGGCCGGGGGCTGGGTGAGCAAGTACGGTATGGTGAAGAGAACGGGCATCGGAGATCTTGTCACGCATAGCTTCCAGGCTTAGGTAACCGGGTCAGTGGTCTCCCTCCCCAGGGGAGCGGAGATCGCTGACTCCAGGGAGGGTTGCTTTGGCGGAATCAAGAGAAGGGTACACCACGCGAGAGGCGTATGTTGCGACGCTGCAAACGCTAGTGAAGATTGACACGACGCACCCGACGGGCAATGAAATGGACGCCATCAATGCTATCCTGGCTATGTTCGACGGCTGCGACTGCGCGACGGACGTCGTTGACCATGGTGATAACCGTGGATCGCTCGTCCTGACCATCGAAGGGGAGGATTGCGGGAGGAGCCTTGCCTTCATGGGGCACCTGGACACCGTTCCTGTGGACGACCTGGATCAGTGGACCGTCCCGCCGCACGGGGCAGTGATTGAGGACGGCTTCCTGTACGGGCGGGGTGCCGCCGATATGAAGGGTGGGGTAGCCTCGATGATCCAGGCTGCGCTGCACGTACTGGAGGAGGGGCTGACCCCGGCCTACGGCCTCAAGTTCTGCTTCACGGCGGATGAGGAGGCAGATGGCATGGGGGTGCTGGGAATCAGGGACGCGGGCCTGTTGGATGACGCGGTTGCCGTCTTCATTCCGGAGCCGACGGGGGCGAAGATAGGGGTGATGGAGAAGGGTGCACTCTGGCTGCAGGTGACGGCGATCGGGAAGTCCGCGCATGGATCCCGGCCGGATCTGGGATGCAACGCCATTGAGAAGCTGCTCGTCTTCCTGGAGAGGCTGCGAGGATCCATCGACCTGAGCATGGAGAGCGACGTCTTTGAGGAGATGGGGCGCTCGACGTTCGTCGTGAGCAAGATAGAGGGGGGCACAAAGACGAACGTGGTCCCCTCTCACGCGTCGGCCTCCGTGGACATCCGAACGGTCTTCGGGGTTGACCACCAGGCGATCATCGACAAGGCGGAGACCATCGCGCTGGACATGGGAACGGAGGACTTGAGCATCTCGGTACGGGTGGAGAATGACCGACCCGCGATCGGCGTGGACCGCGATCATCCCTTCGTGGTCGGGGTCGCTGAAGAGATGGAGAAGCTGGGATTGGAGGTAGGATACAAGGGCCTGCATTTCTACACGGACGGTTCTCAAGTGGTTCCCCAGTTCGGGATGCCCTTTGTTATCCTGGGACCGGGCGAGGATTCGATGGCCCATCAGAAGGACGAACGGGTGGCGCTGCGGGCGGTATCCGACATTGCTGACGTATTCATTTCCTACATCTTGCATCTGGACGAGAAGGAAGTGTTCCGATGAACGACAAGAAAGAAGCGCTGGTGAAGAGAACCGGATCCCTGGGCGGTCTCTTCATCGCCACTGCCGTCGGATTTGCCATGTACTTCGGATTGAACGCGGTTCAGGGGGCAGGGAGTTGGTTTCCTTACGACCATGTTGTCGAGCGAGCGGGGAGCAACACGTTCTACAAGCTCGTATGGTTCGTGATGAACTTCACGGAGGCGGAGTTCTATGCGGGCGTGCTAGCGTCTCTGGGTGTGATTCTGGGCGGCGTAGTGGCATGGCAGCTGGACGTGCGGAAGTCGAAGCTCGCGGGATTCGACATCTGCTACGGGACGAACCTCTTCCCCTGGGTCCTGGGATCGCAGCTGTTGTCTCTGGTCATAGCAATCTTTGTGCTGAACTACACCCAGCTGTTCGACACGGGCGACTACGGGTGGCTGCCGACATTCATCAGTGTCGTTGGCGTGCCGCCGTCGGTGATGCTGGTCTACGGGCCGAGCGTCCCGGCGCTTCTCACCGGCTCCATCCTAGGCGGGCTGGTCTCGTTCCCGGTGGGCTTCCTGCTGATGGAGACGCTGGTGCCCCTGTTTGAGATTCCGGGGGTGGTGGCCAATGTCTTCACCATGGCGCTCACGGGCATCGTGGTGATGAAGACGTGCCACGCCCTGCCGTGGATGAAGAAGGTGCCGCCCCCAACCATCGAGAAGCAGCAGCCGGCGGTGGACAAGGAGACGAAGGCGGCCCGAATGCGCACGCCGGCCTGGTTCATGCGGCGTGTGCTGGCGGATTTCACAGAGGCCCAGTTCTACGGCAACGAGGTCGCGGCAATCTTCCTGCTGGTGGGGGTGTCGATTGACTGGCTGCTGAACAGCGGGCACGCAGCCTACGGCTCCGGTACGCTGCCGGCGATGATCCTATCGCAGTTTGTGGCGGCGGGGGTGGGCATCTGGCTTTACACAGACAAGTACGCGGAGCAGGGGTGGTACGCCACGTTTGTTCCGGTGGTCAGCGTGGGACCCGCCTGTGTGCTGGTGTTCGGTGCGACCATTCCGGTCGCCCTCTTCTCCGGCGTCGTGGGCGGGATCATTGGGGGGCCGGTGGCGGAGTACCTGGTGGGGATCCTGCCAGATGATATGCATCCGACGGTGGGCAACACGGCGTCCATGGGGATATGCACGATTGTGACAGCGGTGGTGATGCAGGTATTGCCGTTCTTCTAGGCGGTCCCAGCCCCGGGACTGCTTTGCACGGGACCGTGAGCTGCGCGTCTACCCGATGGATGTAGAGTGTGGGCGCAGCTCACGCCGCTGCGCGTTTGGGCGGCCGAGGGCGCGGATAGGCCTGGTGGGCGTGAGACGTAGTACGTAAAGCGTAACTCGTCATGCGCAATCCGTAGTCCGTCACTCATGATTCGGGATGGGGGACTGCCGGACCTCGTCCAGATCACGGGGCACGTCTCTTGCGCAGTGATAGACCAGCTTTGTCCCACGGTCAAATGTTTTTGTCAATCGATGTCGGCGACGAGTGATGGAGCTGAAAAGCCTTCGAGATGTGTCGAATCGGGGTGTTTAGGCGGCGACCTCTGGGGTGCAGATCAGGATGTGTCGAGGCTGCAGGTGCAAGGCACCTCGAAGGTGCCTCGCACCTTGGTGAGAGGTCATTCTGGTGCGTCGGGCGGGATGCGCCGGACGGAGAGGAGGGTGAGGCCCAGGTCTCGCACTCTCTCCAGCACGCCGTGCAGGGCGGCCTGGTCGGCAGGGCCGCGAAGGACGGTGTTTCCTAAGGCGTCGTAGGAGAGGGTCATGGAGCCGAACCAGACTTGACGCGCCTTGTCCAAGCGGCCCTGGACTCGGATTTCGTAGACGGTAGCCACTGGTAGGTGCCTCGAATCCAGCGGCGCTAGGCCGCGGCCTCCAGGGCGGGGGAAAGACCCTCACTCCAATCGCGGATGAGCTGCCAGTTGCGGAAGTCCCCCTCCTGAGCGTTGAAGGCAAGCCGGACGAACCAGCGCTCGAAGACGTTGAGACGTCCATAGTCCAACTTCCCGTTGAAGAAGGCGATGCTGACGGGCGTCACGTCCGGCGCGGACTGGATAGCGGGCTGGACGTAGTTGGTGACGGACGTGAACCGCTCCTGGAACGTGAGCCTGCCGGGACGGTCCGGCGGCTTGGCGAGATCCGGATCCAGCGCGATGTCTATCTCGGAATACGGATTCTCGGCGTCCTCGGTCAGGCTCAAGGCGACCATAAAGTAGGCGACGGGTACCTGGCGGAGCGTCGCATGGTGGTGCTTCAAGAAGGCGCGGGCCTCGCGGTGCCATCCGAAGATCATCGGCGCGCCTACCACCACGGCGTCATAGGTGCCTGGGGCCGTGACCGCGTCGATGGCCTTGACCTCGACATCCGCGCCACGCTGGCTTAGGACTTCTCCCACAGCTTCTGCAATCTCCGCAGTGGATCCGGCGTTCGTCGCGTAAGTAACCAACATCTTCTTCATCGGGCTCAGCTCCTTTTCCTGGTGACGGCGTGGACCACCAACCCGATGAGGCCCACCACGATAAGCGTGTAGTCGACGTAATTGGATGCCCATTTGATTCTTGTGGCCGCGCTCGCCACTGTCGCGACGGTGTCGAGTCTGTGCGGGTATGTGAAGAGCATACAGAGCACCAGCGTGTTCTCGCCGTAGTCCGCCAGCATGCCCACGAAGGGAAGGAGGGAGAGGAAGCGCCACGGGCTCTGGGGCGGCAGCCAGCGGCTGAAGAGATAGGTGATGAGGACCGCGCTGAAGCCACGGTAGACGAGGGGGAAGACCAGCTCGGTGGTGAGCAGGAGGCGCCGGTAGAAGCTGCGCCCGGCCTCGCCCTGGGCCTCGAGCACTGCGTAAGCCTTGTCGGCTGAATAGAACATCTCGTCGAGAACGCCGGCCTCGTCGGCAATCTCGTTCAACTGTGCAATACCGAAGGGACGGCCGACGTTCAGGACGGCAGTGACCAGGAAGAGCGCGGCTAGAAGCGCCACGGTTTTCCCGGTCGCGAACCGGCTGAGGGTGTGTTGGAGCGTTGTCATCTTGTGTTTCTCCTTATGCTGATTCGACCTGATTGCCAAGACAGGTCCAGCATACAGGAAGAGGGGGTGAAGTGTCATCCACCAAAAGGTGAATGGAGGGGGGTGAATACCGATGGGAGAAGGCGCGGGGAGGGGTTCTAGAGGAGATCGAGCTCTCGCGCCCGGGCAACTGCCTGGGTGCGGCGGTGCACCTCAAGCTTGCCGTAGAGGTGGTTGAT
>CAZIWL010000157.1:6217-9792 GCA_964542755.1 uncultured Anaerolineales bacterium
TGATCGGGGCGGCTCAAGAAGGTGAGGACCTGCGACAGGGTGACATAGGTCTCCAAGCGGGCGTACGTCGGCCCGTCATCGGCTGAGAGGTTGTGGGCCGCGATCCACGCCTTGGCGGCCGCAGCGTCTCGTCGGGCCACGGTCAGCAACCCTTTGCGGGCTGTCAACAGGTTGACGATGCGGGGATGAATACCCCGTTCTCGACAGAGATCGCTGGCGGCGCGGAGGGCGTCATCGGCCTGAGCGGTATCGCCGTGGGCGCGGAGGCCGCGCGCCAGAGAGACGTAGTTGCTGGCAAGGAGTCCCGCATTGTAGTTGGCGCGCCCCAGCTCGACGCCTTGTTTCAGGAATCGCAGCGCGGTATCGAGCTCGTTCCACTCATAGTGAAGGTCGCCCAGCCGGCCGCAGATATCGGCGGCGATGGGGGGGAGGTCTCCGCCGAGAGCTGAGAGGTTCTCAATGGCCTCGCGGCAGGTCCGGGCCGCCCGCCGCAACTGACCGCGGGAGACGTGGATGCGGCAGAGGGCGCTGACGGAGGGGGCGACGATGTGGAGGACGTCGGCAGCGCGTCCCAGGGCGATCGCTTCGCTGAAGGCGTCGGCGGCACCCTCCAGGTCGTTGCCCAGACGGCGGGCGTTGCCCAGCGTGTAGGCCGCGATGCTGCGGCCGATGGCGTCGTCAGCGGGCAATCGGTCCAGCGCCTCCTGTGCGTGCTCGACGGCTGACGGAGCATCAGGCAGTTCGACGGCGCGGTAGGCCCTGATGGATGCGGCGGCTCCCAGGACGGCGTCTCGGCGATCCGTAGATGGGGCCGTAGGGGCGAGCTGCTCGGCGCGCTCCAGGTGGGGCAAGGCGAGATCCCAACGGCCGTTGAGGAGCCTGACCCAGGCGGCGTGCAGGCAGAGCTCAGGCCGGCGGTGGAGCAGGCCGTCTGGCAGCCTCTCCAGCCAGGCGAGGAGCCGGGGCAGCTCACCGCGGGCGAGACAGGCTGGGGCAGCGTCGTCGATCAGATCCGCTGCTCGATCGGTGTCGCCGGAGGCGAAGGCGTGGTGGATGGCCTCGTCGGGGAGGTCGTGATCCTGGTACCATACGCTGGCCCGCCGGTGGAGCGTCTGCTCCGGCGCACACCCCAGATGCTGGCCGATCGCTGTGAGCTGGTGGCGCAGGAGGTCGGCGAAGAGATGATGATACCGGTACCACTGTCGTTTGTCGTCCAGGGGGACCAGAAAGAGGTTGTCGTGCTCGAGCTGTGCCAGCGTTCCGGCGCTGTCATCGTGGCCGGTGACGGCCTCGCAGAGTCCGCTCGTCATGCGGTCCAGGATAGAGGTCTGGAGCAGGAAGGCCTGAAGGTGCTCGGGCTGTCGATGGAGCACCTCCTCGACCAGGTAGTCCAGAACATAGCGGTTGCTCCCGGCGAACTCGCGTATGAAGGCCGCCGCGTCGGGGCGACCGCGGAGAGTGAGGGCCGCGAGCTGGAGCCCGGTGATCCAGCCCTCGGTGCGGGTCTCCAGGGCGTCGATCTCGTCCTCGCTGAGGTCCAGGTCCAGGACGCGGTTGAAGAGGGCGACAGCCTCCTCCTCGGAGAAGCGCAGTTGGGCGGCGCGCACTTCGGTGATCTGCCGTCGGCCCCGGAGCCGGGGGAGGGGGAGCGGCGGATCCGTACGCGAGGTGATGATCAGGTGGAGGTGCGGAGGGGCGTGCTCCATGAGGAAGGCGAGGGACGCATGGAGCTCCTGGCGGCGGATGGTGTGGAAGTCGTCGAGAACGAGAAGGAGTGGGGTGGAGTGCTGATTGAGATCGTTGATGAGCTGGGTGATGATTTCCTCGAGCGGGGGACGCTGGGAGGCACGGAGCGCAATCAGCGCGCCCTTACCGAGATCCTCGTTGACGGTGTTGAGAGCGGCAATGATGTAGGTCCAGAAGCGCGACGTTTCATTGTCCTTGTCGTCCAGGGAGAGCCAGGCCGCGTGCGATGCGTGTTGCTCAGAGCTCGCCAGCCAGGTGGCGACGAGGGTGGTCTTGCCGAAGCCCGCGGGGGCGGAGACGAGGATGAGTTTGTGGGACAGGCAGAGGGCCTCATCGAGACGGTGGTGGAGATGGGGGCGGTCGACGAGATCCTGACGCGGAGCGGGGCGGTGGAGTTTGGTGGTCAGTAGGGGTGGGTGCATGGGGGTGATGATAGCATGGGTGGGAGGTTTGGGCCAACGGGTCGGCCGGGAGAGGGGTTAGTGGCAGCGTAGTCCATATTCTGAAGTGCGTAAGGCGTAATGCGTGGGGCGACGGGGATGCGTTGAGAGGCGGGAGTGGATGGGAGTCGAACCCACCGCGGCTTGCCTATGCAACCCGCCACCAGTTTTGAAGACTGGGGGAGCCACCGGGCCCCAACCACCCCCACGGCATGGTAAGAATAACGCAATTGGGTGGATTCGTCAAGCAAGCGAGGCTGGGGCGATGTAGTGCTTGGTCGAACGCCAACCTTGTGAAGCCGCAGGCAGGCGATGCACTAGGCACGGGTGCGGGCTGCGGACAAGGCTTGTTCAAGCGTCCACGGTAAGACCTTAGCAAGGTGTGCGCAGACAGGGCTGAGGTCGGCGACCGGCGGGTGGTGATGGGTCAGGTCGGGTGGGGCCCAGGGAAGTCTCACTCAGAGCTTTCTTGTCGGTGGATCAACCGCTCCGCCAGCTCCGGCACGGCCTCCAACGTGGCGATGAGCTGCTCGACCTGGCCCCGGGCGAGCTTGATCTTGTAGCCCCGAATCTCCCACTGGACGGCGCCTGTCAGGTCGTCCGCGACTGACGTCAGGCTATGGTTTTCGCCGGCCCACAGCTCGCTCGAGGTATCCCGGGGCCCCTCGTCGAATTCGGCGTCAGCTGATGGCGCGATCCCCTCGCGAAGCGCCTGCACGAAGGCCCTCCGATCCTGCTCGGCCAACCCAGCGCTCCTGCGCGCCGTGGCGGCGGGAACGACGGCGCGGACGCTGTAGGCGTAGGGCCGGGCGGTCTGTCCCGATACGGAGGCATTCGGCGACGGCGCCGGACGCGGGCCGGTGCCATTCGAGCTCCACCGGATGAGTCGGATCTGGAGTTGGATCGCGGGGTGAGGCGATGGCAGCTCTCCCCGGAGCATACGTGCGATAGAGGTGTGGGTGGTTGACGGCATCATTCCGGCCCCAGACTATGCGTCCAGCGATGCCCGGAGAGACCAAGGGGCAGGGGAGCGAGTTCGGTCCCTCCTTGTCGTGGGTGATCCACGTGGCGGTCTGTGCGGAGACAGGTTGACAGGTCCGCTCCATCCGAGTGTCTTTGGACGACTTCGCTAGTGACAGGCACATGGTGAGTATAACACAGTCGAGGGTGCTTGTCTGTCGTTTAGGTTAGACTCTTTTGTGGCGCGCGCTAGACTCTTCTTGTGGCGCATGTCAGATTACGCGCGTTACCCATTGGGTGCGGACTACACCAGGTATCCACATGGCCAGCGGAGCTGTGACCGGCGCGCGAGGGCAAGGTGCTCGGACGGTCCCCCACTGGTGGTACCACAGGCTTGCTATGGAGACCCCGCCTGGATAGGCGAGGGTG
>CAZIWL010000158.1:0-9466 GCA_964542755.1 uncultured Anaerolineales bacterium
CCGGCGACGCCGGCCGCTACCTCAGCGTGACCCGGACCTTCGGCGCCGCGCGCTCCGCCAAGTCGATCGTCATCCGACAGTCGCCCGTCTGGCAGAATTGGAAGCCGCTCGGCAACATCAAGCCGTCGAACCTCGAGGACGCCCCCGTGCTGCTCACGATCGGGCCGGACAACTACTGGATCTTCGGGCTCTACGGCCAGGCAGGCAGGAGAAATGGGTTCCAGCCCGAGGAAGCCCGCCTGGACGGGTTCGACATCCCCCTGATGACCACCCCGTTCCCGAACCAATTCGATGCCCCGGGAGGCCTCGAGAAGGGTCTCGGCGGCTATCACGCCTGGCACAGCAGGGACATGGTCCACTGGGTCCACCACGGACCGGTCACCGAGTGGCGCTCGCGGTGGGTCACCACGGCCGAGCACGCCGACGGGAAGACCTACATCTACTATGACTTCCCGAATGACCAGGATCCGCACCTCTACATCGACGATGACCTGACCGACGGCAAGCCGGGCAGGGACGTGGGCTTGTCGTTCAAGGATCCGTCCGACGGTTCCGACTGCGCGGTCATCCGGGATCCGGAGGGCCGGTTCCATCTCATCGTCGAGGATTGGAGCCCGATCGACGCCAGCCGGCACTCGTGGGACTCGCCGCTGGCGGGGCATGCGGTCAGCCCGGACGGGATCGGCGACTGGAAGATCATGGAGCCGCCGGTTGACGAGCGCACGACGCCCACCGGGAAAATCGAGCAGTACCTCCATCCCCACTGGTCAAGGGAGGACCCGGCGAACTTTCCCACCAGCATCGCGAAGTTCGAGGTGCATGAACCGCGGCAGAACGCCTTCGGCGACTGGGCGGCCATATGCATCGGCGGGCGCTACTACCTGGTCTCGGACTTCCATCCCGCCAACGGCCCAATGGGCGTGGCCTTGTTCACCTCCGACAGCATCGACAAGCCCTTCCAACGGGTCGGGAAGATTGCCAGCGGCCACCCGGATCCCGACATCGCGTTCGCCGAGGGCCGGTTCTACCTGGTCACCCAGGCCCAGAACGACTTCGTCAGCCCCGGTCCGTGGGTTCCGACGGTCGAGGTGCGCGTGGGCGTCGACACCGACAACGACGGCGCGCTCGACCGCTGGACCGGCTTCCGGGAGGTGGGCGAAACCTACGACTACATCGCAGGGTTCTCGAAGCAGGTGCAATGCACCCCCGCCTCGCTGGACCTCGGCGACCTGCCCGCCGGCTTCGGCTTCGGGTTCGAATTGCGGCTCAGGAAGGCCCCGGAATCCGCCGCCAAGCCGATCCTCGACAGCTTGGTCATCTCCTTCGATGGAAAGAACTGAACCATGAAAACACCATCCATCGCCCTCCTCCTCGCCGGCCTCGCCGGCGGGGCCGGCACCCAGGCCGCGCCGCCCCCCGCGGTCAAGGTCGACATCGACTACCCCGCCTTCCTCGCCCGCCAGGACCTGGTGTTCGAGAGGCTGCCGGACCACTTCGACGCCGGCGCCTTCCTCGGCAACGGGCTGCTGGGCGCCACGATCCATCAGACCGGCCCGAACACCCTGCGCTGGGAGATGGGCCGCGCCGACGTCACCGAGCACCGGCGCGACAACAACCGGCTGCCGATCGGCGGGCTGGTGCTGACCACGACCGGCACGATCGAATCCGGCACGCTGCGCGTCGACCTCTGGAACGCGGAGGTCCGAGGTGAGGTGAAGACCGACAAGGGGACGATCACGTTCCGCTCGTTCATCCACAAGATCGAGCACGTGATGTTCATCGACCTCGAAACGGCGGGCGACGAGTCGGCCGCCAGCTTCACTTGGGACGCCGCGCTGTGCCGCGACTTTGTCAACTGGCCGGAGAGCCACCCGAACGGTTTCTGGAACGAGCCGAACAACCCGCCGGCGCAGACCGAGACGATCGACGGGTTCCCGGTGTGCATCCAAGAGCGCTACGGACACGGGATCTACGCGCCGGAGGAGGGGGTGGCGAGCACGCCACGGCGTGGACCGAGCAGCAACTACCCGAGGGCCGCCGCGTGATCCTGTCGATCGCCGACTCCTGGCCTGGGAACACCGCCCGCACGAAGGTGGTCGCGACGGTCAAAAAGGCCGCCGCCGCGGAGTTCGCCGGGATGTTGGAGTCCCACCGCGCGTGGTGGCACGAGTTCTACCCGAAGAGTTTCGTCTCGATCCCGGATGCGGAGGTCGAGAGTTTCTACTGGATCCAGTGGTACAAGCTGGCCAGCGCCTCGCGACCTGACGGCCCGCCGGTCGACCTGCTCGGCCCGTGGTTCCGCAAGACCCGCTGGCCGCGGATCTGGTGGAACATGAACTTCCAGTGCCTCTACCTGCCGGTCTACACCGGCAACCGGCTCGAACTCGGCGAGTCGTTCCTCAACTTCCTCGACGCCAAGCGCGCCAACTTCTTCCGCAACGGCAGGGACATCTGGAAGTTCGACGACGTCGCCACCGTGCCGCACACCACCGACCTCGAGGGGTTGCGCGGCGACGGCAGCCGCGCCCCCGATTACTACATCAACCCGGCCGACTTCACCTGGGCGCTCCACAACGCCTGGCTGCACTACCGCTGCACGATGGACCACTCGATGGTCACCGGCCACGACCGCCACGCGTTCTACCCGCTGCTGCGCGCCAGCGTGAACCTTTACCTCCACCTGCTCAAGGAAGGCGACGACGGCCGCCTCCACCTGCCGAAAATGATCTCGCCGGAATACGACCCGTTCGATGTCGACAACAACTATCAGCTTTCCCTCGTGCGTTGGGGCTGCCGGGCGCTGCTCGACCTGAACGAGCGCTACCGGCTCGCCGACCCGCTCGTTCCCCGGTGGCGCGACACCCTTGACCGGCTGGTTCCCTACGCCGTGGATCAGACCGGCCTGCGCATCGGTCCCAACGTCCCGTTCGCCGCCTCCCACCGCCACTGGTCGCACCTGCTCATGATCCACCCGCTCCACATCATGACCGGCGAGACACCGCAGGAACGGGATCTGATGCAGCGCTCGATCAACCACTGGCTCACCGTGGGCAATGCCGCCCAGGTCTGGGGGTGGTCGCGCGCCGGCGCCGCCTCGCTCTACGCCACGATCGGCGACGGCGACAACGCGCTCGACCAGATCCAGCGGCACATGGCCGACGAGCGGTTCGTCCGGCCCAACACGATGTACATCGAGGGCGATCCGGTGATCGAATGCTCGATCATCCTGAACCGCTCGGTGCAGGACATGCTCCTGCAAAGCTGGGGCAAGGCGATCCACGTCTTCCCGGCGGTGCCGCGGGCGTGGGAGACGGCGGTGTTCCACGACCTGCGCGCCGAGGGTGCGTTCCTGGTCAGCGCCCGCCGGCAGGACGGGAAAACATCATGGATCCGCATCAAAAGCCTCGCCGGCGAGCCGTGCCGGATCAAGACCGGCCTGCCCGCCACCATGACCGTGCGCATCAACGGCAAGCCGGGCAAGGCCAGGGCCCTCGGAGGCGGCGTGTTCGAACTGCCGCTCGCCAAGGGCGACGCGGCCGTTCTAACAGAAACTCCGCGGGTCGCGCCGGTCGTGACGACGCTGCCCTCGTCTGTTGCCAACCCGTGGGGTGTCAAGAACAAATGAACTGCAAGAACCAATGAACCACACCATCAAGACATTCGTCCTGGCGCTGCTGTCCGGCGCCGTTGCCTGGCCATGTTGGGGAGCGATGACGAGCCCCGACGGCAAGGTCACGGTGGCCCTGTCGATCGCGGACGGCCGGCTGGTCTATTCGATCAAGCACGGCTCGACCGAGGTGCTGCGTCCCTCGGCGCTGGGCGTGACGATTGATGGGGTCGACTTCGGCCGCGCCACCGTGCTCGGCGAGCCGGTGGCGACCCGGATTGACGACAGCTACCCGTGGCGCGGGGTGAAGTCGACGGCGGTGAACCGGTGCAATGCCTATGCGATCCCGGTGACCAGCGGCGCGACCGCATGGCGGCTCGAGGTCCGCGTCTTCGACGACGGCGCGGCGTGGCGCGCGATCGTGCCCGGCGAGGGGGGGCGGACCGTCACGGGCGAGGCGTCGAGCTGGCTCCTGCCCGCGGGGTCGAAGGTCTGGTATCACTCCCGGGCCGGCAGCTATGAGGGGATCCACGAGTGCCGGGAGCTGGACGAGATCGAGGAGCGGACGATTCTGCTCATGCCGGTGACGGTGGAGCTTCCGGGCGGGGGCCTCCACCTCGCGATCACCGAAGCCGGCGAGTTCACCTACAGCGGGATGTCGCTGGAGAAGGCGGCCGGCGGGATGCTGCGCGGCGTGTTCCCGCATGACCCGAACGGGTGGCGGATCGAGGGCGAGGTCCGCACGCCCTGGCGGGTGACGATGGTCGGCGGCCTCGACGCGCTGGTGAACTGCGACATCGTGCACAACCTCTGCCCGCCGCCGGACAAGAAACTCTATCCGGAGGGCATCCGCACGCCGTGGATCGAGCCGGGACGCTGCCTCTGGCAGTGGTGGGCGTACTCCGACCCGGGAACGCAATGGCAGAACCAGAAGCGGTTCGTCGACATGGCGGCGATCCTCAACTGCCGCTACTACCTCGTCGATGCCGGATGGGAAAACAAGGACTTCGGCTGGATGGACAACGGCCGCGATTCATGGGCGAAGCTCAAGGAGCTGTGCGACTACGCCGCCACGCGCGGCGTCGGCATCTTCGTGTGGCGCGGCCGCACCGACACGCCGCAGGGCCCCGGCGTGGGCAATGAGAACCAGCAGCGCGACTTCTTCGAGAACCTTGTGAAGGCGGGCGGCAGGGGCGTGAAGGTCGACTACATCGGTTCCGAAAGCGTCGGAGCGCTCGAGTTCTACCGCGACTTCGCCCTGCGTGCCGCGGAATACCAGATCATGGTCAACTTCCACGGCGCCAACAAGCCGCGCGGCGAGGCGCGCACGTGGCCGAACGAGATGACCCGCGAGGGGGTCATGGGCCTCGAACACAACAAGTGGGACACCCTGCCGCCGCACCACTACGCAAGCCTGCCGTTCACGCGCTTCCTCGCCGGCCACGGCGACTTCACCCCCACCACCTTCCAACCGAACTTCCTCAAGGGCACCACCAGCGCCCAGCAACTCGCGTCGGCCGTCGTGTTCACCTCGCCGATCCTGTGCTGGGCCGACAAGCCGGAAGTCTACCTCGCCAGCCCGGTGGTCGACCTGATCCGCGGCATGCCGCCGGTCTGGGACGAGACGCGCGTGCTGCCCGGCAGCAAGATCGGCAAACTGGCCGCCTTCGCCCGCCGCAGCGGGTCGACATGGTGGGTCGGCATCCTCAACGGCGGGGATGCCGCGGAATACGCGCTCGACCTCCCGTTCCTCGGCAAGGGCCGCTACCTCGCCGAACTGGTGCGCGACGACCCGGCCGATCCCGCCGCGATGCAGGTCGGCTCGGAACGCGTCTCTGCAAGCGATTCCCTCCAGGTCGCGATGCGTGCCGGCGGAGGGTTCACCGGCCGCTTTGCCAAGCTCGTGATGTCCCCGCATGGCGGCGCGTTCATCGGCGGGCAGCAGGTGGTTCTAACAGCCGCCGACCCGGCCGCCGAGATCCGCTACACCCTCGACGGGTCCACACCGGGCGCGCGGTCGCCCCGCTACACGGGCCCGGTGACACTGAAGGAGTCGTGCGTCCTGACAGCTTCAATCATGCGCGGCGACGGCCGCGGAACGACGCTCCGCGAACCCTTCCGGAAGATGCCGCCCGGCCCGCCCGCCATCGACGCCGCAGCCGCCGACGCCACCGGCAAACGCTTCACGGTCACCATGACCGCCGAGGCGGACCGGCCGGTCTTCTTCACCACCGACGGGTCCGAACCTGACAGCTCGTCGAGCCGCTACCGGGAGCCGGTCACGGTGACCGCCGACACGGCGGTCACGGCCGCCGTCATCCTCGACGACGGCAGCCGGTCGGAACCCGCAGTCGAGCGGATCTTCATCATGGCCGACGAACCGCCCAAACCCGACGTCCACCTGTCCGACCTCGAACCGCTCCGCCTCACCTCGGACTGGGCCGAGCCGGGGATCAACCGCTCGATCGACGGCAACCCGCTGCGCCTCAACGGCCGCACCTACGCCAAGGGACTTGGCCTCCACGCCAATGCCACCGCCGTCTACCGCTGCAGGCCGGAATACCGGCGCTTCGTCGCCATCGCCGGACTCGACGATGAAATCAAGAGCAGCACCGAGGCCAGCGTGGTCTTCGAGTGCTACATCGACGACCAGCTCGTCCAGAAGAGCCCGCTGTTGAAATCCGGCGCGCTGAACTTCTGGCACTTCGACGTCCCGTTGCCTGAAGGAGCAAAACAAATCCGCCTCGAAGCCGGCACCGGCGACGGCAGCAACAAGGCCGACCACGCGGACTGGCTCGATGCCGGGTTCATCCGGGCCCGCCCCGCGTCGCCCTGAGGTCATGGACCGCGGTCGGGCGGTAGTGCCGGCGATGTGCGGGGAAAGCGCCGCCCACTTGGCGGGATGCCGGACATTGCGGGCGTTCTTGGCGATGAGGATCCCGCCAGATTCAACGGCGGGACTGCATGAGCGCGAGCTTGTCGATCACCACTTCGGCATCGTTGGACTGCCTCGGCCCCGGAGTGCTGCGACCGGCGGCGATTTGCTTCTCAAGCAAGGTGCGCAACTCCCTGACCTTGTCGGGAAGCTCGGCCTGCAGGTTGTGCTGCTCCCCGATGTCCCTGCCCATGTGGTAGAGTTGCACCATCGGCTCCCCCTGCTTCATCGCCTCCTCCGGTCCGGGCTTGCTCCAACCGCCCGAGCCCGGCGCACACAGCAGCTTCCACGGCCCCTTGCGGATGGCGAAGTGGCCGGGGTAGGAGTGGTGGATCACGTCCTGGCGGGCCTCATCGTTGGCCTTGCCGAGCAGGGTCGGCAGGAACGAAATCGAGTCCACCCCCTCGCTCTCCGGGTAGGTGGCGCCGGCAATGGCGGCGAAGGTGGCGTAGAGGTCGGTGAGGCAGGTCAACTGTGCGGTGGTCGAACCCGCCTCAACCTTGCCCGGCCAGCGCACCAGGAAGGGCACGCGGTGGCCACCGTCCCAGAAGTCGGACTTGAAGCCACGAAGGGAACCACTGGGCGAGTGGCCGGCTTCGCGCAGCCTCTCAAGGCCGCAGGTTTCGGGCGAGGTGCCGTTGTCGCTCGAGAAGAGGACCAGGGTGTTGTCGGCGAAGCCGTGGTCCCGGAGGGCCTGCAGCACCTGCCCGCAGGCGTCATCGGTCTGCATCACGAAGTCGGCATGGGCGTTGATGCCGCTCCTGCCCTTCCACTCGGGGGAGGGCGCCACCGGTGAATGTGGCGAGTTCCACGGCAGGTGCAGGAAGAAGGGCTGTTTCTGACCCTTGCGCGAGGCGATGTATTCAACCGCCTTGGCGGTCAGGGCGGGCAGCATTTCGACCGGCTGCAGGTGACGACCGACCTTGTCGTTGTCGATCCAGACCGCCATCTGGCGCGAGTGATGGAAGCCGTGGAACTGGTCGAAGCCGCCGCGATCGATGGGACCGTGGGTCACCTCGGCGCCAACCGGCACCTTGCCCGATGCATGCCTGCCGTCAAACAGCATGCCGAGATGCCATTTGCCGATGATGCACGTGTGGTAGCCCTGGCCCCTGAGCAGCTTGGGCAGGGTCAGACGGTCGGCGGCAATCAGCGACTCGCCGCCGGTCAGCA
Organism: uncultured Anaerolineales bacterium; assembly: GCA_964542755.1. Classification (GTDB taxonomy): domain Bacteria; phylum Chloroflexota; class Anaerolineae; order B4-G1; family B4-G1; genus SKLM01. Next base: position 7,716 of record CAZIWL010000158.1, read on the forward strand.
CTCCCTTCTGCAGGCGCGTGCGCCAGGCGTAGCGGCCGGTCATCAGGCCGTAGCGCGTCGGCGTGCAGACCGAGGAGCCGGAGTGGCCGTCAGTGAAGACCATGCCCTCGGCGGCGAGGCGGTCGAGTTGGGGCGTGGGGATCCTGCCATCGGGGTTGAGGCAGCCGAGTTCGCCGTAGCCGAGGTCGTCGGCTAAGAGGACGACGATGTTCGGCTTGGCGGCCGCAGCCGTCGCCGGGCCGGTTCCGAACCAGGCCAGGCACAGGGCGGTCGCCAGGCAATTCATTGTTGTTGGTTTCATGATGAGATGCGGATTGTGTCCCACCCATTGGACGGCCGGGATGCCCCCCCGCCTCCGCCGGGGGGCGGGGAAGGCTACGCATGGGATCGCCGGTCCTTTCCCATCCATGCGCAAACCGCCGCCGAACCCCGCCGGGATTCAAGGAGCGCCGGCATCTTGCCGGTGTCTTCCTCAAGGCGGCGTCCCGCCGGGAAAATTCGGGCGTCGACCGGCTCCCCAGCCGCCGACGCCACCGGCAAACGCTTCACGGTCACCATGACCGCGGAGGCGGACCGGCCGGTCTTCTTCACCACCGACGGGTCCGAACCTGACAGTTCGTCGAGCCGCTACCGGGAGCCGCTCACGGTGACCGCCCACGTGGCGGGATGCCGGACCTTGTGGCGCTCTCGTGGCGGGACTCGGCGGCAATTCGCGCATTACAAGGAGAGCAAGCATGAGATTGCCGAAGAATCTACAATCCAGAAGGAAAGAGGCCAATGAATGGGTGCGAAGACCCTGCCGGAAAGGTTGGTCCCTGTGAAGTCATCGGGGACTGTCAACGGTCTTGTGCAAGAGCATGGAAACGAGGTCATCATGAATGGAAAACGTCTGTGTGTATTGGCTGCAGTCCTGTGTCTGGCGTCGTTGGGCCTTGGCCCGGCGACGGCCGAGAGCAGGCCCAACATCATCCTGTGCATGACGGATGACCAGGGGTGGGGCGACACGTCGGATGTTCTGATGGACGCCGCGTTGGACTGGATCGGGAAACAAGCGGCGGCGAAAAAGCCGTTCCTGGCGCTGATCTGGTTTCCCTCGCCGCACGGCCCGCACCAGGCGACGCCCGAATACGCCGCGCCTTACGCCAAGTCCAGGAAACAGGCCGGCTACCTCGGCGAACTGGCCGGGGTGGACCACGCCATGGGAACGCTGCGCAAGGCGCTGCGCGAGATGAAGATTGCCGACGACACGATGCTCTGGTTCTGTTCGGACAACGGCGCGGCCGCCCCCGGCTCGACCGGAGGGCTTCCCGGCGGAAAGAAGTGGCTGACCGAAGGCGGCACCCGGGTGCCGGGCATCCTCGAATGGCCGGCGCGGGTGAAGAAACCCTTCGCGACCACCGTGCCCGCCTGCACGATGGATTTCTACCCGACCACTCTCGACGTGCTGGGGATCAAGACCGCCAGCGAGGCCGGGCCCATAGACGGGATCAGCCTGCTGCCGCTCATCGACGGCAGAATGACCAGCCGGCCCAAGCCGATCCCGCTGGTCTCCGGCATGAACTTCCGGCTCGTCGACAACGAATACCGGTTCCAGAAGGGCCGGCTGTTCCGCTTCGACGAGGAACAGAAGAAGGACGTGGACGTCACTGACGAGAAGCTGGACGATTACAGGCGCCTGGCCGAGGTGAACAAGCAGTTTCTGGATTCGGTCAAGAAGGACCAGGCCGCGTACGCGTTCAAGAAGCCGGCGA
>CAZIWL010000159.1:0-9356 GCA_964542755.1 uncultured Anaerolineales bacterium
ATGGCCGGCCTCGGTTCCCTCGGTATGAGGCGCCGTTTGCGCGGGCGGGCCATGTTAGACCTCCGGTCGTTCGCGCCTGCGCCTCCCGCCCTCCTCGACCCGCTCGCCGCGGGGCAGATAGACGATCTCAGCCCCCAGGTCCTCCGCCAGCTTCTCCAGCTCATCCCGGCGGATGCGTGTCTTGTAGACCCGTAGATCCGCCCCCTGCGAGGCCACGATGGCGAAGCGCGGGCGCCCCGCGCCCTTCCCGGCGTGACGTCTGTGACGTACATAGAGCTTGCTCATGCGCCACTCCTTTCCCAAGTCGATATTATGGGCATATGCCCATAATAAGTATACCGCACTAGTCGAGGTCTGTCAACGAACGTGAAACAGAGAAACATGAAGCTCGAGATCGAACGCCCGGCCATCTACATAGGCATCGACGACACCGACACCCTCACGTCCCGGGGCACCGGGCACCTGGCGCGCCTCCTCGCAGCCGATCTGGCGGCCGACCACACGCTGCTGGGTGTCACGCGCCATCAGCTGCTCGTCGACCCCCGGGTGCCGTACACCGCCAAGAACAGCAGCGCCGCCATCCACCTGGGAAGAAACGGGCACGTCGATCTCGACGAATTGGCACGCCGTGTCCGGGAGACCATGGCGGAGCACTTCAACCCCGGAAGCGACCCCGGCCTCTGCGTCGCCCAGGGGGTGCCGCCGGCCGTGGCCGCCTTTGGGCAGCGCACGCAGCGAGACGTCGTCACCCAGGCTGACGCACGCACCCTCGCGGCGGACCACGGCATACGTCTCGCCGGGCTCGGCGGAACTGAGGACGGCATCATCGGCGCTCTCGCCGCTGTGGGTCTAGCAGCCTCGGGAAGCGACGGGCGGTACGTGCTCGTCGGCCGCTCTCGAGAGCTCAGCGGCCTCCGCCCCGTGGCGGACGTGCTGGACGCTGGCATCGCTCAGGTCCGCACCATCAAGGGACGCACGATCTCGGAAGGTCTTGTCCTCACCGACAAACTCCGCCCGGCCCGTCGGGGGGCGCAGCCGATTGCCGTGGTGGAATGGTGCCGGGAGCCCTACGCCGACTGGACCGGCGGGTACTGGCTTCCCCTCAAGCTCGACTGAAAGCGCCCCTGTGGTTCCCCTCCTACAGGCCGCGGACGTGGCCTACGCCTACCCACAGCACGGGTACGGCCTGTCGCCCACGTCCCTCCGGGTCGCACCGGGTGAAGCCGTCCACGTGGCCGGCCGTTCGGGGAGCGGAAAGTCGACTCTGGCCCGCTGCCTCTGCGGCCTCATCCCCCATCTCTACCACGGCGCCCTCGAGGGCAAGGTGCACGTCGACGGCCTTCCCACCCGCGGCACGCCGCTCTGGCAGCTGGCCGACCGGGCCGGACTCGTCTTCCAGAATCCCGCCGCGCAGATGTTGACCGTGACGGTCGAGCAAGAGATCATCTTCGGTCTGGAGAATCTCGGCCTCTCTCGTGAGACCATTGACCAGCGTGTGGAGGCCGCGCTGACCCGATTCGGGCTTGAGGGATTCCGAGGACGGTCACCCCGCACCCTTTCGGGAGGCGAACAGCAGAAACTGGCCCTCGCCGCCATCACCGCACGGCAGCCTCCCATTCTCATCCTTGACGAACCCCTATCCATGTTGGACAGCACGGCCTCCATGCAGCTCGTCAGTCACCTGGCCGACCTGACCGCTGCCGGCACCGCCGTGATCGTCTGCGAGCATCGGGCCGAGTACCTGGACCCGATACCGGACCTGCGGACCCTGACGATTGAGAACCCGCCGGCCCGGGCCCCAGCCCAGGGAACCGATCCGGCACCTCTCCAGTCGGCCGAACCGGCTGTTTCTCCGTTCACGCTGCAGGTAGCCGGTCTGACGGTGGAGCTGGGCGGACAGGTCGTCCTGCGCGATCTGAGCTTCACCGCGGACAGCGGTCAGGTGCTGGCCGTCGTCGGCCGAAACGGCGTCGGCAAGACCACCCTCCTCCGCGCCCTGGCCGGACTCCAGGGCTACACCGGTGACGTCACAGTCAATGGGCATCGCCCCGACCTCGGCATCGTCTTCCAGAACCCCGATCGTCAACTGTTCAACGCCACAGCGCGGGAGGAGGTACTCCACCGTCTGATCCATCCGGACATGACTCTCTACACATGGATCATGGAGGTCCTCGGTCTCGCCCCTTACGAGGAGACCCCTCCCCTCCTCCTGAGCGAAGGAGAGAAGAAACGCCTCGCCCTGGCGACGACGCTCATGCGCCGGCCGTGCCACGGCGTCATGTTGGATGAGCCGGCACTGGGTCAGGACGCGTTCCACAAAGACCGCCTTGGCGACCTGACGCGCGCCCTCGCCGAAAGCGGGCAGCTGGTCATCCTCACAACCCACGATCTCGCCCTGGCCTCAACGGCTGACCGACTCTTGATCCTGGGAGACCGAGGTTTCGTCGCGGACGGCCCTCCATCCGAGCTCCTGAAGGACCCGGCGCCCTGGTCCCGCGTTGGCCTGCGGCTGCCCAACTGGGTGACATCGTCGTGAAGCTGGGGTCGTCGCGACGCCGGCGCAGCGCCGTCCTGGCGGAGGACTCACCCCTCCGCCGCGCCGACCCGCGCACCAAGCTGGCCCTCAGCCTCTGCGCTTCGCTGGCCGTCATGCTCCCTCTGGGGCGTCTGGCCTTCTTCATGGCCTTCTACGTTGCACTCCTCCTCTGGAGCCGGCTCCTCTCGCACGCCGCCTCCCAGGTCTGGCGTCTCAAGTGGGTCCTCCTCGTCCTCTTCGTCGTCGACTGGCTTCTCGTGGACCTCTATCTGGCCGCCATGGTGACCCTGCGCATTGTCCTTCTGACCGGCGCCTTCTCCGTCTTCGTCCGCACGACCACGCCCAGCGAGTTCCGTCTGGCGCTAGAATGGATGAAGGTTCCCTACCGCTATGCCTTCAGCGTCAGTCTCGCCTTCCAGAGTGTCGAGATACTCGAGGACGAATGGCGGGCCATCCGGGAAGCGCAGCGCGCCCGGGGGGCCTGGGCATTCGAGTGGCGGGGGTGGCGCCGCTTGATCCACCAGGTCCGCGAACTCGTCTCCTTGACCATACCGGCCATCGTTCTGGCCACCAAGCGTGCCTGGGGCCTGACGGAGGCCGCCTACGCGCGCGGATTTGACTCGCCCCACCGGCGGCCCTACAGGCGCCTGCGCATGGCGCAGTTCGACTGGCTGCTCTTGACGGCAGCCGCGTTTGTCAGTATCCTATTGATCGCCTGGCGGGCAGCCACCGGTCTCATCGGATAGCTCGCCGGTCTCGACATCAGACAGGAGGAGTTGTGAATCAGAACAAGCGGATCCTTCTCGCCGTCCTTATCCTCGTGCTCGTCGGGGGTGCCATTCTCGGGCTGGAGGTCCTGCGCCGACAGCGGGTCACCCCGGCCGATCTCAAGCCCGGCAGCATCCCGATCTATGTCGATGGGGAGATGGAGGCGGCATTCACACCTGAGGATCTGGCAAGCCTGAAGGAGGTGAGTTTCCAGGACGCAGAGGAGGGAAAGAGCCAGACGGGCTGGATGCTCCGGGATGTGCTTCGCGTTCACCTTTCCGAGGATACGCTCACCCCAGAGACGAGCATCACGGTCATCAGCACCAGTCGCGAGAAATCAGCTGACTTAACTTGGAACGAGGTGGAAGACGCGGAGAACATGGTGATGTTCGACGTCTCGGGACGCGGGACGCTAAAGCTCGTATCCAAGATGGAGAAGCTGGATACCCGCGACGAGTGGGTCCAGGACACGGACCGGATCGAGGTCGCGTCGCCGTGAAGGAACGAACCTTCTCCACGTTTGAATTGATCCTGCTGGCGCTCTTCGCAGCCCTCGTCGTAGTGGCCAAGATCGCGCTCCGCACGCCGATCCAGATGCCTGGTCACACCGGCCTCTTCTGGATGGCCGTCGTCGTGGTCGGTGCGGGCGTGGTCCCTAAACTCGGTGCAGCTTCACTCATCGGTCTCACGTCCGGCATTCTGGCCGGCTTTCTCGGCATGGGCGATTTCGGAGCGCTGAACACCTTTCTCTCCTACACGGCGGTGGGTGTGGGGACCGATCTGGCGCTCCTCCTCCTGCGGGATCCCGAGAACCTGATAGCCGCTCCCCTGGCAGCCACGCTGGGGCACACGGCCAAGTTCCTGGTCAAGTGGGTTCTCAGCGCGGCGACCGGAGCCCCCGCTGGATTCGTCGCCCTTGGACTCGCCCGCGCGCTCATCGGATATGTCGTCTTCGGGGCACTGGGCGGCCTTCTGGGTGCCCTGACACTGAGGGGCCTTCGCGCGGCCGGTTTCTTCGCCTATTTGTCGGAAAAGCGGTAGAATACCTGTACTATGGCCCACCTGGACGCCTACAACCGGCCCATCAGCTACCTCCGTATCTCCGTCACCGACCGGTGCAACCTCCGCTGCATGTACTGCATGCCCGCGGAGGGCGTGGCCTGGCGCCCGCACGAGCGCGTGCTGCGGTACGAGGAGATCGAGACCATCGCGCGCGCCGCTGCGGAGCTGGGCATCACCAAGGTGCGCCTCACCGGCGGAGAGCCCCTCGTCCGCCTCGGTATCACCGACCTCGTCGGCATGATCGCCCGGATCCCGAACATCGACGACCTCGCCATGACGACCAACGGCATCCTCCTGGCACGCTACGCCGACCCCCTCGCGGAGGCGGGGCTTCATCGCGTCAATATTAGCCTCGACACCCTCGACCCCGGACGCTTCCGCGAGATCACCCGCTGCGGCGAACTGGCCGACACCTTGGAGGGCATTGCGGCGGCCCGGGAGGCGAAACTCGATCCAATCAAGATCAACTCCGTCGTGATTCGCGGCATGAACGATGACGAGGTGGTGGATCTTGCCGCCAAAACGCTCGAAGCTGGCTGGTGGAACATCCGCTTCATTGAGTTGATGCCGGTCGGTAACGGCGAGTTGATGACCCAGGCCTGGGAGGAGAGAGTCGTGACCGCTGACGAGATCCGTGCGAGGATCGAGACCGCCTTCGGCCCCCTCCAGCCGGCGAAGATGGAGACGGGCGGTGGTCCTGCCCGGTACTTCCGGCTTCCGGGCGGCAAGGGGACCCTGGGATTCATCACACCCATCAGCGAGCACTTCTGCTACCGCTGCAATCGACTCCGTCTTACAGCGGACGGCCAGCTGCGCCCCTGCCTCCTCTCGGACCACGAGATCGACCTCCGCTCTCCCCTCCGCCGCGGCGCGGACGCCGAGGAGATCAAGGCCCTCATCGTCGAGGGCATCAACGCCAAGCCGATGCGGCACCATCTCGGGGAGCACCTCCACCCGGCGGGACGGGTCATGTCGGAGATCGGGGGATAAGCCGATGGACCGTGCTCACGACGTTCGCGCCTGGGTTCACGACGCCTACTGGACCCAGGACCTCAACTGCGCGGTCACGACGCTCCACGCCCTTGGGAGGGCCTTCGATGTCCCCATGGATCAGCAAGTCTTCGATGCTGCCATGGGGATGCACGGGGCCGGCGGCTACCGCGCTCAGTGCGGCCTCGTCGAGGGCGGTCTGATGTTCATCGGTCTCCTGGGCCGCGCTCGGGGAATAGCCGACGATGTCGCCATCGACGGGTGCCGGGACTACGCCGAGGCTTTCGAGGCCCGCTTCGGCAGTCTGCTTTGCCGTGAGCTCCGACCCGAGGGCTTCAAACCCGACAATCCTCCCCACCTCTGTGAGGATCTGACCGGCCGGTCCATCCTCTTCACCATCGACTACCTCAGCCGAGAGCTGCTCCGTGGGCCTGGACAAGAGCAGGACGCTGCGTCTGCCAGCACTGGGAGACGTGCGGGGAGAGACGCGAAGGGAGAAGCATTATACTCTTCTGGTGCTTCTCCGAATGGCCCGGTTGGAAGGGGACAACAAACAGGAGCAGCTGATCCCAGGAGGAGACCGTGATCGAGGTCAAGTTGACGACGGGATCCCCCGAAGGTGTGAACGAGGACGAGGCCCGTCACGCGGTGGGGGATGCACTCCACCGCGAGGCGAAATGGGCCGACGCCAAGTATGCTTACTACGAGAGGATTTGCGGCCAGTTCGAGGAGGAGTACGAGCTAACGTCCGATGAGTTCATCGAGCGATTCGAATCTGGTGAGCTGGGTGACGATCAGGACTACTTCGATTGGTACGCGGCCAAACGAGCACGTGACCTCTGGAGGCGGCGATCCGCTATTCCTTCGAGGGCCGAGGTTTGAACGCTCGCGACTACTACCTGGATCTTCAAGCCGCCATTCATCGCTGCCCCCATGTTCTCAGGTCGGACACGCGATTCGACGAGATCGACGCCAGCGAGTGCTACATCCGGGGAGTGCTCGGGCTCGTCCACGGCTTCCAACTGCACATTCCCGAGTACGTGGTCACTCAATCCGAGCTACAGCGCCCCAAGTACCGGTACCACCTGCAGAGTGCTGACGGTGAACTCGTGACGCGGTGGGACAACGCTCCACATCACCCTGAGTTGCAGGGCTTTCCTGATCATCGTCACGACGCTGCTGGAGTGCATCCGGCTCCGCAGATGAGCATTCCGAGAGTGCTGGAAACACTGATCGAGCATCTCTGATTGACCATGGAACTATCACACGTCGATAAGGAGGGCCGAGTCCACATGGTTGGCGTCGGCCACAAGCGGGCCACAGAACGCGTAGCCGTAGCGGAAGGTGAAGTGCGGATGCGTCGGGCAACCCTCAAGCTCATCGTCGAGGGAGACGCGCCCAAGGGTGACGTGCTCACCACGGCTCAGATCGCGGGCATCATGGCGGCCAAACGGACCCACGAGCTCATCCCTCTCTGCCATCCACTCCCTCTCACCAAGGTCGACGTGGACTTTGAGATCGACGAAGAGGGTTCCCGGATCCACATCACGGCCGTCGCCCGCTGCACAGGCCAGACCGGCGTCGAGATGGAGGCCCTCACCGCTGTGAGCATGGCGGCCCTCACCATCTACGACATGGCCAAAGCCGCGGAAAAAACGATGGAGATCGGGCAGGTGCGCCTGGTCAGCAAGACCGGCGGCAAGAGCGGCGACTGGCATCGCCAGCACGAGGAAGGGAGCAGCCCGCGTGGCGGAGAAGCAGATTAACGTCAAGGTCAAATTCTTTGCGGCGCCCCGCGAGGCGCTCGATATGGATCGGACGGAGGTGCAGCTGCCCGAAGGCTCGACGGTAAGGAACCTCATCGAGCATCTGGAAGAGGAACACCCGCTGCTCAAGAACTACACGCGCTTCCTCAATGTGGCCGTCAATCGAGCCTACGTCGGCATGCAGACTGAGCTCGAGGATGGTGACGAGGTCGCCTGCCTCCCGCCGGTCGGCGGCGGCTAGCCAGCACACCGACCCTCAGTCGTTAAGCACAGGAGCCTTAGGCTGAACACAGCAGGATCCCAACAATGAAGCTATTCGAGGTCACTGCAGAGCCAGTTTCGGTCGATGAGGTGATGGGCCGCCTCGTCCATCCCTCGGTGGGCGGTATCGCCACCTTCGTCGGTGTCGTCCGCGGTGAGAGCGGAGGCTGTCCGACGGACCACCTTGAGTATGAGGCCTATCCCGAGATGGCGGAGCGTGAGCTGCGGCGCATCGGAGACGAGATCCGCGAACGCTGGCCCTCGATCCGCGACGTCGCCATCGTCCATCGCACGGGCCGCCTCGAGATAGGGGAGACGATCGTCGTCATCGCCGTCTCGTCGGCCCATCGCGAGGAGACCTTTGAGGCCACCCACTATGCCATCGATCGCCTCAAGGAGATCGTGCCGATCTGGAAGAAAGAGGTCTACGTCGACGGGCAGGAGTGGAAGAGCGAGGCGTCGAGGCCATCCTCAGATACGGCATTGACGGGCAACCTCACGCCAGACGACCCGCCCGCTGAGTCAGACGCGCGAGGGACGGAGGAGATCGTCTCATGAAGGATCATCTCATGAAGCCGATGCTGAGCTTGGAGGAGGCGCAAGAGCGGGTCCTCGACGCCTTTGAGCCGTTGGGAGCCGAACGCGTGAGCCTGCTCGCGGCCGTTGGGCGCTTCATCGCCGAGGATGTGTCTGCAGATATCGACATCCCCCCACACAACAATTCCTCGATGGACGGCTATGCGGTCCGGGCCGCCGACACCCGTGGGGCCTCTCCTGACGCCCCAGCGGTCCTCACCGTCATCGGCGATCTTCCGGCCGGCCACGTCCCCGAGCAGCAGGTCGAGCCCGGAAAGACGGTCCGAATCATGACCGGCGCCCCCCTCCCGCCAGGCGCCGACGCCGTAGTGAAGGTAGAGGACACCGAGCCTTCCGGCGACGACGTGGCGATCCACGTCGAGGTTGCGCCCGGGAACTACGTCCGGCCGGCCGGCGAGGACGTACAGCACGGCTCCCTGGTACTCAGCCGCGGCACGCGCCTCCGCCCTCAGGAGATCGGTATGCTCGCCGCCCTGGGACGCCAGCAGGTCAGCGTGGGCTGCCGGCCGCGGGTCGCCGTCCTGGCCACCGGGGATGAGCTGGTCGCCATCGACGAGCCCCTCGCCCCGGGCAAAATCCGCAATACCAACAGTTACTCGAACAGCGCCCAGATCCTGCGCCACGGCGGTGAGCCGATCCTGCTCGGCATCGCCGGCGACACCGTCAAGGAGCTGACGGAGAAGGTGGAGGAGGGGCTCCGGCAGGGCGTAGATCTCTTCCTCACGTCCGGCGGCGTCTCCGTAGGGAAGTTTGACCTGGTGAAGGACGTTCTGGCCGCCCAGGGACGCATGGATTTCTGGCGTGTGCGCATGAAGCCTGGAAAGCCCCTGGCCTTCGGGCACCTCGAATCCGGAGATGGCGAGAGCCGCGTGCCGATCCTCGGCCTGCCCGGCAACCCCGTCTCGGTCATGGTCTCCTTCGAGATGTTCGTCCGCCCCGCGCTCCTCAAGATGCAGGGCGCCAATCTGCTCCACCGCCCGCGCGTCGAGGCGACGCTGATGGACGAGATCAAGCACAAGGATGACCGCCGGCATTTCGTCCGCGTCCAGCTCGTCTGGGAGGGCGGCGAGTACCACGCCTACCTGACCGGCGCGCAGGGCTCCGGCATCCTCAGCTCGATGCTGAAGGCCAACGGATTCGCCATCATCCCCGAGGACTGGGATCACGCCCCGTCTGGATCCCGCGTCGAGGCCATCCCCCTGGACTGACTCCCTTCCGGACCGTTGCGCTTGACAGGTGCGATGCACCTTGGCCGGTCTCACCCACCACCCAGCCGTTTTGAAAAGCGACGATTCTCGCCGGGCAAGAGTCTGCCCGTAGCTGCGACTGAACCACATCCACGGGCAGACCCATTCGAGCGAGCGCCTGTCTGCGCC
>CAZIWL010000160.1:0-9250 GCA_964542755.1 uncultured Anaerolineales bacterium
TAGAGATGATTCGTGACAGCAGACAGCCTGTAGAGGCCCATTTTCGTGTCGTTTCGGACTTCCGCCACGAGATCTATGACAACTCGTTAGCGCATTCAGCTCGCTGCAGACCCTTGACAAAAGCACACCTGTGGCTTATAATGCTTATGCTGGACAGGTCATGATAACATAACGACATATCCGCTCCGCGGACGCGCCAGCCATCCATGTCGACGGGAGGCAAGATGTTAGACCGGCGATCCCCGATTCCTCTGTACCACCAGTTGAGCCAGTCCCTCTTGGCTCAGATCACAAACGGTCACTACGAGCCTGGCGACACCCTGCCCCCGGAGCGCGAGCTCACACAGGACTTTGACGTGAGCCGCATCACCGTGCGCCGTGCCATTGACGAGTTGGAGAATGAGGGATACGTGCGCCGCGTCCAGGGCAGGGGCACCTTTGTGGCGCCACCGCGGATTCAACGCGGCATCCTCAAGCTGACCAGCTTCTCCGAGGACATCGCGGCTCTCGGCATGAAGCCTGGCTCCGAACTTCTCACGTTGCGGCAGGAGCCCGCACAGACGCGGGTGGCGAGAGAGCTGGGTCTCAACGAGGGAGCCACGGTCTGGTTCGTCGAGCGCCTTCGATTCGCCGACTCAGATGTCATCGGCCTGAATCTCTCCTACCTCGCCCTGCCCGAGAGCATCACCCTCAGGCGGAGCGACTTGGAAGAAGAACCCTCGCTTTGGAAGGTCCTGGCCGAGAAGGGCATCGTCTTGATGGAGTCCGACAAGGTGATCGGCGCCATTGCCGCCGAGGACTGGCACGCCGAACTCCTGGACGTGAGGGAACGCACGCCCCTCCTTCAAGTGGAAGGTGTAGCCTATTCGGGGGCGGGCCAGCCTGTTGAGTTCCACCAGATCATCACGCGAGCCGACAGGTACAAGTATCACCTGCACGTCACTCGTTAACGGAAATGAGCCCTGTCCGAGCACGTGCACTCGGAGCCGAACGTCGGTTCTTGACGCCTCGGTCAGATGGGCAGCCACGCTTGGCGAACGCACCGTCCGCTGGTAGGCCGGTCGGAGCTGCAACATCGGAGGTACCTGTACTTGCCCAGCTTGACGCCGATCAGCTTTGGTTCACGCAACCTCGCGGTCCACAACCTGCCCTTCCCGGGACTTCCGGCGGGGGCAACCTTCAACGGCGAACCACGCTGCACCCGCGGACCGCTCACGAACTCACCTCTTGAGCGGAGAGGGTCTGGAATTGCTAGCTCATCCGTGGCCCCGCCGTGCGACTGATCAAGCGGCTCTCCGGTACCAACGATTCTCGCGGCGCCCATAGGATGACGGACCACAAGACGCATCCAAAGGAGGTGACACACTAAGAATCTCGGGCTGCCCCTCTGTTCATCAGTCTTCACCCGGACATCTAGAACGTACTAGGAGGTAGTGAGATGGTCAAGAGAGTCTTACTTAGTCTCGCAATTCTGACAATGCTGTTGGCAGGCTGCGGACCGGCGCCGACCCCCGAGGTCGTCGAACAGACGGTTGAGGTTGAGGTGCCCGTAGAACAGACGGTGCAGGTGGAGGTGCCTGTCGAGCAGACTGTCGAGGTCACCAAGATCGTCGAGCAGACAGCAGTGCCCGAGGAGAAGGTAGAGGTCACCCTCGCTTACGGCCGCTTCATCAACCTCTCCTTCGGTCCTGGTCCCGCCCCCTACGAGGCGATCAGGACTGCCGTCGCGGAGAAGTATCCCAATATCGAGGTCCAACTGAACATCACGCCCGACGACATGGGCTCGTGGCACGACTCACTGGCGATCTGGATCTCCGCCGAGGACCCAACGATCGACATCTACGGGATGGACACGCCCTGGGTTAAGGAGTTCGGAAGCGCTGAGTGGGCCGTGCCCCTGAACGACAGCATCCCCGAGTTCGAGAACTACGCCGAATCCGGCCTGGACGTCTTCTCCTACGAGGGGAACAGATTGGGCGTACCCGTCTGGGGCAGCATCCAAGGGCTCTTCTACCGCTCAGACTTGCTGGAGGAATACGGCTTCGAACCGCCCGAGACCTTCGACGACCTGGTGGAGGCGGCAGAGGCAATCACAGCGGATAACCCCGACATGAGCGGGTACGTCTGGCCCGGCGGCAAGAACGAATCGTTGGTGATGATCTGGGCGGCGCTCCTCCACGGATTCGGCGGCCAGTACTTCGAGGATGACGGAACGTGCGCGTTCAACTCCGAGGAGGGTATTGAGGCCGTCCAGTTCATGAACGACGTTATCGCCAGCGGCGTCTCCCCTCGCGAGGTCACCGCGTGGGATCAAGAGGCCGCCCGGACACGATTCGCCGAGGGTGATGCCGTCTTCCTGCAGCACAACGTCAGCATCGTCACCTGGCTCGACAACGCCGAGCGATCGGGCATCCCGGGACAGTGGGGCCTGATCGGCGTACCGGCTCAGCCCGGGGGTCGGCACTCCGGTGTGACCGGCGGTTTCGCCTTCTCCATCAACCCCTACACGGACAACCTGGACGCGGCGCTCAAGGTGATGAACGTCATCGCAAGCGAGGAGGTCCAGAAGGCCTTCGCCATCGCCTGGGGCCCGGTGCAGCACTACGAAGGCCTCTACGAGGACCCGGAGGTTCTGGAAGCGAATCCCGACGTCGACAAGATCGCACCGGTTCTGGAGACCGCGCTCAGCCGGCCGCCGAGCGAGGACTACGCCCAGGTTTCCGCGATCATCCAGGAAGAGATCCACTCCGCCATCACGGGCATCAAGCCTGTGGAGACGGCGCTAAACGATGCTTGCTCACGAGTAGACGCTCTGGACTAGTCCGTCTTTGACCCTCGGCCCCGGGTTCCCAGGGACGCCCCAGGGAACCCGGGGCACGTTAGCCGCCCTGATGGGGAGACTCCTATGAGACAAAGACTCAGGCTGCGCGAACCGGCGGTCGCCGTCCTCTTCATTATTCCGGCGTTCATCGGGTTGGCCGTCTTCTTCTACTATCCCATCGGACAGACGATGATCTTCAGTCTGTTCGACCTGGACCACACATCTGATTGGCTGAACGCGCCCTTCGTCGGGCTCGGCAACTACCTCGACGTGATGAAGAGCCGACAGTTCTGGCTGTCCCTCCGTTTCACGTTCCTCTTCTCCGCCGTATCCGTCTTCCTCCAGTTCTGGATTGGGCTCGGCATGGCTATGGCGACCTTCGCCGTGGTACCGAGACTCCGCGGCGTCCTGAGAGCCATCATCATTATCCCTTGGGCCATCCCTCAGATCGTCCAGGCCGCGATGTGGAAATGGCTCTATAACACCGATGTGGGCTTGATTGGCGACCTTCTAGTCAGAGCAGGTCTGGTGGGCAGACCCCCGCTCTTCTTGGCGGATCCGAGGTTGGCTATGGGCGCCGTCATCTTCGCCTACGTATGGAAAACGGCCTCAGTCACGAGCATCTTCCTGATGGGTGGGCTGGCCATGGTACCCGACCATCTGATCGACGCCGCCAAGGTCGACGGGGCTCGCACCTGGATGCGTTTCTGGCGTATCACCGTTCCTCTGATCATGCCGACCATCCTGGTCACCCTGCTGTTCCGAACCAGGGATGCTCTGCGTGCCTTCGACATCATCTACGGCCTCACGGGAGGCGGGCCAGGGACGCAGACGGACGTCCTTAGCTCATTCGCCTACAAGTTCTACTTTGGTTACGTAGAGTACGGCTTAGGCTCTGCCTACGCGTTGATCACCTTCGTGCTCATCCTGGCGCTTAGCCTTTTCTATCTCAAGAGAATCCAGCCGCACCTGCAGTTCAGGAGCTGACCCTATGACACTCCTAGGCAAACAGCGGCTTAAGTGGGTCTATTCAATTGGGATCATCGCTCTGATCTCCCTTTTCTGCCTCGGTCCCCTCTATTGGATCGTGATGACGTCGTTCAAGACGCCGGGGACCGAGTTTAGAAAACCGGTCGAGTATTGGCCGTCGAGTTTCTCGCTGGAGAGCTACGGCGTCATCCTGGGGCCCCAGTTCCGCATCCAGAATGCCATCAAGAACAGTTTCATTGTCTCATCGGTCGTCACATTCGGTGCCCTGCTGGTGACATCTCTGTCGGCGTACACCATCGCACGATTGCGCTTCAAGTACAAGATCGAGTCGCTCATCCTCATCCAACTGGCTGGGATGGTCCCGCCCATCGTGACCATCGCGCCCACTTTCGTACTGATCCGGTCCATGGGGCTGCTTCAGACCCTTTGGGGCCTGATCATCCCGAACATCGCCTACAGCATCCCCATCGGCACGTGGCTGATGGCGGCCTACTTCGCCGGGCTTCCGACGGACCTGGAGGACGCGGCCAAGGTCGATGGCTATCCTCCATTCAGTACCTTCTGGCGTGTGATCCTTCCCCTCGCTGCGCCCGGGCTCTTCTCGGCCGGTGTGCTCGCCTTCCTTGGCTCCTGGGGCGAGTTTATGCTCGCCCTGACAATCAGCCTGGGCCTGCCCGGCGCCCAGACGGTACCCGTCGCCATCCTCACATTCAGCCAGCGACACGAGCTCCAATGGGCGTGGGTCTCGGCCGGCATCGTCCTCTCGCTTCTGCCGGTCGTCGTGATGGTCCTGATCTTCCAGAAATGGGTCATCAAAGGTCTTACCGCCGGCGCCGTGAAATACTAGGCCGGACCACAACTGCAAGGAGTAGTCTCCATCATGGCTGAAGTTCGCGTCGAGAATCTGATCAAAGCGTTCGGGGACGTCATCGCGGTCAATGAGGTAAGCCTGACCTTCGAGGACGGAGACATGACCGTTCTGGTGGGTCCTTCGGGCTGCGGGAAGACAACGCTCCTCCGCTCGATTGCAGGGCTGGAGGACGTCTCCTCCGGTTCTATCTTCATCGGCGGGCAGGAGGTCAACCGCAGGCCTACGTGGGACCGGAACACGGCGATGGTTTTCCAGAGTTACGCCCTCTACCCACACATGACAGCCTTCAACAACGTGGCCTTCCCGCTGCGAGCCCGACGGGTAGACAGGTCGGGGATCCGGGACCGGGTGCAGCGAGTAGGCGAGTCGCTCGGTATCGGTAAGCTCCTCCACCGCAAGCCGCGCGAGCTCTCAGGAGGTCAGATGCAGCGCGTGGCACTGGGTCGGGCCATCGTGCGCAAGCCCAAGGTCTTCCTGATGGACGAGCCGTTGTCGAACCTGGACGCCAAACTGCGCGTCCAGATGCGAGCCGAACTGAAGCGGCTGCAGAAGGATCTCGGCATCACCACGGTATACGTGACCCACGACCAGGCCGAGGCTATGACGATGGCCGACAAGCTGGTGGTGATGCAGGGCGGCCACATCCAGCAAGTTGGGGGCCCGGAGGAAGTCTACCTCCACCCCGCCAACATGTTTGTGGCCGGGTTCATCGGGAGTCCGGCGATGAACTTCATCCACTGCTCCTACCACGCTGACGAGCTCACTTTGCGGGCTCCGTCTTTCCAGTGCCCATTGCCCAGCCGCTACACTAACGCTCTCGCCTCGATTGCGCGGGACCAGGTGGTGCTGGGTATCCGTCCGGAGGATCTGGTGGTTGATCTGGATCCCGAGCCCGGGGCAACCCTGGCCGAGGTCTACGTCACCGAGCCGCTGGGCAAGGAGACGCTGCTCACCCTGGAGCTGGGAGCGACGATGGTGAAGGCCGTGGCACCGCCCCAGATCGAGCTGGGCATTGGGGATAAGGTCGGCGTCGTGTTCGATGACGATGCGGTGCGGCTCTTCGATCCCGAGACCGAGAAGGCACTCTCGGCGGCATGAAGCAGGAGGCGACATTGCCTGAACCCCTAGACTCTGGCCAATCTATGAACCCGCTGCAGACCATCATCGTCGTCTCCCACACCCATTGGGACAGAGAATGGTACCGCACCTTCCAGGAGTTTCGATTCCATCTGGTCGATACGCTGGATCGGCTGCTAGATCTGCTGGCGGATCGCCCTGACTTTGCCTACATGCTCCTCGACGGGCAGTCCATCCTCCTGGAGGACTACCTGGCTATCCGGCCCGAACGGGCCGCCGACATCCGCCGCCTTGTGGGCGAGGGCCGGCTGGGCATTGGGCCCTGGTACGTCCAGCCGGACGAGTTTCTGGTATCAGGAGAAGCGCTGATACGGAACCTGCTGCTCGGCCATCGTGTGGCTGAGCCTCTGGGCCCTGTCCTCAAAGTCGGCTGGCTGCCGGACACGTTCGGGCACGTCGCCCAGCTGCCCCAAATCCTGCGCGGGTTCGACATCGACACCTTCGTCTCCACACGCGGTCTGGGCAACCATCTGGAGCAGCCTGCGCTGGAGTTCTGGTGGGAAGCCCCAGACGGAAGCCGCGTACTGACCCTTCATCAGTATGAGGGCTACTACAACGCGGGGAACCTGGGGTATCCCTACTTCTGGGGCGAGACGAGAGACCGCGAGGCTGACACCGCGCTGGCCGTCACGAAGGTCAAGGAGCTGGCGGCGGATCTCGGCCCTCTCGCCGCAACCCCGACCCTGGCCATATGGAACGGCGCCGATCACATGCCGGCCCAGGAGTCGCTGCCGGACGTGATCACGGCGCTCAACAAGGGGCTTGCGGACTTGCGTGTCAAGCACGGCCGCGTCGAGGACTACGCTCAGGCCGTGCGAGACGGGGATCCGTATCTTCAGACAGTTGGTGGGGAGCTCCGGGGGTCGAGGTACCAGAATGTGCACGCCCCCGTGCTCTCCAGCCGCATTCACCTCAAGCAGGCCAATCACCAGATCCAGCGGCTCCTCGAGCGTTACGCCGAGCCCCTGGCTGCCGCGGCCTGGCTGGCGGGCGGCGAGTACCCCCGGGCGCGCCTGTGGGAGGCCTGGCGGCTGCTCCTTCAAAACCACCCCCACGACAGCATCTGCGGGTGCAGCGTAGACGAGGTCCACCGCGAGATGGTCTCCCGGTTCGACCAGGCACGGCAAATCGGGAACTGCGCCGTCGAAAGTGCGTTTGGAGCCCTGGCGGCCCGCGTGGACACATCGTGGTCTCCCCCGGACAGCGTGCCCGTCCTCCTGTTCAACCCGCTGGGTCAGAGCCGTGACGAAGTGATCGAGATCTCCCTGCGGCTCCCCGAACCGGAGGCGTGCCGCGTGACCGACCATCTCGGACATCAAGCTGAGGTGGAGGTGCTCTCCGCTTCGGCGGTGGCTTACCCCTGGATGAATAGGGATGCGACAACGGATGATCTGGCGTGCCAGATACCCTTTCTCCGTCAATGTTTCCGGCAGCTGGACGGCCTCGACATAGCCGACTACTGGTGGGAGACGGCGGAGGGGGATTCGGATACAGGCAGCGAGACGCTTCACCTCCGGATGGCAGACTGGCCCTTCGGGTCGGATGAGGCCGTCGATCGGCTGCAGGACGACCTGGGAGAGAGGAATCCCGGACAGGCCATCAGGGTCGAGGCCACGACCATTCTGGCGGAGGTGGCCCTGAAGGCCAATCTACCCCCGTGCGGCTACGCTGCGTATGCTGTCGAACTAACGGGTGAACCGCTGCACACCTGTCCTACCACAGCTACCCAAGCCCGCGCGATCGAGAACGAGCACCTGCGCGTAGAGGTCGACCCCCGGGGCCAGCTGGCGCTGGTGCACAGACCCTCCGGGCGCGTCCTGCAGGACCTCCATCAGATCGAGGACACCGCCGACTGTGGAGACTGCTACGACTACTGCCCCCTTCCACTCGAGCAGGACGCTGACGTGATGGTGGAGGATGTCGAGGTGGAAACGGTGCGGAGTAGCGGACTGGTCAAGACTCTCTCCATCGCCCATCGGGTGCAGGTGCCGGCATCGCTCGCGGAGGACGGCAAGCGCCGCTCACAGGAGATGGTTGAGCTGCCCGTGCGAACGCTCGCGAAGCTGAGGACGGGATCGCCTTACGTCGAGCTTCTCACCACGCTGGACAATCGGGCCCGCGACCACCGCGTGCGGGTTCTCTTCCCCAGTGGGCTCGACACGCCCGCGATCCACGCGGATGGACATTTTGTACTATCGACCCGCGCTGCAGCCCCTCTGCCGGCGGAGAATTGGCACCAGCCCCCGTCCGAGGCTCAGCCTCACCACACCTGGTTCGGCGCCGACGATGGTGGCGAGGGCCTGGCCGTCCTCAGCGAGGGCCTGCCGGAGCACGCCGGCCTGCTGGACCCCGACGGACTGACCCTGGCCCTCACGCTGCTGCGGGGCGTCGGTTGGCTCTCACGGGGCGGTCTCTGCACCCGGAGGGGACACTCGGGCCCTGCGAAGCCGACGCCCGACGCCCAGTGCCTGGGGGTGCACGCCTTCCGCTACGGGCTCCTCCCCTACGAAGACGGGCCCGTCGAGGGCGGCGTGCCCACCTGGGCGGCTCGCTTCGACACGCCGCCAGTCACCCATCTGACGGAACCGGGCTCCGGGAACCTCCCGCCCCGGTGGAGCATCGTCTCCCTGGAACCCGAGACCATGATCCTGACAGCTCTGAGGAAAACGGAGGAAGATGACCGCTTGCTCCTCCGATTCTACAGCGTTGCCCAATCGCCCGTCCATGCCTCCATCCAGTTCGGCTTTCGCGCCGTGGAAGCATTCCGGGCGACAACCTCCGAGAGCGTCCTCGAGCCGCTTCAGCTCTCGGAGGACGGCTCCAGGTGCACGCTTGAGGTCAAGCCCGCGGAGATCGTCACCATCGTGGCTGGATTCCGGGCACCTCTCGAACCGGTGGGCGCCCAGTAGGCAACGTCGAACCCCACCCCGGGCCCTCGCAAAAAGCCGTTCCACCCTGGGCCGAGGGGCCACTTGCGCCTGTCCGGGAGAGTTCGCCGAAAGGAAACTGCTGGATCCGTGCGGACGACACTGACGCCGCAGAAAGAACCTCGAGCCGAGGTAGAGGATACGCATGTCGAGCTGGCGCTCCAAACCTGGCTCGACCCCGTCCTTGATGAGCCCGAGGTGAAGATTCCCAACCTCAGAGCCGAGGAGGTCACGGCCATCGAGGCCCGTCTATGGGCCGGTGCCGGGCACAGACAGCAGCTGCGGGAGCTGGGGGCGCTCCTCAGGGGCGAGCTGCTCACCCTCAAGGTGGGAAGAAGGCCCGCCAGAGCGCGCCGCTGCGAATGCAGGCATCTCTGCTTCTCGGCTGTCAGAGGCACGCGGTGCGCCTTTCCCCTGAGACATCTGCCCCTGAGAACCCTGGATCGTCCAGGCCGTAATCCGCTCGGGCACACCATGGGCGTCCCACACCGATGCGAGAAGGTC
>CAZIWL010000161.1:0-6273 GCA_964542755.1 uncultured Anaerolineales bacterium
GGGGGAGAGCGAGGATGCCGTTGCCGCAGGGGACAAGATGGAGCTGGGGGACAGCGATCCAGCAGAGTATCCAGAACTGGAGGCCGAGGCGAACCAGACGTACGGGATCACACCCAGCCCCTTCCAGATCTCGGGCCGGTACGAGCAGTCGGTGATCAATTCCTACTTTGACGTCTTGATCCGTTACGGTGACCAGCACGTTGTGCTCGGCTTCCAGGATCTGATCGAGGTACAGTCGGGCGGGGGCGGCCTCGATGTCCAACTCCGGAACCTCGAATATGACCTCACCAGCGCGATCAAGAAAGTCGTCTACGGGTTCCAGAGCGTAGAGGCTGTACTCGCAGCGCTGGAGGAACCCGCGGAGCTAAGCGTCTACGTGACGCCCGACACGATGCCGGAGCAGCTTTCGGGCATTCCCGAGACGATCGAGCGTGTCGCCGGGACGATCGCCGATGAATCCGACGGCAAATTCACGTACGCGGTGATGAACCCGGACGCGCCCGACAGCGCCGTTACGCGGGAGGAGCTCTTCCAGCAGTATGACATCCGCCCCTTCGCCACCTCGCTGTTCTCCAATGAATCGTACTACCTCCACATGGTGATGCGGGTTGGAGAGGAGGAGCAGGTGATCTATCCTTCGGGGGAGATGACGGAGGCTGACATTCGTTCCTCGATCGAGAACACGTTGAAGCGGATGTCGCCTGGCTTCCTACAGGTCGTGGGCCTCTGGACGCCGTCCACGGAGCCGCAACAAAATATGATGGGCCAGATGCAACAGCCTATCTCCAGCTGGCAGCAGATTCGCGAGTCTCTCGCGCAGGAGTATGAGGTGCGCAGCGTCGACCTGAGCGGGGGACAGATCCCATCCGACGTCGATGTCCTCGTCCTCATCGGTCCCCAGGGCCTGGCAGAGAAGGAACGCTTCGCCATCGACCAGTACCTGATGCGCGGCGGGGCGGTCATCGTCGGTGCGGGCAACTACGGGATCCAGGTAGATCCTATGCAGGGAGGTCTGGGACTCAGGCCGCTGGAGGGCACGCTGCGTGAAATGCTCGACCACTATGGTATCACGGTTGACCAGTCTCTCGTGATGGATCCGCAGAACGAGCCTTTCCCTGTGCAGACAACCCGAAATGTGGGCGGGGCCCAGGTACGCGAGATCCAGGCGCTCGATTACCCATTCTTCGTCGACGTGCGGCAGGATGGTATGGCGTCGGACAGCCCTATCGTCTCCAACCTGCCGGCGGTGACATTAAACTGGGCGTCGCCCGTGATCGTGGATGAGGACCAGAATGTCGATCGCGAGGTGACGGAGCTCTTGCAGTCCAGTCCAGCATCCTGGACGCGCACGGAGACAACCATACAACCCGATTTCGTGACTCACCCACAGCTGGGATTCCCCGTCAGCGGGGAGCGCGAGCGGCATACACTCGCCGTCTCAGTGCAGGGCTCCTTTGATAGCTTCTTCGAGGACAGACCCTCGCCGTTCGAGCAGGAGACTCCAGCGGAAGAAGGCGAACAGGCGGAGCAGCCGGGAACGCCGACGCCAGAGCCGCCGCCCTCTTCACTGGGAACGATCGAGAGCTCACCGAACACGTCGCGGCTGGTTGTAATCGGCAGCGTGGAGTTCGTCGACGACATCGTCTTCGAACTCTCATCCAGCCTGACACAGGACCGGTATCTCAACAGCCTGCAGTTCCTCCAGAATTGCATCGCCTGGTCCGCAGAGGATCTGGACCTGTTGAGCATCCGGACGAGGGGCACGCAGACGCGTGTGCTTGCGCCACTCAGCGAGGGAGAGCAGTCTTTCTGGGAAGGTGCCAACTACGTTGCCGCGCTGCTTTCCCTAGTCGTCATCGGGTTCGTGTGGAGCTCCCGCCGTCGCAACGTGGAGGCCATGGAGCTGCTGCCTCGTGACGAGGTGGCCGGTTCCGCCGCGTTTTCGACCACCAGGGATGCGTAGGAGGTGACCGAATGATCAAGAACCATCACAAGATCCTTGCGACCGTGTTGGTCGCGCAGATTGCCTTGAGCGTTGTCGTCTTCTGGCCGAGACCCACGACGGCCGGTCAGCAGGAACCGCTCTTTCCGGACCTCGCGAAGGAGGACGTAACCTCTCTCACGATCGAGGACGACCAAGGCAATCGTATCGCGCTCCAGAAAGTGACGGGCGAGTGGGTCATGCCCGATGCCGGCGAGTATCCAGCCCAGTCGGAGGAGGTGGAAGCCCTCCTAGAGAAGCTGACAGCGCTAACTACAGGCCAGCTGGTGACGAGGAGCGACACGAGTCACAAGCGCCTCCGGGTGGCTGCCAATGACTTCGCACGTCGGATCGAATTCGAGTCCAGCGGCGGGACCGAGACGCTCTACATTGGATCCTCGCCGCAGTACGGATCGGTCCACTTCCGGCTGGAGGGAGAGAGCGAGGCGTACCTGACCAGCCAGCTCACCACCTGGGATGTGAACGCATCAACGAGCACCTGGATCGACACGAGCTACCACAGCGTGCAGCAGGATGATGTCGCGCGGTTCACGTTGGAGAATGCCAACGGGACATTCGTCTTCGAGCGCGACGACGACGGGTGGGCCATGGTGGAACCGGAGATGGCGGAGGGAGAGGTCCTCAACGAGACCCAGGTGGAAGCCGTCCTCCGACGCGCAGCCGCCGTGACGATCAAGAGCCCGCTTGGCGTGGAGGAGAAGGCCGCCTACGGCCTGGATGACCCCACGGCAGAGGTGATCATGGAGACCGGTGACGGGACCGTGACCCTGACGCTCGGCTCCAAGGACGACGATGACGGGAGTTACGTGGTCAAATCCTCAGAATCAGCGTACTACGTACACGTCAGCATGAACAGCGTCACAGCGCTGGTCCAGAACGACCGCGACGCATTTGTCGATGAACCTACGCCGGAGGCCGAGAGCGACAGCTGATCGTGCTCGGCCGGCTGGCCTGACGGGTCAAGAGCCGGGGCAGCCTCTGAGGGCTCGCCCCGGCTCTTTTCGTTAGCGGCGCGGTTCGTGCGGTGCCAAGGACGAAGATGTCGGGTCCACCGTTGCTATAGGCCAAGCTGATCCGATCGATCCTTCATAGCCTCCAGCACAATGCCCACGAAGGTCTCTAACGGCAGATCGAGCTTCTCCTCACAAAGACGGATGCGGTCCCTGTCCGCCCCTGAGGCAAAGGAATTGGAATCAAACTTCTTCATCACCGAGTCCACGGAGACCCCGGCGAGCTTCGTCGGGTGGACGAGGGCAACGGCGACGATCAGCCCGGTAAGGTCATCGCACGCCACCAAGGACCACTCCATATCCGTCTCCGGCACGACGTTCAGGCGCTCGTAGTTATGCGCCTCGATCGCCCGGATGATCTCCTCATCCACGCCCCGCTGCCTCAGCTTCTCGGCGATTACGGCAGCGTGTCGCTCAGGGTCGTCTCGCGTCTCCTCATAGTCGGCGTCGTGCAGAAGCCCGACGATTTCCCACTTGTCGCGATCCCCATTGAAATGACCGGCAAGCCCCCTCATGGCCGCCGCCACGGCGTAGTGGTGCTTGCGTAGGTTTTCGTTCGCGATGTTGGCCTTCAGAATCCCGAGAGCCTCTTCTCTTGACAGCATCAAGCAACCTCCATATGCGCTTGTCGGCCGCCCCTGCAGCGACCTCTGCCCGTTGAGTCGTTATGCAGACCAGTATGGAGTATAGCACGCCGTCCCGGGGAGATCAACATGCGTCAACGAGGGTGTGTCCATCTCTCGAGACCATCATGCCGCCCTGGGTTGGGCCCGCGTCGACCATGGCGGGCTCGGTCAACGCCGGTTCACCAGGACCACGCCCACGATGAGGATGGCAGCTCCCAGAAGGAGAGGCACGGTGATGGGCTCTCCCAGGAGCCACTGGCTGAACGAAACGCCAAACATCGGCACCAGATAGATGAAACCCGCCACACGGCTCGCATCACGATGCTCCAGAACGGCGAACCAGACAAAGAATGCAAAGACAGTACAGGGCCACCCGAGGAAAAGCACGGCACCCCAGAACGAGAACGGGAGAGTGGGTAGATGAGCCAGAAGAGAGGGCCGTATGAAGACGAGCGAGAAGAGGCCTGCAAACATCATCGAGACGCCCGTGACGAGGAAGGGCGGATGACGGGCGACCACAGACTTGCCCGCCACCGTGTAGATGGCCCACATGGACGGAGCCAGCATGGTGATGAACACGTACCTGGCCGTGGCAGAGGTTAGCTGCTCCCCGCTGCCCCAGCGAATAATGACGAACAGGCCGGTAAAGGCAATCACGAGACCCACGACGCGCGCCCACTGAAACGTCTCGCCCAGGAAGATCAGAGAGAGCGCGTAAATGAAAGCGGGATTCAATGCAATGATCAAGCTGGCGATCCCGGCCGGTACCTCTGTCTGTCCCCACGCGAGAAAGGTGCTGTATAGGATCGCGCCCGTCAACCCGAGGAAGCCCAACCGCCAGCCCTCCTCTCGGATCAGATCTCGAACCTCGTCCCACCGCGTAGGAAGCAGGATGGCCGCAAAGGTGAGAGCGACCAGCACGAAGCGGAACGCTACCAGCTCCAGGGGTGAGACGTGTGCGACAATGTGTTTGATGGCGATGAAGGAGTTCCCCCAGAAAAGGGTCACGAGGACAAGAAGGACGATCCACAGCGCCTTCCCCTTTGCTAGACGTTCGGACAATGATGACATTCAGCATCCTTCCTAGTATCAACCAGTCTACGGGAACTGCCGTCACGCGGACAGCTCGGACGTAGGCACTTGAGTTGGGCGGGTTTTCGCAGCACGTTTTACGCCTGCACAACGTCGTGCCTGAGAGCGTGTTATTCTACTAGGCAGGCGCCCTTTGTCCAGCCAGGTCGCCCCGATCGAGAAGGAATGGACAAGCGAGGGAAAGCGACGTAGAATGGAGGTGTACCTACTCATTCTGTTGTGCGAGCGATAACGCGGCCTCGGCGAACCAAACCGTTGGGCACGTGCCGGGAACGGTGCCGGGCTCAACACGATCTTCCGCACCTCCGTCAGGTTAGGGATGCCAGCTCTTTGCCCATCCTTGGGCGACCCAGTCCGGGCACTGGCCACCGAGTCCTATCTTCAGGCATCATTAGAGAGGAGTTCAACCATGATCACGGTAGAGCGAGTTGACACCACGTCGCGACAGGAAGTGCAGCGCTTCGTGGACGTCCCCTTCAGGCTGTACGCCAACTGCCCGCAATGGGTTCCCCCCCTACGCGCAGATATCCGGACGATGTTGGACCGGGAGAAACACCCCTTCTACGAACACTCCGACGCCGACTTCTTCATAGCCAGACAGGACGGTGAAGATGTAGGCCGGATCGGAGCCCTCGAGAATCGCCGCTTCAATGCATACCACGACAGCCACCAGGCCCAGTTTTACCTCTTCGAGTGTGCCAATGACCACGAAGTCGCGCGGGCCCTTTTCAATCGGGCCTTTGAATGGTCCCGGGCCAGGGGCCTGGACGAGGTCGTGGGCCCCAAGGGTTTCAGTCCCTTCGACGGATACGGGATCCAGGTAGAAGGGTTCGAGCATCGTCAGATGATGATGATGATGAACTACAACTATGCCTTCTATCCTGATCTCGTGGAGGACCTCGGCTTCGAGAAAGAGGTCGACTTCATCTCCACATACATCAAACTAGCGGACTTTGAGGTGCCTGAGCGCATCCATCGAGTCGCTGAGAGAGTCAAGAAGCGTCGCAATCTCACCGTTCACAGCTTCAAGTCCAAGCTAGAGCTGAGACACTGGAAGGGCCGGATTGGCGCGGCCTACAACCGCACGTTTGTCGACAACTGGGAGTACTATCCTCTGACGGAGAACGAGATTGATTTCACGTTCAGCGACCTGGTGTTGGCAGCGAATCCCAAGTTGATCAAGGTCGTCCTCCGCGAGGGCGACATCGTGGGCTTCATCCTGGGCTTCCCGGACGTGTCGCGCGGTCTGCAGCGAGCCAATGGCAGCCTCCTCCCCCTTGGCCTGCTCCACATACTATTGGATATGCGGCGCACCAACTGGATCTCCTTGAACGGGGTCGGGATCGTTCCAGAGTTCCAGGGCCTGGGGGGCAACGCCCTACTCTATTCAGAGATGGCGAAGACAGTCAAGGGTGACTTGGGCTTCGTCCACGCAGAGCTAACCCAGGTGGCGGAATCGGCCGTCCAGATGCGCCGGGATCTGATCAACCTGGGAGCGAAGCCCTACAAGAATCACCGGGTCTACGTACGCAAGAT
The DNA here is from genome assembly GCA_964542755.1 of uncultured Anaerolineales bacterium. Classification (GTDB taxonomy): domain Bacteria; phylum Chloroflexota; class Anaerolineae; order B4-G1; family B4-G1; genus SKLM01. Next base: position 6,267 of record CAZIWL010000161.1, read on the forward strand.
CTAGGTC
>CAZIWL010000161.1:6373-9250 GCA_964542755.1 uncultured Anaerolineales bacterium
CCTGGGAGCGAAGCCCTACAAGAATCACCGGGTCTACGTACGCAAGATCTAGGTCAGATCACCGATGGGCGAGACGACGCAGCATTAAGGGTTGACACGGTAGGCCGTCGTGCTAGAATCGTGTTAGCCGTATCAAGATCTACGAGACGGCGCAAGGCGTGCTCGTCTTCGCGGTCGGAGTCGCGCGGTAGACTCACGTTACTTGCGCCGTTGTTATGCAGATAGATGGAGGAGTAAGGACGTTGAACGAGCTATACTCAGACGTAATTCGGCCTCACGGCGGCACCCTGGTCGACCGGGTGCTCCGTGGCGAGATGAGGGAGGCAGTACGGGAGCGGGCGGAGGGCATGACCAAGGTCGCTCTGGACCCCATGGGGCTCTCCGACCTGGAGTTGATTGCCACGGGCGCCCTCAGCCCGCTGACAGGCTTCATGGGCAAGGCAGACTACGAGCGGTGTGTGGATGAGATGCGGCTCACCAGTGGAGTCGTCTGGTCGGTACCGATCACGCTGGCTGTTGAACACGACGCAGCTGAAAGCATTCAGGAGGGCCAGGAAGTAGCCCTGTGTGAGGGAGACCACGTCCTCGCCGTCATGGGCGTCGACGAGACGTTCCCTTATGGTCGGGACGTGAAGGAACATGAGGCCCGTGAGGTCTATCGAACCACTGAAGAGGCCCATCCCGGCGTCTCCCGGCTTTACGCGCGTGGGGACGTACTCCTGGGCGGCAATCTCTGGCTCGTGGACTGGCCCGGTGCGATGAGGACGGAGTTTCCAGAGCTGCGTCATACACCGGCACAGTCGCGTCGCATGTTCGCCCGCAGGGGCTGGAAGAGCGTAGTCGGCTTCCAGACCCGGAATCCCATCCACCGGGCTCACGAGTACCTCCAGAAAACAGCCCTGGAGATCGTCGATGGGCTCTTCATCCATCCGTTGGTTGGAGAGACGAAGGAGGGAGACATACCCGCTGACGTGCGAATCGCTTCCTACGAGACGATTCTGCGAGACTACTACCCGGCTGACCGCGTCTTGCTCGGCGTCTTCCCGGCTGCGATGCGCTACGCCGGACCGCGCGAGGCTCTCTTCCACGCCATCGCCCGCAAGAACTACGGTTGCACCCACTTCATCGTGGGCCGCGACCACGCAGGTGTGGGCAACTATTATGGTACGTACGACGCTCAGGACATCTTCGACCAATTCCCCCGGCATGAGATCGAGATTGTCCCGTTCAAATTCGAGTATGCGTTCTTCTGCAAGAAGTGCGGGGCCGTGGTCTCTGCCAAGACGTGCCCGCACGACAAGAATGACTGGGTCTACCTGAGCGGCACGCAGGTCCGCGATATGCTGCGCCGCGGCGAGATGCTCCCCGAGGAGATGACGAGGCCCGAGGTCGCTAAGGTCCTCCTGGACGGTATGAAGGGACGTGAAGAGGAGGCATGCTAAAGTTCCTGAGACGGCGGAGACGGAAGGTCCTCGTTGTCGGTCTCGACTGTGCGCCACCACCGGTTCTCTTTCAGACCGCCGATCAGCATCCGCTGGGCCTTAAGGATCAGCTGCCGAATCTGAGCCGCCTGGTCGACGAGGGGGTGTACGGCCCCCTCTCCAGTTCCATCCCCTGCATCACCGTACCGGCATGGTCCTCGATGCTCTCCAGCAAAGACCCGGGAGTGCTTGGCTTCTACGGGTTTCGGAATCGCGCCGATCACTCCTATGATCGGATGAACATCGCCACGGGTAACGCCGTTCACGAGGACCGCGTCTGGGATGTAGTGGGGAAGGCCGGGAAGACCTCCGTAGTCGTCGGCGTTCCTCAGACGTACCCCGTCCAGCCCGTGGACGGGTATTTGATAAGCAGCTTCCTCACACCCAACACCGATCGACAATTCACCTTCCCGAACGATCTGCGCTACGAGATCGATCGAGTCCTTGGCGGCGAGCCTTACGACGTCGACGTGCCGCACTTCCGGACCAGGGACAAGGACTTCCTCCTCAACCAGATCCAGGACATGACTGAGAAGCGCTTCGCGGTCATCAAACACCTGCTGCGCGAGAAGGCATGGGACTTCTCGATGTTCGTCGAGATCGGCCTGGATCGCATCCACCACGGGATGTGGAAGTTCTGGGACCCACAGCACGCCAAGTATGAGGCGGGCAATCCTTACGAAGACGCCATCCCAGCCTACTACCGGTACCTGGATCAGGAGTTGGGGGAGCTGCTGGGGATGCTCGACAACGACACGGTAGTCATGGTGGTGTCCGATCACGGCGCCCAGGCGATGGAGGGGGGCTTCGCCATCAATGAGTGGCTGCGCCGAGAGGGGTTGCTGGTGCTCGAAGACGAACCCATTTATGAGGGATTGGTACCCTTCGAGAAGCTGGAGATCGATTGGGACCAGACCACTGCATGGGGTGCTGGCGGGTACTACGCGCGCATCTTCATGAACGTGGAGGGACGTGAGCCCCGTGGGAGAATCCCTGCCGGCGACTATGAGAAGACTCGGGCCGCCCTCAAGGAGAGGCTCGAAGGTGTCGTTGACCACAAGGGGAACCCGATGGGGACCGTCGCGTTCCGGCCCGGGGACCTCTATCGAGAGGTGCGGAACGTTCCGCCGGACTTGCTGGTCTACCTGGGCAACCTGCGCTGGCGGTCGGTAGGCTCGTTTGGCCTGCCTGATGTCTACACGTTCGAGAATGACATCGGCCCGGACGACGCGAATCACGCCCAGGACGGCGTCTTCGTGCTTTGGGATCCCAGGGAAGACCACGGCGGCCGGTACGTCGAGGGCCTGCAGTTGATGGATGTTGCGCCAACGGTCCTCGATACGCTGAATGTGAAGGTGCCACCTGATATGCAGGGGCAGGTCATACGCCACTGAAA
>CAZIWL010000162.1:0-9216 GCA_964542755.1 uncultured Anaerolineales bacterium
CCAAACGGACGTACTTATACCACCCTATATGCTAAATGTCAATAGATCGCGTGTAGCAGCGCGTGCTGACAGCGCACGGTCTCGCAAGGTGTCACGTCAAGCACAAGGTGGATGGTCTCCCCGGACCTTGCACGTGCCCCACGCGGTAGACCTTGTCTGCTACTGCTCCGTCCTGCGCGTCGGTCCCTTTCATCCGGTTGAACGCGCCGCGCCGACCAGGTCCTCGGGGGTCGCCAACCACAGCAGGTCGCTGGCGCATCTCGCGCGCCCAGGTGGGCGAAAGCCCACCTATGGTATACAATGCCTCCATGGAGGGAAAGAGTCATCCGGGTTGCAGTCGCCCACTCGCGTTCCCCCTGATAATCGTCGCAGGCATCGGTCCTGCAATGCTCACGCTCCTCCCGCTTCACCTCAAACAGGTCACGGCAGATAGTAACAACAAGAAGAGGAGATCGACGATGCACATCCTAGTCTTTGGCGCCGGCGCGGTTGGGGGCTATTTCGGCGGCCGTCTCGCCCAGGCCGGACGTAACGTAACCTTCATCGCCCGCGGTCAGCACCTCCGGGCCATGCAGCGTGACGGCCTTAGCGTCCGGAGCATTGAAGGAGACTTCACCATCCACCCCATCCGCGCCACAGCTGATCCATCCGCGGTCGAGCAAGCCGACGCCGTCCTCGTGACCGTCAAGGCATGGCAGGTGCCCGACGCCGCAGCGGCCCTCCGGCCCTTGATGGGCCCCGGGACCTTTGTCGTGCCGCTTGAGAACGGCGTCGAGGCGCCCGCGCAGCTGGCCGAGATCCTCGGCACGGAGCGTGTGCTCGGGGGGATGTGCAAGATCATCAGCACCGTCGCAGAACCGGGCCACATCCACCACCGCGGCATCTCCCCGCTCATTGCCTTCGGCGAACTCAACGGCCGCCGGAGCCAGCGGGCGGAGCGGCTCCTTGAGGCCTTCGCCGGTACTCAGGGCATCAAGGCCATGATCCCTCCCGACATCCAAGCCGCCATGTGGGAGAAGTTCCTCTTCATCGCCCCCTTCAGCGGCCTGGGTGCCCTCACCCGTGCCCCCATCGGAGTCCTCCGGTCCCTTCCCGAGACCCGCGGCTTGCTGGAGAAAGCCATGCGCGAGATCGTCGTTCTGGCCCAATCCCGAGGCGTGCATCTGGGCGAGGAGGCCGTGGACGAGGCCATGGCCTTTGTCGACAGTCTTCCGGCCCAGGGAACCGCCTCCATGCAGCGCGACGTGATGACCGGCCGCCCCTCCGAGCTTGAGGCACAGAACGGTGCTGTCGTCCGACTCGCCCGCGAGGAGGCGATGGACGCGCCGACGCACCGCTTCATCTACGCCGCCCTGCTGCCCCAAGAGCTTGCGTCTCGCCAAAGGTCCCGGCCCGACAAGTCGTCGCCTTGACGGTGTCCTGCACCTCCATGACTCTAACGCGCCTGTGCTCAGCTCCGATTGGCGTGGCTGCGCCAGACGATTGACTAAAGCAGCCAATGACGTATAATGGAGTTGCAATGATCGAACGGCCCGAGTGGAGCGATTTCGCCCGGGTGACCCAGAGGATCGGCGTCACCTACATCTATACCGGCGGATTGTAGCGCGGTAGCTAGTCGCTGCCCCTGTTTCCGCTGCAATCCGTGAACCCCCGAAACCCACAGCCGTGGGTTTTTTTCTTTCCCGCCCCACGGCTGGAAAACGAACAGTTGACCCATCACGAGCGAGGAACCGACATGAACAAGCCCACCATCGACGAGCAAATGGCCATTCTCACCCGTGGGGCCGAGTTTGGCGACGAACAGACGAAGGAGCACATGCGCGAGGAGCTTCGGGAGCGCCTCATCGAATCAGAGAAGGCTGGTTGGCCCCTGCGCATCTACTGCGGCTACGACCCAACAGCCCCGGACATCCATCTCGGGCACACGGTGACCATGCGCAAGCTCCGCCAGTTCCAGGAACTGGGGCACCAGGCCATCTTCCTCATCGGCACATTCACCGGCCTTATCGGGGATCCCTCCGACAAGGATGCCGCCCGGCCCCGCCTCAGCATGGAGCAGGTCCGCGAGAACGCCGACACCTACATCGAGCAGGCCTTCAAGATCCTCGATCCCGAGGAGACCGAGGTCCGCTACAACGACGAGTGGTTGGCCGACCTCTCCTTTCAAGACGTCATCGAGCTGGCCAGCCATTTCACGGTCCAGCAGTTCCTCTCTCGGGAGAAGTTCACCCTCCGCCGCGAGAAGGGAGAGGCAATCTGGGTCCACGAGTTCCTCTACGCCCTTATGCAGGGATACGATGCCGTGGCGTTGCGGACCGATATCCAGATTGGTGGAACCGATCAGCTCTTCAATCTTATGGCCGGTCGGAAGCTCCAGACCGTCTTCGACCAGCTCCCGCAAGTTGCCCTAACCTTCCCCATCCTCGTGGGCACCGACGGCAAACTCCGCATGTCGAAGAGCACCGGCAATTACGTCGGCGTCAACGAGCCGCCGGAGACGAAGTACGGGAAGACCATGTCCATCCCGGACTCGGCCATGCGCAATTGGTTCGAGCTCGTCACGCGCTGGAATCCCGAGCGCATCGACACGCTCTTCAAGGCCGTGGAGCGGGGCGAGGTCCACCCCATGGACGCCAAGAAGCAGCTGGCTTGGGAAATCGTCGCCATCTTTGACGGCGAGGAGGCCGCCGACCGCGCCGCAGCCCGCTTCCAGCGCGTCCATCAGCGTCGCCAGTTGCCTCAAGACATGCCCACCCACCGCATGACCGGGCCGGAGAACGTGGTCGACATCATCGCCGGTGCGGACCTGGCTCGCAGCAAGAGCCAGGCACGCCGGCTCGTGCAGCAGGGTGCCGTGAAGACGGACGGCGAGAAGATTGAGGACATCGATACGTCCATCCAGGTCCCCCAGGGGGAGGAGATGGTGCTCCAGGTGGGCAAGCGCCGCTTCCTCCGGCTGGTTGGGGACAGCGACTAGATCAGGAGACACCCCGCGTCCGTGCCCTCACCACGCTCCGCGGCGGCGGTCTCCACGAGCATAGGGAGAAAGATGAAAGACAAGGCGATGCTATGGGTCTTCCTGGCCTTCGTGCTGGGCTTCGCGCTGCCGGTCTGCAGCTGTGTGGGAACGGGCGCCGTCACGCTGGGCGCGCTCGGGCAAGTCGGACAGCAGCCGCTCCCCGGCTCCATGGGCACCGGTGACGCGGTGGCTGTCATCCAACTCGATGGCACCATCACCTCGGCGCCCCAGGACTACTTCACGACCACGGGCATCACGCCCGAGCGGGTCCGGTCCCTTCTCGACCAGGCCGAGGCCAATCCAGCAGTCAAGGCCCTCGTGGTGCGGGTCAACAGCCCTGGCGGGAGTGTCGTCGCTTCCGACGAGATCTACAACGCCTTCCGCGCCTACGAGAAGCCCATGGTCGTCTCTATGGGGGACACAGCCGCATCGGGCGGCTTCTACATCGCCTGCGGCGGCGACTACGTGATGGCCCACCCGGACACCCTTACTGGCTCCATCGGCGTCATCAGCCAGTTCTTCAACGCCGAGGAGCTATTGGAGAAAGTGGGGGTCGATGCCATCGTCATTACCACCGGGGAGTTCAAGGACATCGGAAGCCTCTACCGGGATATGACCCAGGAAGAGCGCGAGATCTGGCGTGCCATTCTGGACCAGGTCTATGAGGACTTCGTGGCCGTCGTGGCGGACGCCCGCGATCTGCCCGAGGAAGACGTCCGAGAGGTGGCCGACGGGAGGGTCTTCACCGGTCAGCAGGCCCTGGAGATGGGACTCGTCGACGGCGTGGGGACCCGCCAGACCGCTATCGACAAGGCCGCCGAGCTTGGCGAAATCGAAGGCGATCCCCGCATCATCGAGCTGCGAACCCAGCCGACCTTCCTGGAGATGCTCTATACCTTCCAGAACCGCTCGCCCCTGCCCACGGTCGAGGAGATCGTCGGTTGGGCGGGCACGCCGTCGCTCCGCTTCCGCGTTCCGTAGGGATGACACCGGCTCGATAGTACAACGACGCCGTCAACGATCCGTGGCAGCAAAGAGCCCCGTCCCTGATCCGTAGGACGGGGCTCTTTAGTGACCCTCCCGCTGGCGAATCCTATCCTGCCCACAGTGCTCAAGGAAATCTACACAGGAGAGGGGAAAACCTCCTCTGGTGCCGCTCCCCTAGTCCGGTACGCCAGCAAAACCTCGTCCCAGCGTCTGACTCAATGAAAGGGTCACACCTGCCGGCTCCCGCACCAGTGAGAACGGGGGACTCTCCTCCAGGAGCCATACGTTGACACCCGCCTTCCGTCCCTGCTCGTCCTCAAAGGCCATCAGTGTGGCGTGTGGGGAGCTGCCGTGGGGCACCGAGGGGACACCCGCTTGTGACCACGGCCGCTCCGTATACCGTGCCACGCCCCGCCCCGGGCCCAATACCATGATCGTCTTCTGGTCCGGTACGCCCTCAACCGCGATGAGCGCCAACCAGTCGCCGTCGTGAGGTAGCCCTTCTTCCACAGCCACGGCTCGCGCGTAGTGATCCAGCACGTCCGCGGCATAGTTCCGCGTTACCCGGAGGTGGGTCTTCTCCCAGCCGCCGTTGTACGCTGCCAGCGCGTAGAAGGCGTCCCCGTTGCCATCCCGAACAACCTGCGCCAGCGTCAACGTGCCCGCAGCGACGTTCGTCCACGGATTCTCCAGCGCCTCGGCGCTTGGACGCCAGGGAAAGGGCTTGACACACATCAGACCCACCGCCCCTGTCGGCCCACGGACCGTGGAGATCCCTCTGGACTCCTTCCAGATCACCGATGCGACGAAATCCGGGTCGAGGCCTCGCCGATCCGCATAGCGGACGACAATGTCCTCCCAGCGCGATACCACGGGTTCCCAGTAGGACGACAGTCCGCCGTCGTCCTCAGGTACCTCCCCCTCTGCTACCACCGGCAGAGCGGTCAGAGCACTGATCACGACGACCCATAGCACCGCGGTGCGGACCTTCTTGCACGTCTCCTCCGTCAACAGCCTCCCTCCTTTCATCGGGCGTTGGACACGTGCGCGCGTTTATATCGTAAACCTTGACTTTGTCAAGCGGCTCACACTCTGCACGACAAAATGAGCCAGCTCAGAATGTACGAACGCCCTCGCCGAGACACCATGCTCGGCGGGCGACTAGGCAGGACGACCACTAAGGACACTAGGGACACCAAGGACAAAGAACAACTAAAGGCTTTGTGCCCTTAGTATCCTTGGTGTTCTTCGTGGTTCTCCTCTCAAGTCGCCACCGCATATCGCAGCGCCGCCTCAGCGTGGATCGTCGTCGTATCAAACAGAGGGAGCGCAGACAGTTCCTGGCTCACCAGCAGGGGGATCTCCGTGCATCCCAGAATCACGCCCTCCGCGCCACGAGCTTCCAGATCATCGATGATGCCCAGGAACACCTCCCTGGACGCGTCCCGAATCACCCCGGCGACCAACTCATCGTAGATCACGTCGTTCACCCGCTTCCGGTCCTCCCCCTCGGGTAACAGGATCGTGATCCCCCGCTCGGCCAGCGCATCCTGATAGAACGTCTTCTCCATCGTGAACGCCGTGCCTAGCAGCCCCACCGTCCGCATCCCTCGCGCCTCAATAGCCTCGCCCACCGCATCCAGCAGGCTCAACATCGGCACGTTGACGCTCGCGGCGACCTCATCGAAGACGATGTGCATCGTGTTCGTCGCGATCAGGATCACGTCCGCACCCGCCAGATCCAGACTCCGAGCCCCCTGGCTCAATCCCTCGGCCACTAAGTCCCAGCGGCCCTCCTCCGGCCAATCGACGTACGTCTGGAAACTGACGCTGTAGATGAGGATCTGAGGATACCCATAATCGCCGAATCGTTCAGTATACGTCCTCGTGATGTGCTCATAGTACGCCACCGTCGACTCCGGGCTCATCCCCCCAAGAATCCCAATCGTCTTGTGCATCCCGCCTCCCCGTGTCTAGCCCTTTCGAAGGGTCTGCGTCTCTGCCTCCCTACTCAATCGTCGCCAGGAACTCCCGCGCCATCGCCCCCACGTCCGACTCCGTCGAGATCCCCGTCCAAGGATCGCTCGGCCGCACTAGGTTCACCACCACGATGTTGGCCCCGTTGAAGATCGCGCTCCGGGCCTCTTTGATGTCCACACCGCCCGCCGCCGAGATCACAACGTTGAACTTGCTGCGCACCCGCCGCACATGTCGGTACTGGATCAGCTTGCCCTGCGTTCCCTCCTCGTCCCTGCCGCGGTGGAGCACCACCACGTCCGGTGGCTCTTTCAGGCGCATCAGGACTCTCAGTGGATCCTTCACGCCGAGCATATCGATCATCGACAGCATCCCAAGGGTGGTACACCGGGCGATGAAAAGATCCAGCGCCTCGGAGGGTGAGCTTCCCAGAACCGTTGCGGCGCTGGCCCCGCCCTCCTTCGCCATGTCCACCTCGCCCAGCGCACCGTCCACCGTCTTCAGGTCGGCGACCACGTGACCCGGCCATCGCTGCCGAATGGCCCGTATGCCGCCGACGCCCTCCCGCTTGATGTAAGGGGTGCCAGCCTCAATGAGAATGCGCTCCTCGCCCCGGGGAAGGCGAAGCACCTCCCTCGCCACGCTCGGGAGAATGCGTCTCATCAGGCCTACATCGTAGTTGAAGGCAATCTGCAGATACCGAGTCTTGTCGTCGAGCATGTCACGCACCACTGCCTATTCGCTCTTCCTCTCGCCAAATGCGGAGAGGGCCTGTCCTATGTCTGCCGGAACGAAGAGCACGATCTTCTCGGAGGGATCGGCCGCGATAGCCCGGATCGTCTGCAGCGTCCGGAGATGCATGGCGCCGGGGCTCCGCGCCATCATCTCCGCCGCCTCCTGGAGCCGCTCCGATGCCTCTAGCTCACCCTGCGAGGCAATGATCACCGCGCGCCGCTCTCGCTCGGCCTCTGCCTGCTGCGCCATCGCCCGCTTCATCTCCGCGGGCAGCTCCAACTCCTGGATCTTGATCGACTCCACGTCGATCCCCCAGCCGTCCGTCTCCGAGTCCACGATCTCCTTGATGCTCTCGGCAATCTGCTCGCGCTCCGTCAGCACGAAGTCCATCTCGCTGTTGCCGATCACGTCACGCAGCGCCGCCTGCGTATACTGCCGAATCGCGAAGGCGTAGTCCTCGATCTTGATGATGGCGTCCTCTGGCTTGATCACCTTGAAGTAGACCACGGCGTTCACCAGCATCGGGATGTTATCTTTCGTCATCACCTCTTGACGCGGAATCTCCGCCGTCTTGATCCGCATATCCACCTTCACCATCGTCTGAAGGATAGGAATCACCAGCGTCAACCCCGGCTCGCGCATCCCCGCGTACTTCCCCAGCGTGAACACCAAGCCTCGCTCATACTCATAGATCAGCCGCACCGAGCGGAGTACGATCACCCCGAGCACGACGAGCGCTCCCACGAAGAAGCATCCACCCACCGTCAGCCACTCTCCCATCAGCGCCTCCTTCACCTCTTGGGTTCTCAACTGAACCCATAACTTGAGCCCCTACAGCTCGTCGCCCATTATAGATGCGCTCGTTTCGCTGGACAAATGTCGAGAACGATCGGGGTGAAGCGCCGCCTCGCGGGATCACCCGGGCACGCGACGGTGCGTTGCGCGTCGCCCGTGGGATGCACCTTGGCCATGGCGGGCCATCGTCAACACGCGCGTCCTTTCCCTTCGCCGTCCTGCACCGACCAGATTCCTAGGAATCGGGAACCCCTGAGAGTTCGCAGCCGACCCTCGCCCAGCCCTGCGCTTCAAATTCGGGCGGGCTGTGCTACAATGCACTCGGATATCGAGACAGTGCCAGCTCCGCCCGAACCATCACCTCCGCCGGGTTGGAGACCGCCAGCCACCGCAAGGAAGGAGAGGCCTGATGAGAACCTATGACATCCCCCTCGTCCCGGGACCCACCACCGTCCGCGAGTCGGTCCGCCGCGCCTACCTCGCGGACTACGGCTCGGCGGACCTGGAGCCCGAGTACATTCAGCTCTACAGCGACACCCAGGACCAACTGCGCACCATCCTATCCACCCGAAATAGGATCGCCTTGATGACCGGAGAGGGGATGATCGCCCTCTGGGGTGCCCTGAAGAGCTGCCTTGAGCCAGGAGACCGCGTCCTCGCCGTCAGCACGGGCGTCTTCGGATACGGCATTGGCGAAATGGCAGCTTCCATCGGGGCAGACGTCCGTTGGGTGGAGTTCGGCTACGACGAGATTCTGAGCCCGGAACCGGTCGAGGAGGCCGTCCGCAGCTTCGATCCGAAGATGGTCACCGCCGTCCACTGCGAGACCCCGTCAGGCACGCTCAACCCGGTCGAGCAGGTTGGACAGCTCGTTCACCGGTACGACGTGCCCCTCTATTACGTCGATGCCGTCGCCAGCACCGCCGGCACGCCGGTCCTGACCGACGCCTGGTCCATCGACCTCTGCCTCTTCGGGACCCAGAAAGCCCTCTCCGCCTTCCCGGATCTGGCCGGCGTCGCCGTCAGCGACCGCGCCTGGGGCGTCATCGAGGAGGTCGACTATCCCGGCTATGACGCCCTCTCACCCTACCGTGACGCCGTGGAAAAGGCCTGGTTCCCCTACACCCCGGCCTGGGCCAGCCTTGCTGCCCTACACGAAGCCTGCCGACTGGTCTTGGAGGAGGGGCTGGAGAACGTCTACGCGCGCCACGAAGAGGCTGCCACCCTCTGCCGCCGACGCGCCAGGGAGATGGACCTCGAACTCTATCCGACGACCGAGGCAGCCTGCTCCCCCACCGTCACCGCCCTCCGCGTACCGGAACCAACTACCTGGGACGCACTCGACACCAGTCTCCGCGAGCACGGCATGGCCGTCGCCGGTTCCCTCGGCCCTCTGGCAGAAAAGGTCTTCCGCATCGGCCACATGGGCTCCCAGGCCGAACCCGCCCTGGTCGCCCACGGCATGGACGTCCTGGAGGGCACCCTCCGCCACCTGCGCCGCGCCCGCTAACCCCACCCCTTGCGAGGGTTGCGATGGCTTCGCACGGCCTACCACGGCCTACGGAAGCAAAGTCGAGGTCGACGAAGACCAACCCGGTACCCCACTAAGAGACTGTCATCGGCTGAGCCGGGATGGGCGCATTTGCACCATTGGCTTGTCCGTCTTGGTGTCTCAACTAGCGCTGCCTCTACAGCGGAGCACA
>CAZIWL010000163.1:0-9202 GCA_964542755.1 uncultured Anaerolineales bacterium
CTTTCACGCCCTCCATCTGTCCATTCGACCTCGTCTTCAAACCGCTCGGCGGCGGTCCCATCCTTGCCGCGCGCCTCCACCCTTACTTCGCGCCTGACCGCTCCGCCCGCCGCCGTGCCTGCTCCAGACACCACGCCTTCCAATCCCCCCGCCACGTCTCCTCCCCCAGCTCCGCCCCGTCCGGCAGGATCGCCCCGACCAGCGAATCGGCGCGGGCCAACTGCCGCACCGTCACCTTCAGGCCCACCAGATACGCTCGGTCGAGCACTGCATGACGAAAGTCGGCGCCCCGGGCGTCCCCGTCCCCCAGGTCGACGCCCGTGAGATTCGCGTGCGCCAGTGACGCCCCGCGTACATCGGCCCCGTGCAGGTCCGCTCCCAGCATCTTCGTTTCCCGCAGGTCCGCCTGGACGAGATGTGCCCCGTACAGGTTCGCCCAGCGCAGGTTCGCCCAGCGCAGGCTCGCCTTCCGCAGCTGGGCCTCGTAGAGGTTAGCTCCGTCGAGATTCGCCTCCCGCAGATCCGCCTCGTTCAACGTGGCCTCCGAGAGGTTTGCCTCCTTCAGATCCGCCGCGCGCAGGCTGGCCCCTGTCAGATCCCTTCCACCCAGGTCCTTGGGGTCCTTCTCCCGTCGAGATCGCCCTCCCAAGTCGTGGTTTCTACGACCGTCGTGGTTTCTACGACCGTCGTGGTGTCTACGACGGCTCATCGCGGACCTCCCCCGGGGGCGACGGACCGTCCCGGGCACCCGTGAGCGCACGGCGTCTTCCGCGGATCGAGGTCCACCGGATAGCCCTCGCGGCCATGCCCTCGTTCCGCACCGACCGCTTCGTAGACGCCCACGATGCGCTCCGCGATCTCCTTCCAGGCGTAGGACTCGGCCCAGCACGTCGCCCGCTGCCCGATCCGGCGCCGGCTCAACTCGTCCGTCAGCAGATGCATGATCCGCTCCGCCAGCGCCTCGACGTCCCCCGCCGGCACCCGGTATCCCGTCCGCCCGTCCTTGATCAGAAACGCCAGGCCTCCCACGTCGGAGGCCACCACGGGCGTTCCGCAGGCCATCGCCTCCAGTGCCACCATCCCGAAGCTCTCGTAATCCGAGGGCATCACCACCATCTCCGCCGCGGAGTAGTAGTACTGGAGCGTGTCCTGGTTCTTCGACCCCAGGAAGGTCACCACGTCCTCGATGCCCAGGTCCTTTCTCAGATCCGCCAGCCGTGCCATCTCCTCGTGCTCGTGGATCTCGTCGGCCCGTCCCCCGATGATCGGCACGCACAGTCCCCGCCGCATCCCCGGTCGCCGCTCGGCCACCCGCGCGATGGCTTGGAGCAGCGTGTCGATGCCTTTCAACGGCTCGATCCGGCCCACGAAGAGGATCATCGATCGGTCCGTGCAGACGGCAACGTGCTGCTTGGCATGGTCCGCTGGGATGGGATGGAAACGCTCGGTGTCGACGCCGGGGGGGATGATGTGGATTCTGCCCCCCTCCGCTCCGTAGAGCTCCATCAGCTGCGCCTCCTCAGCCGGGGTCGACGCGATCAACGCATCGGCAAACGCCGCAATCTCCCTCTCCACCTCAACCCGCCGCTCGGTCTCTCGCTCCTCAGGGCGCTTCTCCGCCACCACGTTCTTCATCGCACCCAGCGTATGCGCCATGTGGACCACCGGCACCGACCACGCCTCAAGCAGTCGCCTGGCGGCCGCTCCCGACAGCCAGTAGTGGCTGTGGAGCACGTCGTAATCGATCCCGTCGGCGGCTGCTTGATTCCGCACGCCCTCAATGAACTCTGGTAGGTGATCGTAGACGCGGTGCTTGTCATACGGGCGCTCCGGCCCCGTGGGCACATGGATCACACGCGCGCCGGAGCCCAGGCCGTTGCTGATGCGGGGCAGATCGGGGTTCTGCGACCGCGTGTACACGTCCACCCGGTGGCCCTGACGGGCGAGTTCGCGCGAGAGATCCCGCACATACACGTTCATACCGCCCGTCTCCTTCCCGCCCAGCGTGGCCAGGGGGCACGTGTGCACGCTCAACATGGCGATGCGGAGGGTACCGTTATCGATGTTTGTCATCTTACCTCGTACTATCTGGCGTACCGGCGTCGAAAGGCGCGCTTTCCCTGAAGGGCAACGCGGATTATACTACGCCTACCGACTGTCCGGTAGCGGGTCGAAGCACCAGTCGTGCACTGAACCACAAAGGACGTGAGGGACGTCAGAAACCACCCAGGATGCCCTCAACCTGCCGTCTCGGATCAATTCACCACCCTTTGTGTCCTTCCTGCTCTTCGTGCGCTTAATGGTTTTCGGTGAGGAGGCATGTCTCAGAATGGAGAGGATTCGTACCCTTGGTCTCGACGACTACGATGACCTGCTCGCCCTCTGGCGCAGGTCCGGACTCCACTCTTTGAAGCCCGAGGGACGGGATAGCCGCCAGGCCATGGAATGCCAGCTCGCCACCGGCGTCCAGACGATCCTGGGCCTGGAGAGTGAGGGGCGGCTCATCGGTGCCGTGGTGGCCACGCACGACAGCCGCAAGGGCTGGATCAATCGCCTGGTTGTCGATCCCGACCACCGCCGCTGCGGATGCGGGGCGCGGCTCGTTGCCGGGGCTGAGAGGGCCCTGAGGGATCAGGGCATCCGCGTCATCGCCGCCCTCGTCGAAAGCTCCAATCGGGCGTCGCTGGCGCTCTTCGCAGAGCTGGGCTACGTCGATGCTGAGGACGGCATCCACTATCTCAGCAAGCGCGAGAGCGATCTGGTGTAGATGGGTCTCGCTAAAGCCGTTCGGCGGCTTCAATAACCGTCTTCAACATCATTGAGACATCGTCGGTGCGCACTGTGCGTGGATCCAGCACCACGCGCCCGTCCTCAATGCGGCCAACCACCGCCGGGTCGCCCTCGCGCATGGCGCTGGCCAGAGCGTCGGGATGCTCCGCGTGAACCGCCACCAGTTTGGTCGGCAGCGTCTCCCCCGGCAGGCTCCCACCTCCCACCGTCGACCGCCCGTCCACCACACTGGCGTCGATGCCTGCCGCAGCCAGCCGCTGCTGCCAGGAGTTCGCCCGCCGCTCGATCTTCGCCAGTGACGTTGCCACCATCCGCCACACCGGGACCGCCTCCAGCGCCTCGCCCCGCAGATAATGGAGCAGCGTCGCCTGCAGGGCCGCCAGACAGAGTTTGTCCGGCCGCAGCGCCCGGGTCAGGGGATGGCTCTTCAGGGGATCCACGTACGCTCCCCTGCCCACGATGATGCCGGCCTGAGGCCCGCCCAGCAGCTTGTCCCCGCTGAAGCACACCACGGCCGCCCCTGCCTCCACGCTCTCCTGCACCATCGGCTCGTGGGCCAGCCCAAACTCCCTCGTCTCGAGCAGCGCGCCGCTCCCCAGATCGTCGACCACCGGCACCCCATGCTTCTCGCCCAGACCGACCAGCTCCTCCAGGCTCGGCTCCGAGGTGAACCCCACCACCCGGAAGTTGGAATGGTGCGCCCGGAGCATCAGCGCCCCGTCCACGTTCCCCTCCAGCGCCCGCTCGTAGTCGTACATGTGGGTCCGATTCGTCGTGCCCACCTCAATCAGCCTAGCGCCGCTCTGCTCCATCACGTCCGGCACGCGGAACCCACCCCCGATCTCGACCAGCTGACCACGCGAAATGATCGCACCACGGCCGTAGGCGAGGCCCGTGAGGGCCAGGAGTACCGCCCCTGCGTTGTTGTTCACCACCAGAGCCGACTCCGCCCCTGTCAACGAGCGGAGCAGACGCTCGGCGTGGACGCTGCGGTGACCCCGCGCCCCGGCCTCTATGTCGTACTCAAGTGTCGAGTATCCCCCGCTGACCGCTTCCACGGCCTCCCGTGCTGCCTGCGACAGCGGCGCTCGGCCCAGGTTTGTGTGGATGATGACGCCTGTGGCGTTGATCACGGGACGGAGGGAGGGCGCGGCCAGTTCCTTCAGCCGCTCGGTGGCTCGAGCCGTAAGTGAACCCCGATCTGGCACCGGGCCTCCCGCCGACACCTCCCCCCGCGCCACCTTGAGTGCCCAGCGCAGCGCTTCAACGACCTGTTCGCGGCCGTATGCGTCGATCAGCTCTTGGACAGGCTGGAGGCCCAGAAGACGGTCGACGCTGGGAAGCTGGCGCAGTCTACTCACATTCATGGTGCCCTTCCGACTCTCAGTGCGCTCTTCGGGCTGGACGATACCGGTTCATCAGTGACAGGAAAAGACCCCGAGGGCTCCCCACAGCGGGCCCGGCCCCACTCCTGCCGAGCACGCTGCTCCGGCGGAGGTCGCCCCGTCCCTCTGCTCCGAAACCCTCAGGGTCTCTGGTGAGTCGGACTGCCCGTCGTCTCTCGGTAGTCCTGGTCAGGCCCGAGCCCGCTTCACCGTGCCCTCGTGCGAACCCCGCTCTACTGCGGAGGGATCTCCAGCACCATGCCCGGGTAGATGAAGTAGGGGGCTGTGATGCCGTTGTAGGCCGCCAACCGCTGCCAGCTGAGGCCGTACCGTGTGGCGATGCGGAACAGGTTGGGATCGCTCGGCTGCACCACATAGGTCGTGCCGCCCGTGGACGGCTCCGAGGGTGGCGAGACCACCTCACCGCCGGTGGGAATCGTCAACTCCTGACCCACATAGATCTGAGTCGGATCGACGATGCTGTTCGCCTGGCTGATGGCGTTCACCGTCGTCCCATAGCGAGTCGCAATGCTGAAGAGTGTGTCGCCGGATTGCACCACGTGCGTCGTCGTTCCCGAGGTCTCCTCGGTTGCCGGAGCCGTCGTGGCGGGCGGCAGCGTAGGTACAGGCGTCGCCGTCGGCGCGGTCACCACCTCAGACGTGGCTGTTGCCTCAGGCTCCGTCCCCGTGCCCGAGGCCGGCGTGGACGTCGGCGCCGGTGCCGTCGGGGGCTCCGTGGGTTCCTCGCTGGGCCCCTCTTCCGTGGGTTCTCCCTCATCGCCCGGGGCCTCTGCCTCGGCGGTCTGCGCCTCCAGGGTCTGAGCCGCTCGCGTCGAGTTGGCGATGGCCGTCATCTCCAGATCCGAGCCGCCGGGCGTCGCTGCCTCGGCGCCTGTCCCGGGCGTCGGAGTGACGTCGGGGGCCGCCGGCCGGAAGCAGCCGGTCGCCAGCACGAGGACGACGGAGAAGCTCAGGATGCCTAGAAAAACGGAGTGAGTCTTCTTCATGGGCCACCTCCTATTAGTGGACGGGCGACTTCGGGAAGCGCCTCGATACTACCACAGGTATGCCCCCCCGTCAAGCAAGGGTTTTTACATAAGACGGGGGATCATGGTAAGATAATGAGCGTCGGCCAACTGGTTCCAGCCGGCGAGCAGTAACCAGGAGACAAGATCAACGATTACGGATTACGGACTCCGGATTACGGATCAAGGAGTAGGGAGTAGGGGAAGGTACGCAACCAAGGCGAGAGGGCGGACGCGGATGTGATTCCGTATCTTGGTGACGGCTCGAACGGCACTGTCTGCAGGAGAAAGCTGGCCCATCTGTACGTCCGGTCTCCCCCAGCCCACATCTGACCTGCCCCGCGCCCGACAAGCCTGAGGGAGAGAGTATCTCGTCATCACTCCCCACTTCCTGGAAACAGACCGTTATCGCCTCGTAGCCTTGT
This sequence comes from uncultured Anaerolineales bacterium, assembly GCA_964542755.1. Taxonomy (GTDB): domain Bacteria; phylum Chloroflexota; class Anaerolineae; order B4-G1; family B4-G1; genus SKLM01. The sequence goes on from CAZIWL010000163.1 coordinate 5,626, forward strand.
CGCTTTGTCGCCTTATCGCTTTATCGCTCTATCGCTCTTGTGAGGACAACCGATGCAGCAAATCTTGAATGACCTTACCCAGTGGCTCGCCGCCGACGAGACCATTGCCCTGGCCACCGTCGTGCGCACCAAGGGTTCCTCACCGCGCCCCCTCGGCTCACGTATGGCCGTCACCGCCTCGGGCCACATGGCGGGGTCCGTCAGCGGTGGGTGTGTGGAGGGCGACGTCTTCCGCGAGGCTCAGGATGTCCTCAAGAGCGGGGAATCCCGCTGCCTCGAGTACGACGCCGTCGATGAAGGGGGTTGGCAGGTCGGTCTCGCCTGTGGCGGTGCCATTGGGGTCTACGTCGAGCCCCTGGTCGAGGCACACCGCGGCTTGATCGACGCCCTGAACCGTGAGGAGACCGTCGGTTTTGCCACCCGCCTCGACGGCACGGGCCACTTGCTCGCATGGCCCGATGGGCGCGTGGAGGGTGACCCATCCCTCGCGTCCGCTCTTCTGCCCCTCGTCGCCACCGAGCCTTCGCCCGCGTCCACGGCAGAACTCCAGGCTCGTCCGGACGCCGACGTGTTCCTCGAGGTCTTCAGCCGCCCGGCTACGCTCACCATCGTCGGGGCCGTCCACATCGCCGTGCCCCTGGCGACTATGGCGCAGGTGCTTGGTTTCCACGTCCGCCTCGTAGACGCCCGACGTGCCTTTGCCACGCGGGAGCGCTTCCCCGACGTCGACGAGCTCGTCGTCGCTTGGCCTCAGGATGCCCTCACGCCGGAGACCCTCCGTCCCCAGGACGCCCTCGTCGTCCTCACCCACGACCCCAAGTTCGACGTCCCTGCCTTGGAGGCCGGCCTGCGGAGCCCCGTCGGCTACATCGGCCTGCTGGGATCCAACACCACTCAGGCGAAACGGCACACAGCCCTGCGAGACAGGGGCATGGATGATCAGGACCTGGCGCGTATCCACGGTCCAATCGGCCTCGATCTTGGCGGCCGCCGCCCCCCGGAAATCGCCGTCGCCATCCTCGCCGAAGTCATCACCGTCCAGAACGCCTGACTCGCGACCTCGTACCGCAGCTAATGCTCCAACCCTGTTCGCCCAGCCCCCACGTTGTCGGCTCATCCTCCAGCCCCGCTGATCCTCTCCGCACGGCAGGCTCCTCACGCGGCGAGCACATCGTAGCGCCACCCCAGCCCTTATGTCCTACTTCCTACTCCGCTCAACCTGGCCGAGTCCTACCGTCCACCCGCTAATTCCCAGACCTCCACATTCCAGACCCCCGATGCCTCACTCGCATTCGGCGCCAACGCCCTCACCCCGGACCGCGCCAACATCACCTTCTGCCGCACGAACAACGGTAGCACGGGCAGTCTTTCCGAGAACAGCCGCTGCGCTTCGGCCTGGGCTGCCGCGTAGGTCCCGCTCTCAGGCCATGCCGCCAGTGCCTCCTGGCAGGCCTGGTCATAGCTGTCGTCGATGAAACCCACCACGTTGGGTCTATTCCAGTCGCCGGACTGCGGGATCTCGCTGCTCACAAACAAGTCGCAGAGCGGCACCCCCCGCGCCGGCCAGGCGAATTGCGCCAGGTCGAAGCGACGGCCGAAGAGCGCTCCCTCGGGACCCGCTGCGAACAGCTCCGCCGCGGGCATCGTCTCCACTGTGACCGCGATCCCGCACGCCCGCAGGTCCGTCGCCACCCTCGCGGCGACCGCGGCTCGTGAAGCGTCGTCCGTTGTGTCGTAGGTCACTCGAAAGGAAGTCCCGTCTTGGATCTCGGGAATGCCGTGGGCCTCGCGTATGCCGTCCCCGTCCTCATCATACCAACCCGCCTGCGCCAGCAACTCCTGCGCTGCCTGTGGATCGTAGGGCCACTCCGCCACTGCCTCTGCTGCGTACGTTGGGTGGCCCGGCGGCACGTAGCTGTGTAGAACGTGCCCCTTCCCGGGCAGCACGGCGTCGGCTGCGCCCTGCCGGTCCACGCACTGGGCCACCGCCTGGCGCACCCGCACGTCCTCGAAGAAGTCCGGACGCCCGTGATCCGATGCGGGCGTGATCCCAAAGGCCATCAACTCCCATGCATCGTCGGCAGACACCATCGCTGTCACCTCTGGCAGGCTGCGCAGCGCATCGACGTTCAGGGCAGCGGCAGTTTCGTGCGTCACCACGTGGCACGTCCCCGCCTGTAGGTGCAGTGCCAGCTCCTGGGCGTCGGCGATGAACCGATAGGTGAGCTCGTCGATCCGTGGCAGGCCCTCCGACGCGCGGAAGTAGGTGGGATTCCGCCTGAGGATCATCGAGTCGCCCGCCACCCATGCCCCGATGGTGAACGGCCCCCATCCCAGTGGCATACGGCTGGACACGTCCGTGCTGAGCAATTCTGTGGCCGACAGGTCGCCCCAGGCGTGCCGCGGTAGAGGGTGCCAGAAGTTTTCAAGGTAGCCTCGATCGAGGAACCCGGGCACGCCCTCCCATACCACCTGATGCTCACCCACGGCCCGATAATCTGCGGTCCGCTCCAGGATCTGCTTGTCCGTAGGCGTCGCAGGATCCGCGGCCAGCTCGAAGCTGTAGATCGAGTCATCGGCCGTCAGCGGTTCCCCATCCGACCACCGTATGTCCGAGCGCAGCGTGAAGGTCACCACCATCCGCTCCATCTCTACCGGCTCTCCTCGGAAGATCGTGCGCTCACCCGAACCATCATAGACCATCATCCCCGGACCGATGGTCATCACGCTCCCACCCGCCGAAAGCACCCGGTCGCCCTGGCGCACAGCCACCGTCTCGACCCTGGCCGTCTCTCCCAGCTTAGGCATCTCGGTGAGGATCACCGGCTCACGTTCGTAGTCGAGTGTGTCAACGGGACCATCGTAGAGAGCCTGCCATACGTGCTCCGCGGCGAGGCTCTCTGTGCCATAGAGGTAGAGGGTTTCGGGCTCCTCCTGGAGGCAGATGGTCAGCCGCTTGGGTTCCGGGGTCGGTGAGGGTGTCGGCGGAGGCAGAGACGTCGGTGTGGGTGGACGAGGTGTCCCCGTGGGCCTAAAGCCCTGCCCGGCACACCCAGTAGGTGTGCAGAGACCGATCAGGAGTGCTGCCAGGATGGTCAGCCGTATCTTGGTCACGGTGTCGTCAGGTTCTGGCACATACAGGTCCAGGGTGCTCGAAAGGCTCGCAACGCGTGTGTCTCACGAGCCCGGGGCGTCCGCACCGGCGCCTCCTCGGGATCCGCGCAGGCCGTACTCGCGGTCCGCCCCGCGAGTAATCGCGCCACGAAGGCACTCTTCTCACGCCGGGGGCGCCTCCCACCACGGTCGCCAACAAGACAAACAGTGCAAGTACCCGGCGCCGTCAGCTGCGATTCTAGCATCGAGCCATGGCCCTGTCAAAATCGACCTTTCCACACCCGCCCGTGTAACGCTGTCTCCTCTTCCTCGTTCCTTTCTATGGCACAGACGCTTGACAAGAATCGGCGCTTTGGACTATACTACCCGCACGAACAGGCTGACCGTCGCGTACCAGAAAGGCATCCATCGTGTCGGAATTGTCCCCCGCGGACCCTGGCCCAGAGCCCGCTACCACAACCGA
>CAZIWL010000164.1:0-7395 GCA_964542755.1 uncultured Anaerolineales bacterium
TGGGAGTCCGTGACGGCCGGGTACTACGTCTACCGGTCGGAGAGCAATGACTTCGACGAGGCGAGCCGCATAGGGTACATCGACGCGAAGGGGCCGGGCAGCTTCTATCAGTACACCGACACGCAGGTCGAGATGGGCAAGCGGTACTGGTACTGGCTGGTCGACGTGGCGCGGGACGGGACGGAGACGCGCTCGATGCCGGTCTGGAGCCAGCTCGCCGGGCCGACATTCGAGGTCTACTTGCCCTTCATTGGACGGGGATGGTAGAACGTTCGCGAGGTCAGGATCGCACGATGGGTTGGCCTGGAAGGCATCGATAGACGACAACTGGCTTCCGCTGCGGATCAGCGACCTGGATTGACCTAGTACAACGACAAAGGCTTGCCCCGCCGCTTGGGGCAGGCCTTTCCATTTCAGGCAGGACCAACGAGGTGGCGCCCTGGCGTCATCCGTGGTAGAAAGATGGCATGAAACGAGATATTAGACGGTGGGTTCCAAAGGCTGTCCTCCTGTTCACCATCCTGTCGCTTGCCGGTCCTGGCCTTGCTGAGGCCGGCCTCGCTGAGCCTGGGCTCACCGAGCCCAGACACGGCGAGGCTTCGGACGGCGCTGGTTTCGCGGCCTCCGAGCCAGGGGTGGAAGCCCGCAAATCGGTTGGAGATGACCCGATCGTTGTACACAGCGGCCCGGAGTCGCTCCTCCTCGAATGGCGCGCTCCCACCCTCGATTTCCGACACACGCTGTCCCCTCAGGGGCTTAACCGTACGGTGGTTGGAGCTCCTGGTTGGTCCAGCACGGGGCAGCCAGGCCAGCCCCGCCTCCCCGTGGCGACGACCGTGGTGGTTCTGCCGCACGGGAGTGCGGTGAGCCTGGGTGCCAAAGAAGGAGCCACGGATTCCAGGGCCCTATCGCATCCGCTGCTCACCGAGTCTGACCTGGAACTGCCCCTGGTCGATGGGGCTATCGTGGGCGGGCCACTGACGGGCGAGGCCCTCGACGGACTGGTTGTGCGTGGCAGGCAAGTGGATGGAGCGGTCTCCTTCGAGGAGATCGGTTCGCTGCGTGGCTACCGGCTGGGGCGGCTCACATTTCGACCGTTCTCCTATGACGCCGGACGCCGAGTAGTGGAGGTTGTCGGGGAGGTGAGTGTCGAGTTGACGTTCTCGCAGGTGGAGGGTGGTGGGTCGAGCGCTGACGGCGTGGCCCTGCCTAAGGACGATTCTCCGCTCCTGGACGTCCTGCGGCAGTCGGTCGTCAACCCCGACCAGATGGCCGGTTTCGCGCCCGTTGTTGAGGGGGCCGGTGTCTCGACCCTGGAGAGGTCCGGGCAGACTGCGGGATCGCGCTACAAAGTGGGAGTTGCCGACGAAGGGGTGTATGAGCTGTCCTACAGCGCTCTGGCCGCGGCCGGCATCTCACTGCCCAGTGTGCCACCCGCCGGCCTGCGGATGGAGCACGCGGGAAGCGAGGTGAGCTACACCTGGGATGACGACGGGGATGGGGTCTTCGACGCGGGAGACAGCATCCTATTCTATGCCCGTCCCACATCGAGCCGGTGGGTGGACCACGACGTGTACTGGATCGAGACGGGGGTGCCGGGGACGCTTATGACCACTCGCTCGGGGGATCCCTCGGGTGTCACGCAGGATGGAAATCTCTGGGCGACGGCCGCTGCCGAGAGCAACGTCGGGGAGAACAACTATCTGTCCCAGTTCCCCTCGGGTCGCGACGGCGATCACTGGTACTGGGACCTCCTCAATTGGAACTACGAGTTTGGGACCGGGGAGAGGACGGGAACCTACGATGTCGAGCTGCTCGACCCCTCGGCTTCCGTGGGGCCCGCCGAGCTCACGGCGTACCTTCAGGGAGCGAACGCGAGTCAGCATTTGAACCCCGATCACACGGTCGAAATGATGCTCAACAGTCATGCCCTGTCCCCTTCGGCGGCCTGGAACGGTATGACGTACGTGTCGAACACGGTGACGGCATCACCATCGATGCTGAGCTCCGGTGTGAACTCGGTCGAGCTCGCTTTGCCGGCAGGCAGGGCTTCGACAGGCACCGACAAGGTCTGGTTGGATGCCCTGGAGATCCGATACGCCGTCCAAGGTCTCACCGGCCAACCGGCTCGCCTGCGGGGCGAGACAGGGCGCAGAAAGTACAGCCTCGGGGGCTTGAGCGGCGGCACGCCTGTGGTATGGGACGTTACCCAGCCCGAGGCGCCGCAAGTGGTCACCGGCGTGACGAACGGAGGAGGGACGATTACGCTGGCCGACGCAGACACCGGCACGGCGGACTACTTCGTCCGCGGCCAGGGCCAGACGGAGACCCCGCGGTGGATCGAGCCTGCTCTTGAGCTGGAGGAGTCTCTGGAGGGCGCGGAGTACCTGATCATCGCGCATTCCAGTTTCCTGAGCGCGGTTGGCCCGCTGGTCTCCGAGCGGGAGACCGAGGACGGTCTGGACGTGCGTACGGTCTCGGTGGAGGCCGTGTACGATACGTTCGGCGAGGGGCGCATGGATCCGCTGGCCATCCGGGAGTGCATCAGCGCCACGTATCACAGCGTCTCGCCCCCTGCCCTGGACTACGTCTTGCTTGTCGGTGACGGCACCCACGATCCCCTGAACAACAAGCAGAGCTCCTACTGGCAGGAGACGACCATTCCTCCGTATCTGGCCATGGTCGACATCTTCTCGGGGGAGGTGCCGGCGGACAATCGATTTGCGACCGTGGACGGCGATGGAGAGGGGGAGGACATTCTCCCCGACGTCGCAATTGGGCGTCTGCCCGTGCAGACCGTTGACCAAGCAAGCACGGTGGTGGGGAAGATCCTAGGCTACGAGGATCGGTCGTTGAGCTGGCCCTGGAATGAGAAATTGCTCTTCTTCGCCGATGCCCATGCGTTTGACTACTTCCACGAGGAATCGGACGAGATCTACAGCAACACGCTGGAGATCGAGCCCTTCTCACCGGCGCGCTACTACTTCTGCCAGGAGGAATGTGATGAGCCGCACCTGGTGGAGGGCAAGGTGGCGATGGAGGACGCGACGCTTCGCGCACTGAATCGCGGGGCGCTGCTGGCAACGTGGGTGGGACACGCGTCCTGGCATCAATGGGGCGGTCAAGACCTCTTCCACAAGTCGGATGTGCCCGCGCTCGATAACGGGGAGATGCTTCCTGTGGTGCTGGAGATGACGTGCTTCACCAGCTATTTCTCCCTGCCAGACACGGATGTCCTCGACGAGGCGCTGCTGCGCCAGGAGGGGGGCGGAGCCGTGGCGACGTGGGGCTCGACGGGTACGGGGCTCACGTCGGGCCACGTCGGCCTTCATAAGGGATTCGTGAACGCAGCGCTGGGCAAAGGACAGGACCCAGCGGCCCTGGGTCCTGCTGCGGTGGCGGGCAGGCTCGCCCTCGGAGACGGGACGCCGGCCAATAGGAGTTTGTGGGATACGTACGTCCTGTTTGGGGATCCAGCGATGCACCTGAACCTGGACATCGTGCCTTGGGCCCACCAGACATCCCTCCCGCTGGTCTTCCGAGGGGCGCAGTAGCGAGGAGATCGACCAAGGTCTGGCGCGCTGCTCTCCATTGACGGTGGGGTTCACGGCGTGGGCCAGTAGGACGGAGATTGGTGGGGTGAGAAGAGGGCGCCGGCTGGGGAGGGGGGCGGCGGATCGTAGCGGACCCGAACGGGGACGGGGCTGAGCTAACCCATCAACCCCCGAAGCGATCCTCTTCCTCCGGTGTGCTTTCCGGGAAGGCGGTGATGACGAGACGGTTGGCGGTGCTGCCGTAGGGATGGCACGTGATGAGGGTCAGCCGCTCATCCTCGGTGGTGCCGAGCAATTCGGCGTGCTCGAGGCGGACGTCCAACGGCTGCCCCGTCTCCCGAAAGATGGTGGACTGCGCAACCTCGTAGCGGCGGGCGGCATCATCCGCTTGGAGGGTGATGAGGTCCCCCTCCTCAAGGCGATAGAGATCGCGGAAGATCTCCCCGTGGGTTGTATTGTGGCCGTTGAGGACGGTATTCCCCACTTCGCCCAGGGGCGCCGATTCGTCGTGCCACCCGGCGGCCCGCTCATCAGGAACCTCCCAGATGCCCATCTCCTCGTCCCCTACCCGCTGAGTCGACCAGCCGACGGGCACAATGGGCGCGTCCAGGTTCAGCCTCGGGATCACAATGCGGGTGGGGATGGCCGGCTGAGGAGTGGGCGTCGGTGTCATCTCCTCGCTGGGCTCCGGCTCTGCCGTGGCGTCCGGGGCGATGAGCGGGGGGGCATCCGGGATCGGCGTCTGGTCGCCAGAGTCCACAAGCGATTGAACGGCGGTGGGCGTGGGCCCTTCGGCCGCGTCAGCGTGGCGGGATGATCCACCCTCGCCCTCGCGTGAGGTGTCGTCGGGCGAGACCGGAGCGGCAGCCGAGTCTGCCGTAGGTAGCTGGGCGGCGGAGGACGCGGGCGCAACCTGACCGGCGGGGGCCGCGTCGAAGGCTTCGGAGAGCCACCAGAGCCGCGAGACGATGTGCGGGTAGGCCAGGATCGACCCGACGATAAGGAGGAGCACCCCCAACCCAACGAGGATGATCATCATCAGGCTTGGCAGCGGGCCCTGGCTTGAGCGCGATTTCCCGAAGAGTGATGGCACGCCCTTCAGGCCGCTCTGGACGGCGTCCTCCACAACCTGAGCTAGCTGTCCGTCCAGAGGCTCAGAGACGCGGACACGTTCGCGTCTTAGCTCTTTCAATTCCTCCCGCACGTCGGCGAGCTTCGACTCCAGGGTCTCCAGGCTCAATTGCTTACTGGCGATCTCGGCTGCGAGTTTCTGATCCGTGGCGCGGAGATCGTCGAGCTTGAGTTGTTGAGTCGCGTGGCGCTGCTCGGTCCCATCGAGATCGCTCCTGGCGGTCTCCAGGGACCGCTCCGTTGACTCCAGCTCCTCCGTCTTGGCTGTCAGTTCCTGCTCCAGCGAGTGGAGGTTTTCCTCAAGGGCGTCGCGATCCCCTCGGGCTAGCTCAAGGCGCTCGCGCACCTCCCTCAGCGCCCTGGCTTCCTCCCGGGCTTCCTGGAGGGTCAACTCGAGCGCCTGATCCTGGGTCAGCTTCTGCTCGATCTCGTCTGACAGGCGTTCGTTTGTGGAGACGAGCGCGTCCAGTTGGCGCTCGCGCTCGGCCTTGATCTGCGCCAAGCCCTGCAGCTCAATTCGAGCGTTCTCTCCCGCTCGGCGTGTTGCCTCCAGCTCGGCTGCTTCCTCAGCCAGCTGGCGCCGAACCGAGCGAAGCCTCTCGCCGAGCAGTTCGCGGTCGGCGTCAGCCTTTTGAAGCCTCTCTACCTCGTCCCGCAGGTCCTCGACTTCAGCCCTCAGGAGTTGGATCTCGGTGCGCGCTTCCCGCAGCGACGCCTTTCCCTGGTCGACCTGGTCAGTGAGGGCCGCCTCGCGCTGACGGAGACGGTCCGTATCGGCCTTGGATTTGCGCAGGCGGGCAGCAAGCTGTCTTGTGGAGTCAGTATCTAGTTTGGGGCGGGTTCTGCCCGCACGCTCGGTTTCTGACGCCGGCGCGTGTCCTGCCTCGCGGCCTCTCCCACGGGTGCGCCCGCCCGCGACATCCGGGTGGGCCTCCGGCGGGGTGACAGGTGGGTGAGGGCGGGGCGGGGGCGTTCGAGGTCGGTCCGTGCGGACAGCAGGGCTCTCGAGGGTGTCGGCGACAGGAGGTGGTTGGTGACCGGGCTCTCCGGCAGGCCCGCTGCCGGGAATGGCCTCGAGAAGCTGGAGTGCCTCCTCACAGTCCGGGTCAATTTCTAGCGCCCGGCTAAGGCACCACTCGGCGGCACGCGGGGTACTCGCCACGCGGGAGAAGAGAATCCAGGCCTCAAGGTTGTGGGGATCGTCTCTTAGAAGAGGACTGAGGATCCGTCTTGCCCTCCCCCGGTTACCTGCCTCCAGGGTCTGGCGGGCCTGTTCGAGGAAGTCCGCGGACATCATGCCTCGATCTCCCGTAATCGGCCTGGCACCGGGCGCGTGAAGACCCTACGCGGGGTGACCAGGATAAGGAGGCCCTCTGCGGCTCCGTCGGCGTCAGCGGCCCGACCGCGGAGAGAAAACGGTCGCGTCCCAGGACGGGCTCTGGATGCGGCGCCTGACACGGTCATGGCTCAGTCGAGGATCGCCGCCGTGGACGACGGGCGGGCGTGCAGTCGGCACCAGAGAACCAACGACCCGACTCCTTCCGGGGTCGGGTGTTGGGTCGTTGCTCTACGGCCTCGCGGGGCATGTCGCGCGGCCCCCTTTTTTTCCCGGGGGAAGAAAGGGTCGGCTATCCTGCGCGACGGTGCCGGCTCCAGGCGACCGCTATGCCGATAAACACCAATCCAAGCCCAATCTGCCAGACACCAAAAGGAAGAGTGGCGCCGTCACCGCCCCCGGTCTTAGGTGCGAAGATGCGCATAGGAGTGACCTGGGGGGCCGGAGCCGGCGTGTACGTCGGCGGCGGCGGCGGTGTCGGATAGGGCGTGGGTGTGGTCGTTGGCGTACGAGGTGGCGGGGTCTTCTTCTTCTCGGTCGGCTCGGGCGTCACACTCGGGTCTGGCTCGTCCGTCGCGGTGGGACGCGATGTACTGGTCGGAGTGACGCCGGCTTGGACGGACGGCGCCCCAAGCGAGCTGACCAGGATGAAGCTGACCAACACCAGCGAGCAGATAGCTATCAGGGTGTGCGTCGTGCGAAGCCGCGTGCGTGAGTGCATAATGGACACTCCTTTGTTGCTGCATAGCCAGCGCAGCCGGCTGGGAAGGGTACGTTCCCAACCTTCGCTGATCCCAGAACGCTTAAGAGGTCGCCAGTCGTATTGATGTCTGCCGCCCCTGAGCCTGCCGATCGTTCAGCGCCTTCGTTCTAGATGCGGCCCGGCGGCGCACCGCAGGGGCCAGAAATGCCCGAGCCATCCAGAGAGGTAATCTCCTCCGCGCCAACCAGTGGGTGTTGTTGGTCAGCCGGACCATGCCTGGCGCCAGAGTTGTTTACACACAAAGGGTGCGCGAGCAGTAGACAATTGCATCTATTTTACTGCAGAAGCCAACGTTCGTCAAGCTTCATGCAAAGCATTTTTCTGCCGGGGCGGGGAAGAGCACTCAGATGGACGAGCTCTCCCGGCGCCGACCGGGGCAGGATTCGGTCCACATCTTGCGCGGCGGCGCAAACTCACTCCGCCGCACGGCCGCCCCTGGCAATCACGATGGCTGTCAGGCCGGAGAATCGTGCTGCGGCGGCATGGGTTTGTTCTCCATCGCCAATCGCATGGATGTCCGTGACAGTGAGGAAGGGCTCCAGGACCAAGCTGAACTCTCTAGGATGGGGTTTCTCGTAGCCGGTCGCGGCGGAATGGAAGACGGCGGCAAG
>CAZIWL010000164.1:7495-9126 GCA_964542755.1 uncultured Anaerolineales bacterium
GGACGTGGGCCGACCGTCGGCCTGCAGTCGGTCCAGGGCGAGGAGCGCGCCGTGGGAGGGATGTCAGCGACCTGGATCGACATAGAGGCGGCGCGCTGCGCGTCGAAGACGTGCGGCTTCGGGCGGGGTTGAGCTCGCGTGCCGGGAGGCGGCCCTGAGACCGGGATTGGGGGGCTCCGCCTGTCGCCAGCGGAGGCGATGTCGGCATTAGGACGGGTCGGATGGTGGCAAGGACAATCGGACTGGACGTGAGGGTCCAGGTCCTCCGGCTCAACGCCCAGCGCAGGCACCTCTATCTCCGCAGCCTCGGCCTTGGCGGAGGACCACTGCCCGAGGGCCCGGCACCCGGTGTCGCATCGAAGCCCCTGATAATCAGGCGCACCTTCTTCGCTTCTAGATGGAAAAGTCCGGCGGGCCCTCAGGCACCAGCGTGTTGACTCGCTTCGGCTCGCCGCCGGTGATGTGGCGTACGATGCGGCTCACGTGGTGGTGTGTGGTCTCGATGAAAAGCTTGTGCCGGGTGCGGTTGCCGTTGGCCGCGGTTCCGGCGACGTAGAGCCCGGGAATGTCGGTTTCCATCGTCTCATCGTCGAAGTCGGGCACGCCGGTGAGGTCATCGAGAGTGACGCCCGCCTCTTCAAGCAGACCCTGATCTGCACGGTAACCGGTGCAGAGGAGAACGAAGTCAGCGCGTTCGCGCGTGCTTTTTCCCGCGATGGGGCGACCTTGGCGGGTTGGCGCCAGGGTGACATAGCGAGGGCCGATCTCGACCGGAACGGTGCGGGGCAAGAAGCGAATGTTATTCTCGCGGACAATGGTGCGGAAATCCTCCAGTAGACCGGACTTAACGAAGACGGGATCGAAGGTGGCCCGACGGTAGCTGAGGGCGACCCGCGCTCCGGCACGCCAGCAGCGGGCGGAGAACTCGAGGGCCGAGTTGCCCCCACCCACGACCAGGAGGCGCTGGCGAAAGGCGTAGTGGGGATCGTCGAGGCGGTGCGTGACGTGAGGCAGGTCCTCGCCCGGAATCCCGAGATGGTTCACGGACGCCATGTCGCCAATGGTGAGAACGACCCGCTCTGCGCGGCAGCGGCGCTCCCCCGTGCGGGTCTCTGTGGTGAGATCAAACCCGTCATCGGACCGGTCCAGAACGACCACGCGCTCGTATGCCCGGATGTTCAGGTTGAACTGCTGGACGACGGCCCGCAGGTAGGCCAGGTATTGCTCGCCCGTGATGTGGGCGTGATCGGCGTAGGGGATGGGGACGCCGGCGATGGCGATGCGCTCGGCGGTGCTGTAGAAGTGGGTGTGGCGGGGCCACGTGGAGATGGTGTGGCCGATCTGTTGGGCCTCGAATAGGGCATAGTCCACGTGCATTTCCTGGAGGGCTGCGGCGAGCTCCAGGCCGATGGGGCCGCCTCCCACGATGCCCACTTCGGTCTTGATGACTTGCTCGGTGGTCATAGTGATGCTCCTTATTCCTTACGGCGGATGAGTCGGGCGTGGGGACCGGAGACGAGATCTTTTTGTGTCAGAAGCGGGACTTTCGCTCTAGGCTATGGGACTTGGCTGGACGGCGCGCGTTGCCGACGGAGCGACTGAGGTCGCTAGTGCGACTGTAATCTGTGTGT
>CAZIWL010000165.1:0-9048 GCA_964542755.1 uncultured Anaerolineales bacterium
GATCCCATCCCTTGCGAAGGTTTCACCGCGCCCTCGGCCTGCCACCACCTCCGCCTCCAAGGGCACCCTCGGCAGTCCGGCACCGCTGACCTTCGCAAGGCTGTCGTTGACCCTACAACTCCACCCCCAGCTCCTCACTCAACTCGTCCAGCGCCCGCCCGATGACCGGAGCCAGATACTCATGAGCCAGACCCTGCAGGTCGTCCGGGTCGATCAGGCGCCGATGGGCCCACAGAACCGCCAACCGATCGACACCGGTGAGCGCGATCACCCCGTTCGGATCCACGTTCGCCAGCGTCTGTCGATTCCGCAGCAGACGGCTTAGCCGAGCCGTCAGCTCCCGATGCAGCACCAACAAATTCACGACTCTCTGATCGACCTTCTTGCCAGAGACCAGAACCTCGTGGAGGTACCGGTCGAGCCCGCGGAAGCGCTCGTAAAAGTGGTCAATGAGGTCGTCAATCGTGCTCTCCGACGTGAGACGCAGGGGGACGTAGTAGCCGTGCGTGCGCGTCCGTTGATGTCCCCTGTGAGCCCTCATGAACGCCTCGCTGCCGCCGTGGGCCGCGCACCGGGCAGGCTGGCTCCCGCGCACGGCATACGCGTTGCAGGGCGATCCGTCGGCGTGGACCGCGGTGCAGGGCTGGCTGACGCGGCACACGACGGGCCAATCATCGCCGTGGGAGTGACAGCGGGGTGGGTTCGTGCCGCGGGCGGCAGGCTTCGGGCAAGGAGACCCGTCCTTGCAGAGGGCGGTGCAAGACCGGCCGACGCCGTCAGGCCGCCTCTCCTCACCCAAGTGGAGCAAGCAGCGCGGCGGATCCGTCCCTATCACCGGCAAGCCCCGGCACGGCGACCCATCCCTGCAGACCGCGGAGCAGCGCCGCGCGCCATCCACAGCACGCACCTGACCCCCGTGGATACGGCAGCGGGGCGGGTCGCTGCCGCGCACGGACCAATTTCGGCACCGCCCTCCGTCGTCGCGCACCACCGTGCAGCGTCGGTCCTCCGGAGGCGGACCGAAGAGCCCGCCGCTGTGACCGTAGCAGCGCGGTGGATCGCTGCCCCGTATCGCCCAACATCGGCACTGGCGGCCGTTGTCCAGCACCGCGCCGCAGCGCCGTGGCTCGCGCTCGTAGTCGGGACTGTCGGCGACGTGGGTCGGGCAGCGCGGGGGATCGGTGCCGTGGACCGCCCAGCGGCGGCAGCGGGAGCCGTCCCTGGAGACGGCCGTACACCGGTGGTTGATGGGGCAGACCGCCTCCCAGTCGTCACCGTGAGCGGAGCATCGCGGAGGATCCGTGCCCGCCACCGCAATCTGGCTGCACGGGGTGCCGTCAAGGCAAAGTGCGGAACAACGAACCACCGGGGATCGACCCCCTTTGAGGGACAGGGCACGGGACGGGGTGCCGGCGTCCCGCTGCCCTGCCCTCGCTAGAACAAAACCTGGCGCCGACATCGCGCCGGCGGCTTGATACAAACAAAGGGTGCCAATAAGAAGCCCGAGCGCACCATCCGCGCGGCGGGACCCTGTCCCGCCAGTCTGCGCCTCGAACTCCCCCCGTGGATCGCGGCCCACGAGTCTTGGCACCCTTTCTTGAGCGTTGACGCGGATCCGAGTGAGCGCCGGCGCCAGCAACGGCCCCATCCTCCTCGGGCAGCGAATGGTCATCACCGCTTAGCCCGCCATCAACCTCGCCCACGATTGTACGCCCAACCCCGGCCCCTGTCAACCCGGTAAATCTGCGATACCATTTGGGAAATAACGCCTCATTTGGGATATCCCAACCATAGAACCTCTCTGTCTCTCCGTGGCTCTCAGCCCTCCTCTGTGAATCTCTGTGTCCCTCCTCCCGCCTTGACGGGACAGCCCGTCGGTGCTATGGTCAGGCGCGCATCGATCCGCCTTACAAGAAGAAGAACAAGAAGAACCAAGAGAGGCCCATGAACTACGCCAAACGCATCGCCGCCGACCTGGGCATCCGTCCCCAGCAGGCCGCAGCCACCATCGAGCTCTTCGACGAGGGGAACACCCTCCCCTTCATCGCCCGCTACCGGAAGGAGCGGACCGGCATGCTCGACGAGGAGCAGCTCCGCAAGCTGAAGAAGCTCCTCGACAGCCTGCGCGCCCTGGAGAGCCGCCGCCAGACAGTCATCGGCACCATCGAGGAGCAAGGGAAGATGACGCCCGAGCTGCGCGAGAGGCTCCTCGCGGCGGACTCCCTCACGGAGCTGGAGGACCTCTACCGGCCCTACAAGCCGAAGCGGCGCACCCGCGCCGACGTGGCCCGCGAGAAGGGGCTCCAGGACCTGGCCGACATGATCCTGGCCCAGGTCCGCTCGGACGCGTCCGTCGCAGAGCTGGCAGCCCCCTTCGTCACCGACCAGGTGCCGACGATAGAGGAGGCCCTGGCCGGTGCCCGCGACATCGTAGCCCAGACCATCAGCGACGACCCACAGGTCCGCCAGATCACCCGGGAGAAGGCCCTCAAGCACGGCATCCTGGAGGCGGAGAAGAAGGAGAGCGACGAGGAGGAGGTCGACCCACGGGGGACCTACGAACTCTACTACGAGTTCAAGCTCCCGGTCACCAAACTCCGCCCCCACCAGATCCTGGCCCTTAACCGCGCCGAGGAGGAGGACGTGGTGCGCATCCGCGTCGGCGTGCCCGAGCGCCACTGGCGGGCTGGCATCGGCAGCCAGTACCGCCCGGACCATCATTCACCTCTACACGAACAGCTCCTCCTGGCCGTCGAGGAGGCGGCAAACAGGCTCCTCCTCCCCGCGCTGGAGCGGGACGTCCGCCGGAACCTGACGGAGCGCGCCGAGGCCCACGCCATCCGCGTCTTTGCCAAGAACCTGCGCGCCCTCCTCAGCCAGCGGCCTCTCTCGAACCGCACCGTGGTGGGCATCGATCCTGGCTTCCGCACCGGCTCCAAGGTCGCCGTCGTCGACCCCTCGGGGAAGGTGCTGGACACCGCCACCATCTATCCTCACGAGCCGCAGAATCACTGGGACGAGAGCCTGGAAACGCTGAAGAAGCTGATCGCGCGCCACGGGGCCACTCTCCTGGCCATCGGGAACGGCACGGCCTCCCGCGAGACGGAGAAGCTGGCCGCCGAGTTGATCGAGAATCTGAAGGATGACCAGGCCTCCGACGCGGGTCTGAAGTACCTAATGGTGGACGAGACCGGGGCCAGCGTCTACAGCGCCAGCGGGCTGGCCCGGCGGGAGCTTCCCGATCTCGACGTCAGCCTCCGCGGCGCGGTCTCTATCGCCCGCCGGGTCCAGGACCCCCTGGCCGAACTCGTGAAGATCGACCCGCGCTCCCTGGGCGTCGGGATGTACCAGCACGACATCAACCAGTCGGCACTGGAGGAGGCGCTGGACAATGTGGTGGAGAGCGTGGTGAACCGGGTGGGCGTCGATCTGAACACGGCCTCCCCCGCCCTGCTGACCCACGTGGCCGGCATCGGGCCAGCGCTCGCCGAGCGCATCGTGGCCCACCGGGAGGCGGACGGGCGTTTCAGGACGCGGAAGGCGGTCACCGAGGTGGCGGGGATCGGGCCGAAGACCTTCGAGCAGTGCGCCGGGTTCCTGCGCGTCCACGGCGGCGAGAATCCGCTGGACAGCAGCGCGATCCATCCTGAGAGCTACGATGTCGCGCAGTCGGTGCTCGACCTGGCGGGGTTGACGATGGAGACGCCGCCGGAGGAGCGGGCCGAGGCACTGGTGGGGCTCCTCAAGGAGCTTCCGCTGCCCGAGTTGGCCGCGGAGCTGGATGTGGGCGCGCCGACGCTGTCGGACATGTTCAAGC
This sequence comes from uncultured Anaerolineales bacterium, assembly GCA_964542755.1. Classification (GTDB taxonomy): domain Bacteria; phylum Chloroflexota; class Anaerolineae; order B4-G1; family B4-G1; genus SKLM01. Next base: position 3,818 of record CAZIWL010000165.1, read on the forward strand.
AGTTGGTGCAGCCGGGGCGGGATCCACGGGAGGACTTGCCCGCGCCCATCCTGCGCAGCGACGTGCTGAAAATGGAGGACCTCCGGCCGGGGATGAAGCTCAAGGGGACGGTGAGGAACGTGGTGGATTTCGGGGCCTTCGTGGACATCGGCGTGAAGAACGATGGGCTGCTCCACCGGAGCCAAATCCCCGACCAGGCCGTCATCCAGGTGGGCGACGTCATCGACGTGGAGATCCTGAAAGTGGAGGAGGAGCGCGGCCGCATCAGCCTCGGCTGGGCAGCGAGCTAGCGACAGCGAAAACGACACCGATCATCACGAATACCCCGAATGGACGTATGGCGCGAATGCTCTATGCAGTCTTCGTGCCCCTTGCGCCTCCTTCGTGTCCGACGGTGCGATGCACCTGGCAGGTGCGTTGCCCCTTCCGGGAATCAACCCGCCAGGCCCCCTCGCACGTGTTCAATGCACGGAACCATCTCCGCCGCGATCCTACTCCGCGATGGTCAAAGGCAGGCATTCTGTCCTATGGCGCTCCCCAGTGGCGAGTCCATCACCCATACCGCGAACGCACGAACAACGCGAACGTTCTATGACACATACCAGACCTTCGTGCCCTTTGTGCTTCCTTCGTGTCCTTCGTGGTTAGCCGGAGCTCTCGACACGTCAAGTCCGCCCGCATAGTCTCGCACATGGCCGGCAAGCGCCGCTCCCATCTCATGGGAGCAACGCCTCCACTGCTGCCGCGGTCAGCATGGCCAGAAGCGTGGACGCAAGCGTGCCGATCAGGACGTACTCCGCATACCGCCGCTTCTCCAGATCCTTGAAGCGGGTGAAGCTCTTGGCGGCGAGGACGAGGCCGATGGCGGCGTATTGGCCCCTTAGCACCAGATGATAGACAAGAATGCGCTCGAGGATGCCTATGACCCGCCCCGCCTTGTATTCCTTTTCGTCAAGGGCCGCCTCATCGTCCGCCTTCGCCGGCTCCTCGGTCGGTTCCAGTTCAAATACCTGGAAGAGATATCGGACGAGCGTGTTAGCCTCGTTGATCACAACCAGGAAGCCGGCCAGCTGAACGTGGAATCGGACCCAGTCCACAGTCCCGCGGCGGGCCAGGAATGAGAAGACGCTTCCGATAGATCGAAGGAACGGATCCAACCGGGGACTTAGCCCGAGGCCCGTGGACGGAGAGAAGAACACATTCAAGGCAGCGAAGTAGACGACCAATGAGATCAGTCTTGGCTGCTTGACCTTTCCCAGTCCGTTCTCCAGCACGGCGAGGGCTATCCCGATGACGACCGTTGTCACGGCGAGCGCAAGCAGAGGTAAGCCCGCCTCGATGGCAAGAAGTCCCACAGCCTGGATCCCCACCATCAGCGCCGTTTGCTTGGTGGAGAGCGGCTTATCCTTGAACGTGAAGACCAACCGCGAGACGAGGATCACATTGAAGAAGTAAGCGAAGGGCAAGCTTGTGGTCATCACCGCAGACTCGTTTCCACAGCGCTTTCGATCTCATCGAAGACCCGCATGATCACGTCCAGAGCCCCCGCATCGATCGTCTTGTAGACCGCTTTGTCCGAGATACCGAGTTCATCGGCGATCTCCTTGACCGCCACGCCTTCCTGCCGCATGGCCAGGGTCCGCAGCCTGTTTTCGTTCCATTCCTCCATCTCGTGAGAGACGAGATTCAAAGCCTCCCGCACCAGGTCGACTCGAGGGACATCCTCACCGACGACAGTGAACAGATACCCGGTCTCCTTCAGCAAGTTCACGCCGTCCCGAGCGCGGTAGAAGGCCGGCCCGTCCATCTCAACAGCCTGCTCAGGGTTGATTGGCTTGATCAAGGTCCCCACGCCGTACGAGAAGCGCATCTTGACCGGGTGGATGGTGGAGAGAATGGAGGCGGCGTCCCGGAAGAGGAGATTGCCTCCGCTGAAGACCGCCTGGATTTCGTCGCCAATGAGGGTGTACGGCGAGAGGATATGCGGATTGCGGTTACTCAAGTCCTTCAAGCACTTCACCAGCCGCCCGTCGAATGTGATCCTCTCTTGAATCTTCCTGGAGCCGACGATGTCCGCCACCAGGGCAATTCTCTTCTCTGTGAGATCCATCTCCCTCACCTCGCTCGATCGCAGCCGCCCGGTTGAACTCGGCGAATTCAACCAAAATGGTTGAATTCGCGATATTCAACTGATTTGGTTGAACGCCCTCCACTCTTCTCGCGCCGCAGCTACTCGTATCTCCAATCGAAAGTATACTCAAGGTGGCCGAGGACTGTCAAGAACCAGCACGTGACGGTGCCCATCACAAGTGGGACGACTAGACCATACGGTCTATGTGCCCTTTGTGTTTCCTTTGTGTCCTTTGCGGTTGCCGTTCTCAGTACCTCCCATACTCCCGCGCCGTCTCGTACATGGCCACCACATTCTCCGGCCCCACCTCCGGCTGAACGTTATGCACCGGCGCAAAGACGAACCCGCCCCCGGGAGCCAGGACGTCGATCCGGCGCTTGACCTCGTCCTCCACCTCCTCCGGCGTGCCGAAGGGCAGCACCTCCTGGCTGTCACACCCGGCCCCCCAGAAGACAATATCGTCGCCAAACTCCCGTTTCAGCTCCTCCGGATCCATCCCCGCCGCCGAGACCTGCACCGGGTTGACGATATCCACCCCCATCTCGATGAAGTCCGGGATGAAGGGCGCGACAGCGCCGTCGGTGTGGAGCAAGATATAGGCATCACACTGATCCTTCACATAGCCGAACAACCGGGCCTGATACGGTTTGACCACCCGCCGATAGAGCTCGGGGCGGAGGAGCGGCCGATCCTGCATCCCCAAATCGTCCTCGAACTGGATCACGTCGACGTACGGCGCCACCGTCTCGGCGTACCGCCGGAAGCGCTCCATATTCGCCTCCACTAGACGCTCCATGAGCGCCTCGGCGAAGACCTGATTGATGAGCAAGTCGAGGAGGAACGTGTCCCACCCTCGGAGCGCCTGACCAGCCTGGAAAACGTGCCCGCCGAAGAAGCCCACGATAAGATAGTCCGTCTCCTCGCGCAGCTTCCTGGCCCGCTCGCCCACCTGCTCGTAGTCCATGTCCAGGTGCGCAGGCTTGTCATAGCTGGCGATGGCCTCCAGATGGCGGTCAATGTCGGCGACGCTCGCGGCGTCGGCCAGGGGGGAGTGGACCGGGTCGAAATAGTGCCCGCCGCTGGGCATCTTGAGCACCACCGTGCCCGCGTCGTCAAAGACGACCTGCGACCCATCCGGCTGGGTCTCGGGCCGAAAGCGCTCCGGGAACAGGGCGGGAGAGCCGTCGGGAAGCTCGCCCTCCCGCCAGGCCGTTGGCTGGTCGCCGGCCAGGAGCGTGTCGATGTGCAGGGCCTGCCGAACGTCCTCCTCGATCAGGGCCGTGTGCTGGTAGATGTCGACGACGCGGGTCGTGCCGCGGTCCAGGCCGAGATGCTCGCGCAGGCGGCCGTAAGCGGTGGCGGTAACGGTAGAGTCGACGTGCCCGCCGAGGTCGAGGGGCACCCGGTCGGGCTCCTCGTGGCGGAGCGCCGTAAGGACGCGTTCTCTCTGGTTCATAAGACTCCTGAAAAACGGACTATCTCGAATGGCAAAAGACCATCTGCAATACCCTTTGTGCCCTTCATGGTGCCTTGGTGTCCTTTGTGGTTCAGTCGGCGACCTTAGCTTACGAGAACGAAGAGCAAGTCGTTGACGTTCGTGCCCGTTGGCCCGGTGCGGATCAGGTCGCCCAGCTCGTCGAAGAAACGGTAACTGTCGTTCTCCGCCAGGGCCGACCGGGCGTCCAGGCCCCGCGCGCGCGCCAGCTCCATCGTCGCTCCCGTCGCCACGGCCCCCGCCGCGTCCGTCGGCCCATCGGTCCCATCGGTGGCCAGCGCCATCACATAGATCCCGCGCCACCCGTCCAGCGCCAGCGCCGCGGCCAGGGCCAGCTCCTGGTTCCGCCCGCCCTTCCCCTCCCCGCGGATCGTCACCGTGGTCTCCCCACCCCACACGAGACAGGCCGGGGGAGGAACGGGATCGCCGTCGGCGCGCACGCCCTTCGCCAGCGCGGCAGCCACCTTCGCCACCTCCCGTGCCTCGCCCTCCACGTAGCTGCCCAGAAGCAGGGTCTCAAAGCCCAGAGACCGGGCCTTCTCCGCAGCGGCCCGGGCGGCCAGCCGGTTCGAGCCCACCACCACGTTCTGGACCCCATCGAAGACAGGATCGCCCGGCTTGGGCGTCTCCCGCAGCGCGCCCGCGCCCACGACGCCGTACCGCTCCAGGACCTCCCGTGCGTCCGCCACCATGGTGGTGTCCGGCACCGTCGGACCCGACGCGATGACGTCCAGGGGGTCGCCAATGACGTCGGAGAGGATCAGGGTGACGAGCGAGGCGGGGGCAGCTAGGCGGGCGAGGTTGCCCCCTTTGATGGAGCTGAGGTGCTTGCGGACGGAGTTGATCTCATTGATGGTGGCCCCGGAGCGCAGGAGTTTGTCCGTGACCGCCTGTAGGTCGTCGAGGCTGACGCCGGCGACGGGATGGGTGAGGAGCGCGGAGCCCCCGCCGGAGACGAGGCAGAGGACGAGGTCGCGCTCCGTCGCCCGGGCGGCAACCTCGGCGACGGCCTCGGCGCCGCGCACCGAGTCTTCGTCCGGAACCGGGTGACCGGCCTCGATGACGTCGAAGCCCGGGGCCGACCAACCGCCGGCGTGACCGTGCTTGGTGACGATCACCCCGGCAGTGATGTGATCGCCAGCGAGGTCCACGATAGCCTGGGCCATGGGCACCGACGCTTTGCCGCCGCCGATGACCAGCACGCGCTCATAGGCATCGAAATCGTAGCGCCGGCCGCCGACCGCCAGCTCTTCCCCTTCCCGGCCGACGTGCCGCAGCACCGCCCGCGCCGGGTCCACGGCCTCCAGAGCGGCCCTCTTCATGGCCTCAGCCGCTTCTTCCAGTGCGGGAATGCTCATCCTGCGCACCTCCTACTGCCGGCCACTTGCCCGCTGACGAAAGACCACGGACATCACCAGTAAACTACCCCGCCGCAAGCGGCGGGGCTTTCCCACCAGGTCGCAATCTTGGCATATCAGAACAACCGATCTTCTCCAGCACCCTGAGTCTCTTGGTAGTCGACGTACTGCCGGATCAAGTCAGAGGTAACATGATCCCCAGCCGAGCCAACATAGTACCCATCGGCCCACAGCTTCCCGCCCCAGT
>CAZIWL010000166.1:0-8963 GCA_964542755.1 uncultured Anaerolineales bacterium
CTTTGCAGCGCCAGCGGAGAAGTGTATCGAAACCAAGCGTCTTCTGCACCAAAAAGGACTTCTGCAAGCCGCTTGGCTTCGACGCCGTACTGAGCTTGTCGCTTCCATTGAGCCCGTCGAAATGAAGTATAAGTCGCTTCGCTTCCACAAGTCGCTTCGCTACCCTTTGACAGGCTCAGGGCAACGCTATTTAGCCGGCGCTCTCCACCAACCCTTAACTGGGTAGGGATCTACGCGTCCGTGTACTAGCAAGAAGACCCTGACGGACGCGACGTCAGGCAACAAAAAAAGGCCCCAGGAGATTCGCCCCCTGAGGCCCTCGTGGTCCAGCCAGCACGTCGATCCGTCGATCAGTCGCCGTCGTTCTCCGGCAGCGGACACCCCGTGTGCCGCGCCCACGCTTCCCGCAGGTCGGCCACCAGGAAGATCGACCCTGTCGCCAGAAGGCCGTTGTCGGGGTCCATCATCGCCAGCGCCCGATCCAGCGATTTCGACACGTTCAGACTGACCTCGGCCCCTCCCCCAACGTCGGCCACCACGTCGGCCAGCTCGATAGGGGCCATCGCTCGCGGGTGATCCGCCCGGGTGACGATGGTATACTCGCTGATGGGCACCAGAGCCTTCAGCATACCCGCGATGTCCTTGTCCGCGGAGGCACCGAATACCATCACCCACCCCCGGTCGGGGAACCACTCCTCCAAAGCGTCGCGGAGCGTTCGGGCCGAGTAAGGGTTGTGAGCACAGTCAACCAGCACCAGGGGGTCCTGGCTCAGGATCTCCATCCGTCCCGGCCACTGCACCCCGCGCAGGCCTCTCTCGACAGTTTCGAGCGGTAGATCGAACCCCGCGTCTCTCAGAATGCCCAGCGTCGCGACGGCCGTGGCCGCGTTCTCCAGCTGATGGCGGCCGAGCAGCGGAATCCAGTACTCTCCATCCAGGGGCGACCCGCCATTGGAGATACGCCGGACGCTGAACGACTGACCTTCGTTGTCCGCAGGCCCGACGTCGTAGTCCCAGTCCCGGCACACCTCTACCAGCCTCGAGTCTCGGCGGAGGCTGATCGCCTCCAGGGTCTGGATCGCCTCGGCGCGCTGAGGGGCGCTGACCGTCGGGATGCCCGTCTTGATGATCCCACCCTTCTCCCCGGCGATCTCGCCCAGCGTGTCCCCCAACAAATACGTGTGATCCAGGCTGATCGACGTGATGACCGCGACCTCGGGACTCAGTACGTTCGTCGCATCCAGCCGCCCTCCCAGTCCCACCTCCACCACCGCCACCTCGACGTCAGCCCGGGCGAAGTGGAGAAACCCCATCGCCGTGATCACCTCAAACGTCGTCAGTTCTGGCATGCGCTCGACCAGGGGACGCAGCTCCTGGACCAGCGCGACGACCTCTCCCCGTCCGATCTTCTCGCCCCCGACGCGAATCCGTTCGCGGAAGGTGTGAAGGTGTGGTGACGTATACAGGGCAGTGCGGTACCCGGCCTCTCGAAGACATGCCTCGATCATCGCCGACGTCGAGCCTTTGCCCTTGGTGCCGGCGACGTGAACCGAGCGAAAGTCCCGATGGGGGTTACCGGCAGCCTCCAGCAGCCGCTCGATGCGCCCTAGATTGAACGCCTCCGGCGTATAGCGCCTCACGCGCTTCGTCTCATAGTCCGTGAGGCTGTGAAGATAGGCTATAGCTTCTACGTAGTCCATAATCCCTTCGTCCTGGTTCACCTACGTCCTGATCAACGAAGTTGATCATCATAGTCCAAGAGCGCGCCTGAGACCCACCAAGATTGGGTGCCCTCCGATGCGGTGCCCATCTTGAGATGCCCACGCTCCCGTGCCGCTCCCGCCCCTCTGTTCGCCGGTCGATTGTATCGTCTCCGCCATGAAGTGCAAGTCCCCATATTCATTCATCCATGATGTTACCGAAGGGGCCCCGTCGTACCTCCGCACCGCTTCCTAAATGGTGTTACTTGGACACGGGGGGTCTCTCACCCCCGCGGAGTCTCGGCCTCGGCTCCCGGCAGTGGCTGCGGGGGCGCACATAGGTGGAGGCTGTCCCCTGCACTCTTCATCGAACAGATACTGCCCGCCCGATGTATCGGCGGGCCTGGTTTACCAATCGGGTAATTCATGGTACACTCTCCGACGCTTGAGGAGGTAATCACGTGCGAAACTGGTATTGGATAGTTGTCTCGACCCTCGTACTTGCTGCAGCGCTCACCGGGTGCGGCGAGGACCCCCTTCTGGGCAACGTCTCTTTCGACAGGGACCGCATCACACCCAACGCTGATGGCGACGCCGATGTCCTTAAGATCACCTACGACCTCAACCGCGCCGCTGCGATCGATATCACGTTTGAGGACCAGCAGGGACGCGTTTTCACGTTCCGCAAAGGAGCTCGCCGGGGGCCCTCGGTCGAGGAGCCCTATCAGGTCCTCTTCGCCGGCGTCGTCGATGGCTACATTCTCCCCGGCGAGTCCTTCGACGGTCTTGACGTGACGAAGCGGGTCCTTCAAGATGGCGCATACGTCTGGACCGTGAGGGGGACCGACGAGACCGGACATACGGAACGGGTATCCGGCACCCTGACCGTCGACGATGCCGATGCAGCGTTGCCGGAGCTGCGAAACTTCTCGGTCTCGCCTCCCGTTTTCACCCCCAATCGGGACGGGATCAGCGACCGCGCCAAGATCAACGTCGCCCTCTCAAAGGACGACACCGCGTTGTCCGTCTATCTTCTGGACGAGGATGGGACCCGCTATCCGGTGGAGAAGGACGAGCAGACCCTCGCGCGGGAGGGGCAGGCCGGGCTCTACGCCTTCGACTACGACGCCGGCGTGGATGACGGCGCCCAGCCGCCCCCGGACGGCGCGTACGTGGTGCACGCCGAGGCCGAGGACGCGGTCGGCCAGCGCACGGTCGCAACCACCACGCTCACCATCGACGGAGGCGGCGTGCCCATGGCCTACATCTACAATGGCGCGGTCGCATGGTCCTCTTCCAGCGTACCCCTCGGTGAGACCCTCCTCTTCACGCTGACCGTGGAGAACGACAGCCCCGCGCCAATTCGGACCAGCGGCCCGCCGCCTGGCACGGTGTACAGAAGCGATCAGAACTACGCCACGTTGGGGGAGTACATCCAGTCCGGGGCCTTCCGCGTGGGCATCCACTGCGAGAACGCGACCACCAACTACCCCTGGCGTTGGGCCGTCGGCGACGAGAGCGTGCTGGAGGAGCGGGACGGACACCTCTACCTGCCCGCCTTCACGCGCGCTGTAGTGACCGGCGGCATCCGCTTCGACGACGTGGTGGGGGCCAGGAACCCGCAGTACTGCTGGGCCGGGCTCATTCACGAGGACGTAGAGATCTCGGCCGTCAACGACCGGGTCGATCCCGTCTCTCTGTTCATCCAGGTCCCGTAGTGTCGTCTCCCTCAGGTGTCTCAACTTGCGCTCCGCCCTCATCGGAGATATGATTGGACGAGGTACTGATGAGCCGTCTTACGTTGCCTTAACGCGTTGTTGATGCGCCGTTAAGGTGAAGGTGTGACAATTAAGGAGAGGGTGCATCGACTCCTCCGGACCCAGCTGAGGACTCGCTGACCGCGGATTTGCTGGCTCAGAGCCGCAGCCACAGCGTCAGAAAGGAGGGAGGGGAAAGGAATCACCTCGACAGCATCGCCCAGGCAAGACGTCACACACCACATAGGCAGTTTCACAACCGCAACTCTGGACTTGGTACACTAATCAAAGGAGGTAGCAGAGACATGTCGAAGAAGATTCTTCTAACCCTACTCACCCTGACCCTGGTAGGCACGGTGGTCGCGCTCACCGGCTGCGGCGGAGGGGGAGAACTAGGCTCGTCGGAGGAGAACCCCATCATCTGGTCGTTCGTGCCCTCCGGTGAGACGGAACAGGTGGCTACGGGCGCCCAAACCGTTGCCGACCTGCTCAACGATGAGACCGGCCTCTACTTCGAGACGAACGTCGCCACGGAGTACGCCGGCGTGATCGAGGCTATGTGCAGCGATCCGCCCGAAGCGCACATGGGCTCCCTGGCCACCTTCGCCTACGTCCTGGCAAACGAGCGCTGCGGCGTTGAAACCGCCCTCGTAGCCACACGTTTCGGTAGCCCGACCTACAACGGTCAGCTTATCACCCAGGCCGACAGCGGCATCGAGAGCATCGCGGACCTGGCGGGCAAGACCTTCTGCCGCCCCGACCCGCTGTCCACCAGCGGCTGGATCATCCCCAGTCTCTCAATGCGGGCTGAGGGGATCAACCCCGAGCAGGATCTAGCCGAGATCGTCGACGCTGGCAGCCACGACGCCGTGGTCGCCGCCGTCTACAACGGGGACTGCGACGCCGGAGCCACCTACGTGGACGCCCGCGGAACCCTTGAGGAGCAGCAGCCCGACGTGATGGAGAAGGTGGTCATCTTCCACGTGACCGCCGACATCCCCAATGATGGCGTCCAGTTCATCCCCGGCATGGATGAGGAACTGGAGAACCAGATCGTCGAGGGCCTCCTAGCCATCGCCGAGACCGAAGAGGGCCAGGACGCCCTGGATACGGCCTACAGCTGGGCCGGCCTGGAGCAGCACGGAGACGAGTTCTACGATCCCTTCCGCCAGGTGCTGCAGGCCTCAGGCGTGAGCATCCAGGATCTACAATCCGACTGACGTTCCAGCACACTGCTGTCTGCACAAAGGGGGGCCTCGCCCCCCTTTGTGGTAACTGGGGCCCTTCGATATCGTGAGTCTGTAGAAGCCTGCGCTCATCTGACCGCAGGCTTCTACAAGCCCAGAATATGCGGAGGTTAGCCGAACAGCCCATTTCATCGGCGAGTGTGCGGGAGCGAGACCACACCCAACACGCGTAACGAACCCACCGCTCCTGCCCCATCGTCGATCCTCGACGTATTGAAAACGGAGGACGCATGCTTGAGGTCAAGAACCTGACCAAGATCTACGATGACGGGACCGTCGCTTTGCGCGACGTCAGCTTCACAGTGGAGGAGGGCGATTTCCTCATCATCATCGGTCTGAGCGGGTCCGGCAAGTCGACCCTCCTGCGCTGCATCAATCGGTTGATCGAGCCCACGGAGGGCCAGGTCCTCTGGAACGGTGAGGATATCACGGCAGCCGACCCGAAGAAGTTGCGCAAGATCCGCCGCAAGATCGGTATGGTCTTCCAGCACTTCAACCTGGTCAGACGTTCAACTGTGATGGAGAATGTACTGGGCGGGCGGTTGGGCTACGTGAGGCAGTGGCCCAGCGTCCTTAGGCAGTTTCCCAAGAAAGACCGCCAGAAGGCCAGAGACGCCCTCGACCGCCTCGGCATCGCCGATCAGGCCCACAAGCGGGCGGATGAGTTGAGCGGCGGCCAGCAGCAGCGCGTCGGCATCGCCCGGGCCTTGATGCAAGATCCAGAGATGATCCTGGCCGACGAGCCGGTGGCCAGCCTCGACCCCGTTCTCGCCCACTCCATCCTCGACCATCTCGAGATGCTCAACCGGGAGGAGGATATGACCATTCTCTGCAGCCTCCACTACCTGGATCTCATTCAGAAATACGCCTCCCGCGTCGTGGGCCTGCGCGCGGGTGAGATCGTCTACCGCGGCACCCGGGAACAGATTCGCGCCATGACCGATGCGGAGTTCAAGGATATCTACGGCGAAGAAGCTGTCCGCGTCAGTGCCGGGCCGGGCGAGGGAGGGCTGAAGTGATGGTGACACGTACCACGCAAGAAGAAACGGCAAAGAGTCTGGTCCCGGCCCCGGTCGCCGGCATAGCCTCGCTCATCCTCCCAGGCACCGGTCAGGTCCTCGCACGCAGGTTCTGGCGCGGGCTGCTCATCCTCAGTTCAGTCATCAGCATCGTGGGGCTCATCGCCTGGCGCATCGACGGCCTCGCCCATCGCGAGCCGACCGCCATCGATAAGCTGAGCCACGCCTTCGGGCGTCGGCCTCTCTTTGTCGGCCTCGCTATCGGCGCCACCCTCGTGCTCTGGCTCGTGAGCGCACTGGATGCCTACCGCCTGGCGCATCCAGACCATCGCGGTGTCTTCTGGGTCTTCGTCCTCATTCTGGTGCTCTTCTTCACCTTGGGTTGGCAGATCAGCCAGATCGACCTCTACAAGGCCGTCTCAGAGCTTTCGGACACCTGGCCTCTCTTTTCCCGCGTGATGTGGCCGTGGGAGGCAGCCGTCACGCGCAGGACGGAAACTGTCAGCGCCCGCGCTCCCATCCAGGTCCCCTGTACTGAGGATCCGCCGGAGACACCGGAGCAGAAGGCCGACGAGCCTTACGTATGGGCGGAGCCAACCTGCGGTGAGCTTTCGGACCTGGACGAGAACAATCGGGTTGTGCCCGGCACGACGATCACGGTGTTTGGAGAGGGCTTTGATCCCAACACTGACACCCAGCTCTGGTGGGAGGACCCCATCGGCAACGAATTCCGCCCACGACAGGAGGGTGAGTACGTCACTTTCGAGACCGACGACCAGGGCTCCTTCCAGGTCGACCTCGTCCTGCCCTATCGTCTCCTGCCGCCCAGCGCGGAGGGCCCTCAGATTCACTACGTAGAGGCCCGCCAGGTCTCCGACGTCGGGCCTCCCATAGCCAGCGAGCCGCTCCGACTCAGCATCGAGCGGATGATCGAGACGATCTTCCTCGGCATGATGGCCACTTTCTTCGGCATCATCTTCGCCGTGCCCATCAGTTTCCTGGCCGCCCGGAATCTCATGTCTGGCTCCTGGTTCTCCATGGCCGTCTACTATCTCACCCGCGGCGTCATGAACATCGTCCGCTCCATCGAGCCCCTCATCTGGGTCACCATCGCCGTCCAGTGGGTCGGGCTGGGCCCCTTCCCGGGCATCATCGCCCTCACCGTGCACACCATCGCGGCGCTGGGTAAGCTCTATTCCGAGGCCATCGAGGGCATCGATCCCGGCCCCATCGAGGCGATCCAGGCGACGGGGGCCACGCGGCTCCAGACCATTGCATACGCGGTGGTGCCGCAGATGATCCCGCCCTTCGTCTCCTTCTCCATCTACCGCTGGGACATCAACGTCCGTATGTCCACCGTCGTCGGTCTCGTCGGAGGCGGCGGCATCGGCTTCATCCTGATCCAGTACATCCGCCTCTTGAACTTCCGGGCAGCCGGCATCGCCGTCTGGTTCATCGCCATCACGGTGGCCATCCTCGACTACGTGAGCGCGGAGATTAGGGAGAGGTTCGTCTAGCGGATCGGACCGGTATGCCGCGCCTGGCCGTCGTCATCGTCAGTTGGAACGTGAGGGAGCTGCTGGCCTCGTGCCTGCGCTCCCTCTCTGTTGATCTAGAGCGAGCCGGGGTGAAGGCATCAACCTGGGTCGTGGACAACGCGTCGACTGACGGGTCCCCGGAACTCGTCGAGGATGTGTTCCCTCACGTCCATCTCCGTGCCCTCAAGGAGAACCGTGGCTTTGCGGCCGGCAACAACGTCGCCCTCCGCCAGATTCTCGAGAGCAAACCCGGGGACACGCCCAATAGACTCGTCTGGCTGCTTAACCCGGACACCGAGGTGCAGCCCGGCGCGACCAGGGCGCTCATGGAGGTGATGGAGGCCGGGCCCACTATCGGGGTCGCCGGTGCACGCCTCGTCTTTCCGGACGGGTCCCTCCAACAGGGCGCATTTCGTTTTCCGGGCCTGATGCAGCTCCTCTTTGAGCTCTTCCCGCTGCCCCCACGCCTCTACGAGACGGGCCTCAATGGGCGTTACCCACGCCGGCTGTACGAGGGCGACGTCCCTTTCCCCATCGATCACCCCCTCGGCGCCTCGATGATGGTCCGCCGGGCTGCTATCGAGGACGTCGGCCTCCTCGACGAGGACTACCGTATGTACTGTGAGGAGATCGACTGGTGTTGGCGCATGCGCAGGGCCGGAGGGGACGCTCTCTGTATGCCTCGGGCCAAGGTCGTCCATCACGCCGGACAATCGACCGCTCAGGTGCCTGTCCGCTCGTTCACCAACCTCTGGGTCAGTCGGGCGCGTCTCTACGCCCGCTATCACGGCCCGGTCACCTGGCGATTCGCGCGCCTCATCGTCCGCCTCGGCATGCTGCGGAAGATGGCCGACGCGCCTCCCGACGTGGCCCAAGCCTGTCAGACCGTGATCGGGGCCTGGGATAACGCGCGATGAGCGTCACCGCCATCGTCCCCACGCTCAATGAGGAACAGAACATCGTCGAATGCCTCGGGAGCCTGGAATGGGCCGACGCGCGCCTGGTCTTCGACTGCTACAGCGACGACCGAACTGTCGAGCTCGCCCACGACGCCGGGGCTCATGTGCTCCAGCACCCCTTCGAGAACTTCGCCCAATTCCACAACGCCGCCATGAAGCAGGTCGAAGCCGAGTGGATTCTCTTCGTGGACGCCGACGAGCGGGTGACGCCGGAGTTGGCAGCCGAGATCGAGGCCGTCACCAACGAGGACACTCCCGAGGTTCTCTGGTGGATCCCCCGCCACAACCACATCTTCGGCCGCCTCACCAAGGGCGCCGGGTGGTATCCCGACTACCAGGCCCGGCTCTTGCGGCGGGGACGCGTCCACTGGGAGCGGCCAGTCCACGAGGTGGCCGTGGCCAACGGCCCGGAGGGCTACCTTCAGAACCCCCTCATCCATTACAACTACGCGGATGTGGCGGACTTCAAAGCCCGCCAGGAACGGTACAACAGGCTCGACGCCCAGATCCTCTATGACGAGGGCGTCGCGCCCCGGCCCTACACGCCCTACACCCAGTTTGTGCGCCACTTCTGGTGGCGCTTCGTGAAGCTGGGAGGCGTGCGTGAGGGACTCCACGGACTCCGGCTATCCCTGCTGACCGCCTACTACGAAATGGAGAAGTATCGAGCGGTCCTCCGCATGCGGCGCACGGGGGTGCGCTAACGAGTTGTCATAGATCTCGCGGCGGAAGTCCGAAACGAC
>CAZIWL010000167.1:0-5077 GCA_964542755.1 uncultured Anaerolineales bacterium
CGTGGGGGGCGTGGTCGGGGTCGACCTGGGCCTTGACAACGTTGAGGTTGATGCCCAGGGCGGTGAGCTTCTGGCCGATCTGGTCGTGCAGCTCGCGGGCCAGACGGCGGCGCTCCTCCTCCTCGGCTTCGGCGAGGCGGGCCGTGAGGTCCTGGAGGCGCTCGCCGTGGCTGGCGAGAGCCTGGTTGAGCTGGGACTGGCGGATGGCGACGGCGAGGGAGTCGGCGATCTCCCGGGCGGTGTCCAGGTGGCGGTCGTTGACGGAGGACCGCTCGGGGTAGGCCAGGGTAAGGAGGCCGAGCAACCGCTCCTCGCAGGTGAGGGGTACGGCGGCGACGGTCGGGGCGTTGGAGAGATCGATCACCTCGTGGAAGGAGGGCGGAAGGGGAAGGGTGCCCAGGTCATCGAAGATGCGGGTCCGTCCCTGTTTGAGCTCGTCCAGGGCGCCGTGGAGCCCGGCGAGAGGGATGTGCCGGTGCTGGTCGAGGTCGTAGGCCTCCTCCGGGACGGCGGCGAGGAACTCGGCGCGTCTGAGGTCGCGATCGAAGACGACGACGCAGGCCCGGTCGCAGGGGATGAGTTCGCGGATGTTGGTCAGGGCGGCCTCGGCGATGTCCTCAGGGCGGCGGGCGGCGAGGATGGAGCGGTCGATGCGCTGGATGGCGCGGAGGCGGTCGACGCGGCGCCAGAGCATGGCGCTGAGCTGCTCGCGGTAGGTGAGTTCGAGGAAGCAGCCGAGGATGGTGGGCGGGGTGGCGCCGTCACCGCCGATCAGGGTGGCGGAAAGCATGACGGTGAAGTGGCTGTCGTCCCCGCGGACGGCGTTGAGCTTGCCGATCCAGCCGCCGGCCTCGTCGACGGCGGTCTGGAGGATGGGGAGAGAGGGGCGTCCGCGCCAGAAGGTGGTGACGGGGGCGCCGACGACGTCGTCGGGAGTGTCGAAGCCCCAGAGGGCGAGGAGGGCGGTGTTGGCGTAGGTGATCTCGCCCGCGGGGGTCCAGAGGGCGACGGCCGTGGTGGCGTTGTCGACGACGGCGTCGAGGAGGCGGTTTTTGGCCCGGGCGCGGCGGAGGGCGGCGGTAAGGGCGGCTTCGCGGTCAGTCATGGCGAACGTTTGAACGTTGGCAGGTTGGAGGTTGGAGGTTGAAGGTTGGGGCCGGTGGTAGGAGGGCAGGGCCGGGCGCTGGGGGGCGGCGACGGGTAGTTTCTATGGGGTCGATGGGTGATGGGTGTTTGGTTCTGTGTGACATTGGGTGCGGTGGGCACGACGGGCCGGCCATGCCGGCCCAGCCAGCAGAGCTGGACCAGTGGGCCTTGAGGGGCCAGCCAGCTCTACCGGCCCAATTGGCATAGCCAGCCCAGCCGGCTCTGCCATACCAGCCGACCCTGCGAGCGCCGTCGGCCCGGTCAGCTCTGCGAGGCCAGCCAGCGGAGGCGGGCCAGGCGGCTATGCCGGGCCAGGTGGGTATGCCGAAGGATCGGGTCGTGCCTGGCGGTTGGATCTGCCGCTTCTCCTCCCTGCGTCCGCCGGCGATGGTGGTCGGCGGGTGCGTGCGTTGTTCTTCTGCGGACTTGTGGTGCTGCATGCTCAGTTGATGGGGACGCCGGAACGGATCGCGCGCGCCTGGGTCTTGAGATGTGTCTGGAGGTGGGGCAGGAGGTCGGTGCGCAGCCTCCAGATGCAGGTGCAGGCCTCGGCGCCGGCGCGGATGAGGGCGCTCTCGTTGGGCGGGTGGTCCACGCCGACGAGGGCGAAGACGGCGGCCTCGGGCTGGGCGGCCTTGACGCGCCCTATGTGCTCCGCCCCGCGTGCGCCGAGGGCGGAGACGTCGGTAAGGACGGCGTCGGGTTTCTGGGAGCGGTTGAGGTAGACGCCCCGACGGCGGTCGGTGGTCTGGATCAGTTGGACGTCCGGCAGCGCCATGGTCAGCCAGTCCTGCAGCGGCCCCATGATGCTGCGGTTTTCCTCGATGAGCAGGAGCGACGGGCTTTCTTCGCCCGCGGTGTCCATGTGAAACCTCCCGGGTCGACGGGTTGAGATGGGCTGTCCGCGTTGCGCCCCGGCCCGGACGCGGGTCGAGGCGGGACGAGTACGGTCTGCGCCTCATCCTGACAGGCGGCGCGAATGGGACGAGGCGTCCCTTTCGAGGTTATTGTACCATACGCGGCGGCGTTTGTATGTAGTAGGAGCTAGACTCTTTTGTGGCGCAAGTTAGATTCCTGGTGTGGCGTTTTCGCCACAAGGGGGAAAGCGCGTTGGAACGTTTGCACGTTGGAAGGTTGGAGGGTTGGGGGGCTAGAGTCCGGTGAGGCCGTGGCGGATGGCGAATTTGACGAGGGTGGGCAGGTCGCTGATGCCGAGTTTTCTCATCATGCGGCTGCGGTAGGTGCTGATGGTGGTGGGGGAGAGGGAGAGGTTTGCAGCGATCTGGTCGGTGGAGTTGCCTTCGACGGTCTGGACGAGGATCTGGTGCTCGCGCTCGCTGAGGTCGGCGATGGGGGTGGCGGTGCCGGCGGCGCGGCGGCGCTCGATGTAGTCCTCGATGACGCCGTTGGCGATCTGCTGGCTGAGGTAGCGGTGGCCCTGGTAGACGGCGCGGACGGCCTCGACGAGCTCCCGGGCGGCGCAGTCCTTGGCGACGAAGCCGACGGCGCCGGCGTCGAGGGCGCGGAAGACGTATTCGGTGGAGGCGTACATGGAGAGGATGACGACGTCGGTCTCGATTTGCTGCTGCACGAGCTGGCGGGTGGTCTGGAAGCCGTCGAGGATGGGCATGTCGATATCGAGGATGGAGATGTCGGGGAGGAGGGCGATGATCTGGTCGAGGGCGTCCCTGCCGTTGGCAGCGTGGCCGACGACGGCGATGTCGGGCTCGGCCTCGAGGTAGCTGCAGAGGCCGTCTCGTACGATGCCGTGGTCGTCCGCCAAGAAGGTGGTGATGGTCAAGGTTGCCTCCGGTGAGGTGGTTGGGTTTCGGTTTAGGGAGAGGAGTATAAGGGAGAGTGGGTGGGTTGGCAAGTGGGACGGCGTTGGAACGTTTGAACGTTTGAAGGTTGGAAGGTTGGTCGGTTTTGGATTGAATGTGGGTGGTGAGGAAGGTGCATGGCACGGGTTACGTGGAACGCACCGAGGGCGGTTTGGTGCATGAACGGGTGCGATTCCCTTTGGGGCGGACGTGGAGTAGCATGGGTTATCCGGTTTTCAGGAATTCAGCAACGGGAGGTTTGGTGTGGATGGAGTGACTGTTCAGATTCGGCGCCGGGGGGTGCTGACGCTCCCTGCGGAGCTTCGTCGACGGTACGACATTGACGAGGGAGATGCTTTCACGCTGGTCGACCTGGGGGAGGGATCGTTTCTGCTGACCTTCCAGGTCTCGCGCGTGGCGCATCTGGGGGATCAGGTGGCCCGGTTGATGGAGGAGGAGGGGGTGAGCCTGGACGAGATCCTGGAGACGCTGGACGAGGAACGAGAGGCGTATTACCGCGAGCACTATGTCGAGGAATGATATCTTCCTGGACAGCGGTGCTCTGTTCGCCGGGGTTGCCTCAGCCACGGGAGCGGCTCGGGCCTTGCTCCTTGTGGCGGAGGCGGACCAGATCACGGTGACGGTCTCGGCGCAGGTGGTGACGGTCAAGGCGGGGATACCCATTGGCATGCCGGGGGACGCGTTGGCGTGGGCGCGCGAGAGATTGGCGCAGGGGTGAAAGCCAAGCGGCAGGTGGGAGGTGGGGCGGCTCTAGCCCGGACGGAGATGGAACTCAGACTCATCCGCAGATTGCACAGGTTTTCACAGATTCTCTTCTTCTTTCAATCGGTGTAATCCGTGGTAGAGCCTGAGAGGCTTAGGGCCGGGTGGCAGCCAGGGCCTGGTCCAGGTCGGCGGTGATGTCGTGGATGGATTCGATGCCGACGGAGACGCGGACGAGTCCGTCGCTGATGCCGATTTCGGCGCGGGCCTCGGGGGTGAGGGTGCGGTGGGAGGCGTGGGCGGGGTAGAGGAGGAGGGTGTGGACGTCGCCCAGGGTGGTGCCGGGGATGGCGAGTTCGAGGGCCTCGAAGAAGCGGAAGACGTCGGGCTGGGCGGCGCCGGCGATCTCAAAGGAGACCATGCCGCCGTAGCCGCGGTCGGCGAATAGCTGGTTGGCCAGGTCGTGCTGGGGGTGACTGGGGAGGCCGGGGTAGTGGACGCGGGAAACGCGGGGGTGGTCCGACAGCCAGCGGGCGAGCTGGAGGGCGTTGGCGCAGTGCTCGCGCATGCGGAGGGCGAGGGTGCGCACGCCGCGGAGGGCGAGCCAGGCGTCGTGGGGGCTGAGGTTGCCGCCGGTGAGCTTGAGGATCCCGTGGGCCCGGTCGCGGAGCTCGCGGTTGGTGACGATGACGCCGCCGAGGACGTCGCCGTGGCCGGCGAGGTATTTGGTGGCGGAGTGGATGACGACGTCGGCGCCCAGGGCGAGGGGGCGGACGAGGACGGGGGTGGCGAAGGTGGAGTCCACGAGGAACCGGGCGCCGGAGTTGTGGGCGGCCTCGGCGAGGGCCGGCAGGTCGGCCAGTTTAAGGAGGGGGTTGGAGATGGTCTCGACGAGGAGGGCGGCGGGTTGGAGCTGGGCGCAGGCGGCCTCGACGGCGGTGGTGTCGGCGGCGTCGACGAAGTGGACGGACACGCCCTGGCTGGTCATGAGGTCGGTGAGGAGGGTGTGGGTGGCGCCGTAGAGGTCCCGGGCGGCGAGGATGGTGCTGCCCTGGGTGGCGCCGACGGCGAGGAGGGCGGCGTAGACAGCGGCCATGCCGGAGCCGAAGGCGAGGGCGCATGGGCCGTTTTCTCGTCCGTCCTTGCGTCCGTCCTTGCCGTCCTCCAAAGAGGCGACGGCGTCCTCGAAGGCGGTGACGGTGGGGTTGCCGTAGCGGGCGTAGACGTAGCCATCGCGCTCGCCGGCGAAGACGTCGTCGAGGGCGTCCATGGAGGGGTAGGTGTAGGTGACGGCGGGGTGGATGGGCGGGACTGTCGGGGTGAAGTCGTCTTCGTTGGTTGTTCTGCCTGCATGAACGGCTTTGGTGGACAGATGCCAAGCTTTCATA
>CAZIWL010000167.1:5177-6439 GCA_964542755.1 uncultured Anaerolineales bacterium
GTTGGTTGTTCTGCCTGCATGAACGGCTTTGGTGGACAGATGCCAAGCTTTCATACTAGCCTCCATAAAGAAGTAACACAGAGATACACAGAGAAGGCACAGAGATTCACAGAGAGCATGCTAGTGGTGCTCGGTGGGGGTGTGCCAGTGGAGCCAGCGCATGGCGGCGAGGATGCGGGGTTTGAGGGCGACGTAGAGGCGGTAGCCAGCGGGGGAGACGGGGTAGTCCCAGGCGCCGATGGTCTCCACGAAGCGGCCGCCGAAGCCTTTCTTGAAGCGGTAGACGCCCCACATGGGGTCGGATTCATCGAGCTGGTCGGGGGCGCCCCACATGTCGTAGACGGTGCAGCCGTGGTCCTTGGCCCAGGTGATGGCCTCCCATTGGAGGAGGTTGTTGGGCATGGTGTCCCGGTGGAGATCGAGGGAGGCGCCGACCATGTAGATGGCGCGCTGGCCGAAGCTGTAGATGATGACCATGGCGATGGGCTGGCCCTCGAACTCGGCGATGAAGGGGACGGCCAGGTCGCGCCCCATGAAGGAGCCCCAGGCGTCGTGGTAGTAGGGTTCGGGGCGGATGACGAAGCCGGCGCGCTCCGCGGTTTCCTCGACCATCGCGTAGAGGAGGCCCAGGTCGTCCTTGGTGCCCTGGCGGATGGTGACGCCCTTCCGCTGGGCGAGGCGGACGTTGTAGCGCCATTTCGACTTCATGTTCATGAGGAGCTCGTCCTCGGTGGGCGTCAGGTCGAGGAGGATGGTGTTGCGGTATTGGATCTCCTCGTCGGAGCGCTGCCAGCCGCGGCGGCGGAGGGCGTCCAGGACTCGGTCCCCCTGGGGTGTGCCGGGCTCGACGTCGGGGTCGATTTTGATGAAGAGGGCGCGGCGGCGGCGGGCGATGCGGGCGAGCTCATCCAAGATGTGGTCCAGGAGGGGCTCGTTCAGAACGTCAAGGATGGGCCCCTTGGGGACGTACATGACGCGCAGGGGGAGGGGGCCGGCGCGGCGGGCGAGGATGGAGGCGGCGGCCCGGGGGGCAGGGGCGGGCCCGGCCCTGGTGCTCGAATCGGTCCATAGGTAGCGGGTGGGCTGCCAGCCGTGGCGGCCCTTGAAGGCGCCCCATTCCCAGGATTGGAGGAGGCGGGGCTCCGGCAGGCTGAGGACGGCCTTGTTCCACGCCTCGCGGTTTTTGGGCTGTTCCAGGCGAAGGTCCATCAGGCGCCGTCTCTCAGACGGTCACGCAGGCTGGCCTGTTGCCACGCCAGGCC
>CAZIWL010000167.1:6539-8754 GCA_964542755.1 uncultured Anaerolineales bacterium
CGCAGGCTGGCCTGTTGCCACGCCAGGCCGGTTTCGGGCTGGTCGAGCTGTTGGTGCATCAGTTGACCTTCCCTAAGTGGTCACGCAGGCTGAGGGCCGCGCGGTAGAGCCGGTAGCGGAGGGGGGCCTGGACGCGGTCCCAGGTGCCGACGCTGCGCACCAGGTCGCCGCCGAAGCCGCGCTTGAAGCGGTAGACCCCCCAGAGGCCGTCGCTGCGCTCCATGAATTGGTCCTCGAGCTGCTCGCGGTCGGCGTCGGGGACGCCCCAGAGGTCGTAGGTGCGGCAGCCGCGGGCCTTGGCCCAGCGCATGGCCTCCCACTGGAGGCGGTAGGTGGGCATTTTCTCCCGGTGGGCGCTGATGGAGGCGCCGTAGAAGTACCAGGAGCGGGGCGGGAGGGCGAAGACCATGACGCCGGCGACGGCCCGGCCCTCGACCTCGGCGAGGAGGATGCGGGCCCAGTCGCGCTCGGCGAAGAGGTCGTAGGCGCGGCGGTAGTAGGAGGGCGGGTGGATGCCGAAGTCGGCCCGGTCGGCGGTGGCGGCGAGGAGGTCGTTGAAGGTGGCGACGTCCTCGGGCTCGGCCTCGCGGACCTCGACACCCTTGCGGCCGGCGAGGCGGATGTTGTAGCGGGTCTTCGACTTCATGGCCATGAGGATGTCGTCCTCGTCGGGCGTGACGTCGACGATGAGGGTGCGCCGGGGCTGGACGGCACCGAAAGGGGCCGGTTGGAAGCCGAGGGTTTGGAGGGTCTCGCGGTGGGTGGGGTCGTCGTCCAGGTTCGGCTCCACGGTGAGGGCCACGGCGCGGTGGGAACGGGCGGCGCGATCCATGGCGGTGAGGAGCTGTTGGCACTGCCCGGGGTCGGACCAATCGACGACGGGGCCCTTGGGGACGTAGGCGAGGGTGCCGAGGCCGGCGGGCAGGCGGCGGAAGAGGAGCTGGGCGCCGGCGGCGATGTCGTCGCCGTCCATCAGGGCGACGCGCTGGGCGGACCAGCCGAAGTCGGCTTTGAGGCGGGCCCAGGGGCTGGTCTGGAGGACGTGGCCGTCCGGGCGGCTGGCGACGAAGCGGTCCCAGGCGTCGGGTGCGACGGAAGGGGCGGTTTTCAGGGTTGTGATGGGTCTGTCTCCTTTGCTTGGCTATCGGAAAGACCCTAGGGGTCTATGTGATAGCCTGTTCATCTGGTCGTTTTCGCCGTGCTCAGATTGGTTGTGGGTTGAGGGTGTTGTCGAAGACCTTATGGTCGGCGTTCGGGCCGGCGTTCGGCGACGACAAGCAGGCCGCCGCCTTTGCGGCCGGGCTGGACGTCCATCTCGTAGAGGGGGCGCCAGCGGGTGCTGAGGCGGTTCACGATGAGGCGGCGAAGGGCGGGTTGGTAGCCGAGGGTCCGGAGGCGGGGCGATGCGAGGATTCGCCAGGGGGACCAGCGGCGGCCGATGCCGTAGCGCTGGTTCGCGCGGTCCCAGAAGCGCTCCACGGGCTCGGGCACGTAGTAGTGGGTCTCGATCACGTCCATGCCGCCGATGGCGAGGAGCTGGCGCCATTCGTCGGGCGTGTGGTAGTGGTAGTGCTCCAGCCGGCGGTCGACCCGCTGGGCGTAGGCCTCGGCTCCGGCCTGGTCGCCGGCGGCGGCCCGGCGGGCGTAGCCGTCGAGCATGCGGCGGAAGTCGTCCGAGGGGACGGTGAAGATGAAGCGGCCGCCCGTTTCGAGGACGCGGCCCACGTCGCGGATGACGGGCTCCAGGACGGGGATGTGCTCGAGGACGGAGTTGCTAAAGACGGCGGCGAAGTGGTCGTCGGGGTAGGGCAGGGCGTCGCCCACGGCGCGGTCGACGCGGCGGTAGACGCCGGAGCGGGCGGCTTGCTGGAGCTGGCCGCTCCACGGGTCGATGCCGGCGTCGACGGGTCGGCCGCCGAAGAGGATGCGGCCGATGAGGCCGTCGCCGCAGCCGAGGTCGAGCAGGGGGCGCTCGACCGCGCGGCAGGCGTCGGAGGCGGCGCGGAGTTCGACCGCGCGCCAGAGGGCCACGGGCGGCGCGAACCAGTATGCGTCCAGCAAGTCAGTAAGGTAGTCGGTCATGGTTTTTGTGGGTTGATAGGACGTATAGTATACCGCCGGGGTGGGGTGGTGTCAAAGATGGGGGGTGGGAGGGGAAGGCTTGCGAGAAAGTCCATGGCGCGCACGCACGCCACTCTGGAATGGAAGAAACTTG
>CAZIWL010000168.1:0-8715 GCA_964542755.1 uncultured Anaerolineales bacterium
CGCACACGGCCATCAAGTGCAACGCACCGAGGAGCATGCCCGACAACTCGTTAGCACACCCCACCGGGCGAGTGCTCTTGACGGAACGCTCTCGCGTGGTAGACTGGGGCGCTATGGAAAAACGAACCAACCTCGATCCCTCTAACTACCGCTGGAACTCTGTCGCATTCGTCCTCGACTACATCTTTTTCAACGTGGCCCTGTCGTTCGCGCGGCCGGATAGCGTGCTTCCTGCCTTTGTACGTCAGTTCACCCGGTCCGCGCCGGTCATTGGCCTCGTAGCCACGGTGTGGAACGGCTGCTGGCTCCTGCCGCAGATCGTTGCGGCCCACTGGATCAGCGACAAGCCGAGGAAGAAGCCCTACTTGATGGCCGGGCTCAGCGGCCGCGTCGCCTTCTGGTTCCTGGCCCTCGCTCTGTGGCTGGGCCTAGGCGACGCCCCGAGCGTGATGCTCACTTTCTTCTTCGTCTGTCTGGGCATCTTCGCGTTGACGGACGGGCTCGCGAGCGTGGCCTGGTTTGATATGCTGGCCCGGGCGATTCCGATGAAGCGACGAGGGCGGCTGATCGGAATCGGTCAGGTGATTGGCGGGCTAGCGGGCCTGGGCGTGGGCTGGGTGATCAGTCTGATTCTGGGAAGCCCGCGGCTGGGGTTTCCGGATACCTACGCCCTAATGTTCGCGCTGGTCGGCGTTGCCTTCGTGCCCTCCAGTGTGGCCCTGGTGCTCCTGCGTGAGCCGAGAACCGAGATCGACCTGGAGGCTTGGGCCCGAACTCAGCAGAACGGTTGGCTGAGACCCCTGGTGCAGGATCGAACGTTTCGCAGGCTGATGGTCTGCCGGGTCCTGGTGGGCATGGTCGCGCTGGCGAGCCCTTTCTACGTGGTTCACGCGACCGACGTGCTGAACCTCCCGGAGACGGCGGTGGGCGGGTTCGTCGCGGCACAACAGGTGGCGGGGGTCGCCGCCGGGGCATTGCTCGGCGTGGTCAGCGACCGCTGGGGACCAGGGTATACGATCCGCATCGGCAGCGCGCTGTCCATTCTCGGGCCGCTATTCGCGCTGGTCGCCCACGTGGCCGACGGCGGGTTGCTGTCGCAGGCCTACCCCGTCGTCTACGTAGCCCTGGGGATCTTCCAGAGCTCGACGATGTTAGGGTTCTACAACTATCTGCTTGAGATCGCGCCGGATGACCGCCGACCGGCGTATATCGGGCTGGGGAACACGATTATGGGCGTGCTGACGCTGGCGCCGACGCTGGGCGGATGGCTGCTGGAGGCCACCTCCTACACGACCCTTTTTGCCGTGACTGCCGGCCTGATCTTCGCGGGATTTCTGGCTGCGATGGGCATGGGCCCGGCCTCTGCTCCCGAGGAGCTTCTGGTCGTTGGTGACGGGGCATGACGCGGGATTCGGAGAGGCCCCGACGGTGGATCGCCGGCGCTGCCGCCATCGGAGCCCTCTTCGCGGCAGGAATTGTGCTCTGGCTCTCGTGGGAGGGCGTTTTCGATCTGCTCGGCAACCGAGAGGGGCTTCAGGGGTGGGTAGAGGGACTGGGACCCTGGGGCCCTGTGGCAACCATCGCGCTGAACGTGATTCAGGTGGTGGCGGCGCCGATTCCGGGGCAGTTCGTAGGGGTGATGAACGGCTACCTCTACGGCGTAGCCGCAGGGACGCTTTACAGTATGATCGGGCTCGTGATTGGCACCTCCATAGCGATGGTGCTGGCGCGCCGCTGCGGGCGACCGCTGGTCGAGACGTTGGTGCCGCAGGATGAGATGGCCCGCTGGGACGGGATCACGGCGGATCAGGGGCCCTGGTTCTTCTTTCTGGTGTTTCTCTTCCCCTTCGTGCCCGACGACGTGACGGCTTTCTTGATTGGTCTGAGTCCGCTCTCCATCCCGCGGATGCTGGTCCTGGTGACGATGGGGAGGCTCCCTGGCGTTTTCGTCTCCTGCTGGGTGGGAGCGAGGGCTGATGACCTGCCCCTGTGGGCGTGGATTCCGCTGGTCGGTGGTGCAGCTGGCCTGGCGTGGCTCTTCTGGCGCTACCAGGAAGCCCTGGAGGCCTTGATGGTCCGCCTAATCCAACGGTTGTCCGACGGTGAAGGCGAAGCCGGGCCTTAGCTGACGGCCGCGGCGACTTGATCGCTGTCGACCGCGAAGACGTCGTCCGAGATCATCTGGCACGAACCGGGGTCGGCGAGGCAGGAGAGGTCGTCATCGGGCGTGACGATCTGCTCCAGTCTGCCATCCAGAAGATGGATGATCCGGTCGGTGTACTCCACCATGCGGAGGTCGTGGGTGACCATGATGCCGGCCCGCCCTTGCTCGTGGACCAGGTGGGCCATGGTCTCGACAACCTGATACGCACGCTCGGTGTCCAGGCTGGCCGTCGGCTCGTCGGCCAGGACGACGGCGGGATTGTTGATGAGGGAGCGTGCTATAGCCACCCTCTGCTGCTGACCGCCGGAGAGCTCCCGCGGCAAGGCGTGCATGCGGTCCGCCAGCCCAAGCATCTCCAGGAGCTGCCGGGCCCGTTTCCTGTGCTGCCTATCGTACTGTCCCGCAAGGCGGAGCATCAGCTCGACGTTCTCCAGGGCCGTCAGGAAGGAGACGAGGTTGTTCGCCTGGAAGGTGAAACCCACCTTTCGACGCCGAAATGCCGCTCGACGCCCGTCCCCCATCTCCAGCAGGTCCTCGCCGTCGATGAGCACGCTCCCGGAGCTGGGCTGGAGGAGACCGGCGAGCATCGCCAACATGGTGGTCTTGCCCGATCCGCTGGGTCCGACCAGGGCGACGAACTCGCCGCGCTCCACGCTGAAGGAGACGTCGTCAATGGCCTTCACTTGGTTGGCTCCCGAACCATAGACCTTGCTGACGGAGCGCGCTTCCGTAGCTACGTTGTTGGACATTGGATTACCCTCCCAGGCCCAGGGCGATGAGCGGCTCGACGCGGAGCGAGAGCCGCACGGATAGCAGGCCCCCCAGCGGGCCGATAACCAGGATGGAGGCCAGGGCTCGCACGATGGCCTGGCCCTCGAAGACCAGGGGGATCCCCGGAGGGAAGGCGAGCGATACGCCGAAGGTCACCAGGCCCCCGATGAGAACCCCGAGTAGATTGATGATCACGATCTGCACCAACGAGGCCAGGGCGATAATCCTGTTGGGCGTGCCGATGGCCTTGAGCATGCCGATCTGCGGCACCTTCTGGAGCGTCTGGATCTGGAAGAATCCCCCGATTACCAGGAGGCCGATGAGGAGTGCGAAGCCGTTCTGGGTATTGAGCGTCTGCTGCTGGGCCGTGTAGCCGGGGGTGTTCTCCCAGGCCGTCTGGCGATTGACTACGTCGACGTTGCGGACCTGGGCAACAAGTCGAGCTCTCATCTCATCGATCTGGCCCGGATCGTCGAGCTCGACGGCGGCCACGTTGCAGGCGGGGTCCTGGGCACCGCCGGAGACGCGTGCCTGCGGACGGATCTCATCCCACTTGATGATGGGGACAAAGATGGAGGGCTGGATGGCGTACATCTGGCTCTCCGTGATGCCGAGCACCTTCAACAGGTAGAGCTGATCCTCGCCGCCCTGGGGCGATCGAATCTGGAATCGATCGCCAACCCGGAGGCCCGTCACGTCCGCTACCATACGGTCGATAATGGCCTCGTTGGCGCTCCTACGCTCCAGCCCCTGACCCGCAGTGACGGGGGGCTCGCCGGGCCTCCCCGGATCGACGCCAATGAGGGAGACGCCGAGGTCCTCACCGCGGTTTGCGTCGGGAATGGTGGCACTGGAGAATCCTATGGGCCCCACGGCCTTCACCCCGTTGACGGAGCGCAGGGCGTCACGGGTGGTGCAGCCGATGCGGCTGGAGGCGATGGAGAGGTCGGCCGTGTCCTGGTAGACGAGGAGGTCGGCGTCGAGGTTCTCCAGGTACTCCCGGTTGCCTGCACCGAGGCCCTCGCCCAGGGCGGCGATGAAGAGGATGAGCAGGGTGATGAGGGCGATAACGAGGGAGAAGAGGAAGAATCTTCCTCGATTGCGCCAGGTTTCCTTGAGGGCCAGGTATAGGGCTGTCGACATAGCGGGTATTCTCCTCCCGGGGGTTTGGATATGGGTTATGGTATTTTTGATTATAGCACGGTTGGTTGGAAAGGCTATCGGGAGGCGAAGGGGCGGCGCGGTGCTGGGATACTGACGGAACGGCTGCAGCCGCTGCTACGGGGCAGCGGGACGGAAGGCAAGGGTCGTAGTGATCGCTTCAGCGACTACGTTGAAAGGTAGGCTGTGCGGGGTTGTTGGCGGAACGGCCGAAGCCGTCAAGTATGTTACACTAGGGGTGGGCCCGAAGGTGCTACCGCTCGCCCGCGAGCTCGAGTTGCCGCTGATACAGTTGACTGTATAGGCCGTCTTGGGCGAGGAGGTCGCGGTGGCTGCCCACCTCGCGAATGTTTCCCTCCTCCAGGGCGATGATCTTGTCCGCGTCGCGCACCGTGCTCAAGCGGTGGGCGATGACGAGAGCCGTGCGCCCCTCAAGCACCTGGTCCAGGGCCTGCTGGATCAGGTATTCGGCCTCGGCGTCCACGGAGGAGGTGGCCTCGTCGAGAATCAGAATGCGGGGGTCGGCCAGGATGGCCCGCGCCAGCGCCAGCCGCTGTTTCTGACCGCCGCTCAGCCGCACGCCCCGCTCGCCGATGGCCGTGTCGTAGCCGTTGGGCAGATCCTGGATGAAGTCGTGGGCGTAAGCCGCCTCGGCTGCAGCGACCATCTCCTCCTCGCTGGCGTCCGGCTTCCCGTAGCGCAGGTTGTCCCGCACGGTGGTGTTGAAGAGGAAGGTATCCTGGAGGACGACGGCGATGTGCTGTCGGAGGCTCTGCACCTGGACGTCGCGCACGTCTCGGCCGTCGATGAGCACGTGACCGTGCTGGGGGTCGTAGAAGCGACAGACGAGGTTGGCGATGCTCGTCTTGCCCGCCCCGCTGGGGCCGACGAGGGCCACGACCTCACCGGGAGCGACGTGGAACGTGATGTCCTTGAGGACCTGGTCCCCCTCCCCATAGCGAAAGTGGACGTGGTCGAAGGCAACGTCGCCCTCGATCTCCTCAAGGATGACCGCCCCAGGCTGATCTTGGATCTCGGATCGGGTGTCGAGGAGCTCAAAGATACGTTCGCCGGCGGCAATGGCCTGCTGGAACGTGTTATCGACCTCAGTGAGCCGTCGGAGGGGCTCATAGAAGGAGACGATGTAGGATAGAAAGGCGACCAAGGTCCCCAGGGTTAGCCCTCCGTTGACGACCATGCGGGCGCCGAAACCCAGGACAAGGGCACCGCCCAGCGCGGAGATGAAATGGAGGGCAGGGAAGAAGATGGACCAGGTGCGGATGGCATCGACCCGTTCGTCGAGGTAGTTGCGACTGACCTCGCGGAAGCTGCGGAGCTCCTCCTCCTCGCGTTCGAATGCCTGCACGACCCGAATGCCCGCCAGCTTGTCCTGGAGCGAGGCATTGATGTCCCCCAGACGGTCCCGGACGCGCCGGTAGATCGGCCGTGCGCGGTGGTTGAAGATCCACAGGCCGCCGGCCATGAGCGGCAAGGGAACGAGCATCACAAGCGCAAGGCGCCAATTGAGCGCCAGGAGGACGGCGGACGCTCCGACGAGGCGCAAGAGATCGACCAGCGTGAGGGCCACCCCGTGGGTCACAAACTGTTCCAGGGCTTCGACGTCGTTGGTCACCCGGGACATCAACTCGCCCGTGGAGGTCTTCTCGTAGAAGGCGAGGGAGAGCTGCTGAAGGTGTTCGTAAATGCGGACGCGGAGGTCGAAGATGAAGCGGGCCCCGATGGCGTGGCGCACGTAGAGGTCTCCAAAATCGACAAGCCGGGACAGAGCGTGGATAGCGATCAACGCGCCGATCAGGGCGCCGAGCATCGACAGATTCCCCTCCCCGATGACCCGGTCGACCACGCGCCTCTGGATGAGCGGCGGGAGCAGACTGAGCCCCGTGTTGAGGAGGAGGAGCACGCTGACGCCGACCAGGGCTCTCCAATACGGGCGTACGTACTTCAGCAGTCTTCTAAGGACGTCCAACGGTGGTTTTCTCCTTACGGACAATCATGCCGGAGCGCAGCGGTCAGGGCCTGCCTCATGTCATCGAACCTGGACGCGGCGCTCATGGTGTCGTTTGACCAACGTGGATTATAGCCCAGCCCCACCGATTCACAACCAGCCTCCGCCCACGATTCGTGTTCGGACTCTCAAGACAGCCAGGATCGGATCGCGCTGATCAGAGGCTGGCGCTGGGAACGATGGGACGCCGGAGGGTGGGCCAGCCGCGAGGCGGGGCCGCCACGGCGCCCGTGCCGACGACCTCTCACGGTGCACTGGAACCGCAATCGGCGGTGCAAGAACGGATTCCCCGTCCCCAGGACAGGGATTCCGGGGATTAGCCGGAAATGCGAGGTGGATGGACGCTCCTCATGACGATCTCATGACGGTGGCTTGATATAATCGGGAGGCAATTATGGATTCGAAGGAGAACGCCTGTCACTGGAGGACACGACCCATGCCGACTGACGTTGAGCTGCCGCGCCACCATGCCTACGTGCTGCGCTTCTGGGAGACCCGGAGCCTTCCGCCCGATCCCGCTTCCAGGTGGCGTTTTAGTCTGGAAAACCTGCATGGCCCGGGCGAGCACAAGTTCCCGGATCTTGAGGCATTGACGGCCTTCTTGGGGGCCGAGATTGGCGAGGTGGGAAACGGGCGCGACCTTGAGCAGGTGGTGGAGGCTTATGCCGAAGCAGCCGTCGAAACCGAGGAGAAGGGAGAGGACCAGATGATCGCCTTCGATGCCGCTGCCGTGTCCATCCTGCTTGTGGAGGAGGATGACGCCATTCACCGTTCGGTCGAGCGCTGGCTGACGGAAACGCTGCCCAAGGCTACGATTCTGGGCGCTCACGATGACGAGAACGCGGAGAGCGTGGCCCGGGCTGAGGGTCCGAAGGTGATCCTGGTGGACGTGGCGCCACCCAAAGCCGATAGTGCGGATGCCGTAAAACGACTTCGCACGGCTGCACCCGGCGCGCACATCATAGCGTTGACGATGGAGGAGCCCAAGGGGCGGCGGGATGCGGTGTTGGATGCCGGGGCGGATGCCTGCATCCGCATCTGGGAGATGCGCCAGCAGCTGGTGCCGGTGTTGAACGAGTTGCTGGCCGGCAAGGAGGAGACGGGAAAGAAGACGGTGGTGTGTATCGAAGACGAGATCGATATGCTGAGTCTGATCAAGTTCACGTTGGAGCGGCACAATATCGAGTTGGTGAGTGTGCTCGGCGGCGAGGAAGGGCTGCAGACGGTGCGGCAGACGAAGCCGGATCTGGTGCTGCTGGATTTGATGATGCCGGACGTGGATGGGTTGGAGGTTTATCATCGGTTGCGGGAGGATGCGCGGACGAGGGATATTCCCGTGATTGTGTTGACGGTGCTGGATCCCCATTGGGTGGAGAGCCGGGGGATGGATTTGACGGGCGTTGCGGATTATGTGACGAAGCCGTTCGTGCCGCAGGATTTGGTGCAGCGGGTTGGGCGGGCGCTTGAGGTGGTGGCGTAGTGGGATCTTCGCGGAGGCGATGGGGAATGGCCAATACGACGGCGGGCGAGCGGGTGTTGGGTGCAGCGGGGGGGCTTGACGTGAGGGGAAGTAGTGCTCAGAGGAGGACGACAATGAGGCGGATGCATAGTCTGGTGAAGAGATTTGTCCTTGTGGCGGTGATGGTGGCTGTTCCAATGGCGGTGGTGGCACTGCTGCCTGGAACGGCGCTCGCTGCCGAACGCGTCGAGCCCGATGGGATGGTCTCAGTGCGCGAGTCCGGGCCTGAGGAGGAGGTCGTCCTCAAGAGTGCTGAGGATGATGGCCTGGACCTGTTTGGGCCGCTGCCGCTCGAGTGGGACGAGGTTGGAGAGACGCTACAAGCGGACACGTCTCCAGAGGACTGTCTGGCTGCCAGGTTCCTCGACGTCTACAACTCGGTCAACGTTACCCTGGATTCGGGGCAGACGGAGGCCGGATACTACATGCTTGACTTGCAGGCAGGCTTGCAGGCGACGGGTCCCTACTCGGGGCATTGTATTGAAACGAATGAGAATGCAGACCCAAGTACTTGGCTTCCCCTGGTCGAGTCAGATATCATTTCGTCTGAAGTCGCCTGCATTATCCAGCACCCCAACTACGGGACCGTCTGGAGCGGAGCGGCAGCCCAGCTGGCGATCTGGCATTTTCAGAACGGAGAGCCGCTCGATGGTGACGGTGATGTTTGGGATGAAGCCAGGACCATCTCCGATGCTGTTGCTAGCAACTGCGACCCGCTCCCCGAGCCTAAGATTCCGTGCGCAATGACGGTCGAACCTGACGAGGCGACGAACGGCATAGGCGCGGACCATAGGGTGATCGCCACCGTATACTACTCGCAAGGCGTGGAGCCGCTCCAGGGCATCACGGTGACCTTCCAGGTGACTGACGCACTGCATTCGCGTGTCACTGACGTAGATGGGCAAGCTGTCTTCACCTACACGAGCTTGGTTACCGGGACGGACCATATCACGGCGTCAGTGGCGTACACCGTTCCTAAGGGCCTGGTCTTCGACAAGGTCGGCAAACAGGGTTTCATTCTGTCAGAAGATGGCCCCACTCTTCGTTTTAGTGAGACGGTGACGAAGACCTGGA